>CANRZY010000072.1 GCA_947644625.1 uncultured Pseudoflavonifractor sp.
TCCGGGGGCGGCTTGGGCCCCGAAAAACCGTGTCTGCCCTTGTCAAGCGAAGGTAACCAAAGGGGTGGCAATTCCCACTATAGAGATGGAAGGACTTCCGGATATAACATAGGGCGGGGAGGCGGAGGTATGGAGGACCGGGAGATCGCCGCCCGGTGCGGGGGAAGGGAAAGCAAGGTGAAGACCACCCTGTTCCGGCTGCGAAAGGACCTGAGGTCCCATTTGGAAAAGGAGGGCATTTTTGTATGAGGGAAAAGAAGCTGCTGTACGCTTTGAATTATGTAAATCAATCTTACGTTCAGGAAGCTGAAAAATACGATAAAATTGGGAATTCTTACCGAGTAACAAAAAATTATGTAAATAACAAAACGGGAGGAAACGCCTATCCCTGGCTTCGGTATTTCTCCGCTGCGGCCTGCCTGTGTCTGCTTTTACTGGGGGCGCTGCGGCTGGGAACAGCCCCCACGGTTCCTGGGCCAGACGGTCCCGGAGGGGTGGCGGTCCCTCCGGCGGAGACGTCCCAGGCCCCGGCGCAGGCGGACCCGGCACAGACAAGCCAGCCGCTCCAGCCCCCGGAGCCCCAGAAGGTCGCCATCAACTGGGACTTTGTAGCGGTGAATGAGGCGGAGGGAATGGGAATGGACGTCACCCGGCTTTACCGGGACCCCGCGCTTTATACCGAGGAGGCTTTTGATACAGACAGCGTCCGGGACTATTACGGATGGGAGCTGGCCCCCGCCTATATTCCCCAGGGCCTCACCGGAGGCGGCAAGGGCCCCGGAGGCTATCTCTGCCGGGATAAAGCCACCGGGGAGGTCATAGAGGACCAGGCGGGACGGGGCTTTTGGGTGGACTACAATGAGGACGGCAGCCCCAAGTCCGACGACGATATCGTTATTCCCAAGGGCTTCACGGTACGGTGTTCCAGGCTGGGGATCCTCCACTGCGCTCTGCTGCCCGTGGACGAGGCGCGGGTCACCGATTTTGATGGGACAGCCGTGACCATTACTCACGCCAGCCTGCCTTATGGTCCCTTTGATCCCACCCGGAGGGACCCCAGCGGTCTTTATAATATGCCCGCCGGGTACTACGATATCTATACTGCGGCCTTTCCCCTGAACGGGGTGGAGTACGAGGTGGAGGCTCAGCGCATGGAGCTGGAGGAGCTGATCCGGATCGTGGCCTCTGTTATCAAACCCTATGAGGACATCATTGTGGGCGTGGGCTGCGGGATGCCCTGAAGCGAAAAAAAGGAAGAGCCGGACGGCTCTTCCTTTTTTGGATTCAATATGTATTCAGAGGGATCCCGCTGTCGTCCTGCCCCTTTTCGACAGACTGGATAACCATATCATAGCCGAATTTTTCGTCGATCTGGACGTGGACCTTATCTCCTGCTTTCCGCCCCAGAAGGGCCTTGCCCACAGGGGATTCCATGCTGATAAGCCCGTGAAGGGGATCGGTGCGCATGGTGGTCACCACCTGATAAACGGCGGTCTTGTCTCCCGGCATGGTAACGGTGATCTTATCGTAAAGAGCCGCCCCGTCGCCCTTGGGGGACTCCCCTACGATCCGGGCGGTGCGGATCATGTTTTGCAGGTATCGGATCCGGCTCTCGTTCCGGTTTTTTTCCTGCTTGGCGGCCTTGTATTCAAAGTTCTCGCTCAGATCCCCGAAGGCCCGGGCGGTCTTGACCTCCTCAATGAGCTTGGGCCGGAGAACGGTGAGCCGGTGCTTGAGCTCCTGCTCCATCAGCTCAATGTCCTTTTTTGTCAGTTCGTTGCGCATGAAATGACCTCCAAACGAAGCCGGTGGTTATTTGCCGACGGTGATATCGGAAAGGGCTTTCCCGTCTCCATCCTTGGGACGGAGGATCCCGGAGATCATGGAGATTTTTTCGGGACGGGTCCCTGCCAGCACGACCCCGCTGGCGGTGACATGGGCGGAGCTGATGGTCCCCCGGTTGGTGACCTGGGAAGCGGCGCTTACGGTAAGGCCGGTGACGGTCCCTTCCACAGAGACGGCAGCGTCTGCGGCGGAGCCTTCCAAAATAAGAGAGGAGACGGAGCTGTCCTTTTCAATGGAGAGATCGGCCTCAGGGGAGGAGAGGGAAACGGTTTCCGCCGTGCCGCCGCGGAAGACTACAGGGACCTTGCCGTTCACCTTCACTGAGGTCATATCCCCCTCCAGGATCACGGTGGACCTGCCTCCGTTTACCTGAACGCAGGGGATGGGGCCGTCGCTTTCATTGACCAGGCGGATGGCTCCCTCCACGGTCTTGTGGACCAGAATATTGCCCTGGAGGTCGCAGCCCGGCAGAATGTGAAAGGATTTTTCCCCGCAGCCCCGAAGGATAATATCTCCCCCCACGGTCACGTTGGAGAGGGAGACGTCGCCGCTGCCTACGCCGGCGGTGATGATAAGGTCGCCAGAAACAGTCATATCCGCCAGCTGGACCCATTTGGCGTTGACGTAAAGATCTCCCTCCACATCCTGGTTCCATGTGCCGGGACTGGTCATTACGGCGTCAAAGAGATTGTCCAGCAGAATAACGGCCTGGGCCCGGTTGATAGGGTCCTGAGGATCAAAATAGCCCTCATAGCCGTGAATGGCGTCCATGCTGTAAAGAGCGCCTACCGCCCCGGCTGCCCAGGAAGAGATCTCGTCCTTGTCCAGAAAATCCACGTCGGCCGTTTTTTCCTCCAGCTCCAGAGCCCGGCAGAGGATCACCGCGGCCTCCTGCCGGGTCACCGGGCTGAGGGGCCGGACCATATCGTTGCCGTCGCCCTGGATGATCCCGGCAGAGTTGAGCCGGGACATGGTCTCGGCATACCAGGCATTGGCGGGCACATCGTTAAAATGCTTGATCTCGATCAGCGGATAGCCCATGATCCGGTTGAGAAGGACCGCAAACTCCGCGCGGGTAAGGGGATCGTCGGGGCGGAAGGCTCCCGTCCACGTATCTCCCGCGATAACGCCGTAGCCGTGCCACCGCTCCAGGACATCCTGGGCCCAGTGGCCCTCTACATCAGGAAAGGGCGCACCCGACTCCCCCTCCTGCCCATAGGCGGGAAAAGCGGAGCCAAGGACCAGGGTGAAGCTTAACGCCAGAGCTGCCAGACGATTCCATTTCATTTTGTTTCACCTCTATGTATATTTAGGCGATGGGTCAAAGAGGATGTTCCATTTTCCATTAAAAATATATCACGCTTGCCCCGGATGTGCAAGATGGGCTTTTCCTTCGTTCCTATCGGAAGGTCGCGGCGGCGGGAAGCCCTTATGGGGCCCCCGCAAAAGTGGTCCCCAGCTTTTGAGGGGAAGCGAAGAAATTCCTGCCATAGTGCAGTTTTCGCCGAAGGCGAAAAGGTCACGGTGGCAGGAATTTCTGAGCTGGTGCGGGCAACAGGACTTGAACCTGCACGCCGTAAGGCACGAGAACCTAAATCTCGCATGTCTGCCAATTTCATCATGCCCGCAAATCAGTACGCCCATTGTATCACGAATCAAATTTGCCGTCAACCGTGACACTCGGAGGCCGCTCCGCCATAGAATGGATCGACCGGGTTTCCGCCCGGTGATCTTCAACTTGACCATAAAGGGTGTTTTTTCATGGAACATACACGCTGCCTCAGCGATCTCCGCCCCGGCGAGCGGGGGACCGTGCGGGCGTTACATTCCACCGGCGCTATGCGCCGGAGGCTTCTGGATATCGGACTTGTGGAAAATACCGGCGTGGAGTGCCTGGGCCGAAGCCCCGGCGGGGATCCCGCCGCCTTTTTGATCCGGGGAGCCGTCATTGCCATCCGGGACCAGGATGGGCGGGACGTGCTTCTGCGGACGGAGTAGGGCTATGGGCCTTACCAATTCTTCCACCGGGATGGGAGCGGTGGACAGCGCGCTGGTGATCCGCAGGGAAGCCCCCACCGACCGGGTCATTGCCCTGGCGGGGAATCCCAATGTGGGAAAGTCCACTCTGTTCAATGCCCTTACTGGTATGAATCAGCATACAGGAAATTGGCCGGGGAAAACGGTGACCAATGCCCAGGGATGTTGCCAGAGAGGGGAAAAAGGATATGTGCTGGTGGATCTGCCCGGTACATATTCCCTGATGGCCCACTCCGCCGAGGAGGAGGTGGCCAGAAATTTTATCTGCTTCGGGGATCCCGACGCGGCAGCGGTAGTCTGTGACGCCACGTGTCTGGAGCGGAATCTGAACCTGGTCCTTCAGACCCTGGAGCTCTCCCCCAGAGTGGTGGTCTGCGTCAATCTGATGGACGAGGCAAAGCGGAAAGGGATCCATGTGGACCTGAAGCTTCTCTCAGAGCGGTTGGGGGTCCCGGTGGTGGGGACGGTGGCGAGGAAGAAAAAAAGCCTTGACACGCTCCTTGACGCTTTGGACAGGGTAGCGGAGGGGGAAGCGCCCACCCCCTTGACCGTTCGCTATCCCCAGCGGATCGAAAAGGCCATTGCCGCGTTGACGCCTCTCTTTCCGGGGCGGTGGGCTGAAAAGCTGAATCCCCGCTGGCTGGCCCTGAAGCTGCTGGAGGGGGACGAGGCCATTCTTCGGGAGGCCTTTGCCTACCTGGGAGGAGAGGAGGAGCGCGGGGCGCTGGAAGAGGCCGTTGAGGCCGAGAGGGAGGAACTTGCCCAATGGGGCTTCGGGGAGGAACGGTTCCGGGATCTTCTGGTCTCTGCCATCGTGTCCACGGCGGAGCGGCTGTGCCGGGGAGTGGTGACCCAGGCAGGGAGCGGCTACAGCCCCACCGACCGGCGGCTGGACCGGCTCCTGACCAGCAAGCGGACAGGGTATCCCATTATGCTGGCCCTGGTGGCAATGGTATTTTGGCTTACCATTGTGGGGGCCAACTATCCCTCCCAGCTTTTGTCCAATATACTTTTCTGGGTCCAGGACCGGCTTACGGAGCTTTTTGCGCTCCTCCATGCCCCGGATTGGCTTCACGGGGCGTTGGTGCTGGGGGTCTACCGGGTGCTGGCTTGGGTGGTCAGCGTCATGCTTCCCCCCATGGCTATTTTCTTCCCCCTGTTTACCCTGCTGGAGGATGCGGGCTATCTGCCCCGGATCGCCTACAACCTGGATAAACCCTTCAAGGCCTGCCGGGCCTGCGGGAAGCAGGCCCTTACCATGTGTATGGGCTTTGGCTGCAACGCGGCGGGGATCGTGGGCTGCCGGATCATCGATTCACCCAGAGAACGGCTGTTGGCCATCCTTACAAATAGTTTTGTTCCCTGCAACGGGCGTTTTCCCACCCTGATCGCCATTCTTACCATGTTTTTCGTGGGTTCGGCGGGCGGGTGGAAAGCCTCGGCCCTGTCGGCCCTTCTGCTGACGGGGATCATTTTGCTGGGGGTAGGGCTTACTCTTGCCTTTACAAGGCTTTTGTCAGCCACGGCCTTGAAGGGGGAGCCCTCCTCCTTTACCCTGGAGTTGCCCCCTTACCGGAAGCCCCAGGTGGGGAAGGTGATCGTCCGGTCCATTTTTGACAGGACCCTTTTTGTCCTGGGCAGGGCGGCGGCCGTGGCCGCTCCGGCGGGACTGCTCATATGGATCATGGCCAATGTGACGGTAGGTGAGGCTACTCTTCTAAGCCATTGCGCCGCGTTTCTGGATCCCTTTGCCCGGTGGATGGGGCTGGATGGGGTAATTCTCATGGCGTTTATTCTGGGCTTTCCCGCCAACGAGATTGTGGTTCCCATCATCCTGATGGCCTATCTCTCTCAGGGGAGCCTTTTGGAACTGGCAAGCCTTACGGAAATGAAAACGCTGTTTATAGAGAATGGCTGGACATGGGTGACGGCGGTAAATGTGATGCTCTTTTCCCTGATGCACTGGCCATGCTCCACCACCCTTATTACCATCCATAAGGAGACCGGAAGCTGGAAATGGACCGCTTTGGCGGCGGCGCTGCCTACGGCGGCGGGGGTGGCGGTCTGTATAGCGTTTACGGCGCTGGTCCGGATGGCGGGGGGATAGGCTCCAGCCCGGTCCAGGCAGTCTATGGCCGGGGAAGTCTTGCTATTCCTGCGGCTTTGTGGTATGATAGCGGAAAAGAGACAAAGGAGGATCCATATGGTTATCAGCTATCAGCCCCAGGGAGTCTGTTCCAGGCAGATGAAGATCGAGGTGGAGGACGGGATCGTAAAGTCCTTTCAGGTGATGGGAGGCTGCCACGGAAACCTTCAGGGGATCGGAAAGCTGGTGGAAGGGATGAAGGTGGAGGAGGTTATCCGGCGGCTGGACGGGATCCGCTGCGGCGGAAAGTCCACCTCCTGTCCGGACCAGTTGGCGCAAGCCCTGAAACAGAGCCTGTAAAAGAGAAGAACGGGGCCTGCCCCGTTCTTCTCTTTTACAACCATAGTTTTTAGACAGCATCAAAAAAGGAGAAGGAAGCGCAAAGGGCTTCCTTCTCCTTTTGTTTGCCATTTTTGAAATTCAGGGGACGGTGACGATATCGGTAGAGATTTTTCGGCTATCATATTCGTCTCCAATTTCAGCAAATACAGTAATGATAGCATAATAAGAATTACCGGAGACAGCAGTGTGGGAATAGCTTCCAGTACAGGTAAAATCGTTTTTCTCAATTAGCCCATTACTAGTGGAGCCAAGAATGGTGGTCATATAGACGCCTGTGGAGCTATAAAGTGCAATGGAGGAAATACCGACAGAATCCGCTATATCATTGGCGCAAATATTGTAGGTAAAGAGAAGCTTACCGGATGTATTCCCAGGCTCCATGACAGCAAGGTAGCTGGAAAGGGTTTTGCTGGCCCGGTCCTCCAGAGCAAGCACGGGGACAGAGCAAAACGCGGTGACAAGGGATAGCGCCAGCAAAAGGGCCAGACATCTTTTTTTCATAATATTAAGGACCTCCTATTGAATCAATCATAGATTTTACATCGTCGACAGAAATATCGCCCCAAATGGATTCTTCCAAAACACCGTCTGCCCATGTTGCGGAAACAAAATCGGTGTTGGAAAAAATATAGAAGGTTTTACCTTGGGAAGTATACGGTTTTGCCGACGGATCGTTTTTTTCAAATGTTCGATTATAAAAAAATTCAGTCGAGTTATATCGGGTGATTTGAATAAAAAAGGTTTTTCCATCTGGATTGTTAAAGGTTGTCTGTACAAAAACATGTGAACCACCGTCTTTAATCAATGGCTCAGAAGCGGTAAACCCATTCGGACACCAAGCTGGAGCGAGCTTTTTTGCAATATCATTTTCTACCAGTGCGTCCAAAAACAGCTCATAGTTTTCAGAATAAATACTGGTTTTCCTCACCCCGAAATGGAGCGTCTCGCTGGTCCACTGTGCCAACGCCCCAAATACGTCCACCCCGGAGGCCTGGGCGCCGATCATCAAAGCGAACACCAGAGCGATGGAGGCCGCTACGGTTCCGGCAAGCTTCCAGGAAATGGAGCGGATTTTGGGCTTTTCCATGGAAACGGCCTTTTCCCGGAGGACCGCCCGATCCTCCTCGCAGGGATACAGAGCCTGCCCCTTTCCCTCAGGGATGTTGTAGCAGGCCTGAAACTCTGCCCAGACCTTGTCTGTATCCACTGTATCCTTTATGAGGCTGTCCTCTCTTTTCTGCAACACCTCCAGAATGTGACTGACCGCCTCGCTGGTGTCCCGGTTTGACGTGTCCTCCGCGTCGGCCAGGAGAAGAGCCTCCAGCCGCTGCGTACTCAACTGGTCCAGGTAGGCGTACTTATCACGGTTTTGCTCGGCCATGCCCTGTCCCCCCTACATTATATATGACATAATTCGACAAAATATGACATGTACCCGGAAAATTTTTTTCTTTCATGGAAGGAAAAGCTCCTGTAGCCTTTTCCGGATCCGGGTCAGCCGCTTTTGGCTGGTCCAAACGGTGATCCCCAGGACCTTGGCGGCGGAAAGATGGCTTTTGTGCCGGAGAGCCACCATATCAAACAGAAGGAAATCGTCCTTTGACAAAGTGTTTTGGATCAGCTCCAGAGAGGCGGAGTATTCCGTCTCCTCCCAGGGCGAGGGCTCGTGGGAGGGAAGCTCAGGAAGAGGATCGG
>CANRZY010000073.1 GCA_947644625.1 uncultured Pseudoflavonifractor sp.
GACGGACGCTTCCACGCCGTCGGGTGAGCTCTTACCTCACCTTTCCACCTTTGCCCGCCCAATGGGCGGGTAGTCTATTTCTGTTGCCCTTTTCCTGGGGTCGCCCCCGGCGGGTGTTACCCGTTATCCTTGCCCTATGGAGCCCGGACTTTCCTCACTTCTGGGCCTTTCGAGCCAAAAGCGCGGCTGTCCAGCTTGCTTGCAGATTTCATTTTATCCCATTCCGTGACGAAAGTCAAACCTGTTTTCGTTGAAATTTTCTTTCGGATGGGGTATAATATTTTGGAAATTTTGCGTAAGGAGGGTCCCGGAATGAAAAGAACCATGCAGGAATATCTGGACACTCTCAAAGGAAAAAAAGTCGCCGTACTGGGTATCGGCGTCTCTAATACGCCGCTGATCCATATGCTGCTTCGGGCGGGGGTAAAGGTCACAGCCTGTGATAAGCGTGACAGGGAAGCCTTTGACGGTAAGATCGAGGATCTGGAAAGCCTGGGGACCGCCATCTGCCTGGGGGAGGATTACCTGGACCACTTGGCGGGTCAGGATGTGATTTTCCGCACGCCCGGTATGCGGCCCGACCTTCCCCAATTGAGCGAGGCCGTGAAGGCTGGCAGTATCCTTACCTCCGAAATGGAGGTATTCTTTCAGGTGTGTCCCTGCCCCATTATTGCGGTTACCGGCAGCGATGGAAAAACGACTACTACTACCATTATCGCGGAGTTGCTTAAGGCGGAGGGGAAGGTTGTCTATCTGGGCGGGAATATCGGAAAGCCGCTTCTGCCTGATGCGGAAATGATGGAGCCTTCCGACTTTGCCGTGGTGGAGCTCAGCTCCTTTCAGCTCATGACCATGGAGCAAAGTCCGCACATCGCCGTTGTTACCAATCTTGCCCCTAACCACTTGGATGTTCACAGATCCATGGGAGAGTATATCTCCGCCAAGGAAAATATTTTCCTTCACCAGAGGCCCAATGACCGGACTATCCTCAATGCCGACAATGAGATCACCCACTCCTTTGCCGGAAGCATCCCTGGAACGCTCACCTTTTTCAGCCGCAGAGAAGAACCGGACGGAACAGCGGTATTTTTACGGGAGGGAACCATTTATGTCCGGGACGAGAGGGGAGAACGAGCGGTACTTCCCACAAGAGATATCCTGCTCCCCGGAGATCACAATGTAGAAAACTATATGGCGGCTATAGCCGCTGTCAGCGGCCTTGTTTCTGACGAGACCATTCGTACATTTGCCTCCGAATTCAGTGGTGTGGAACACCGGATCGAGCTGACACGGACGCTGAAAGGAGTCCGTTACTACAACGACTCCATTGCCTCCAGCCCCACCCGAACCATGGCAGGGCTCAGGTGCTTTCCGGAAAAGGTTATTTTGATCGCCGGCGGTTATGATAAACACATTCCCTTTGACGATCTGGGCCCCGCTATCATAGAGCGTGTGAAGAGGCTTATTCTTACGGGAGATACCGCTTCCAAGATACGTTCAGCGGTGGAGAGCGCTCCGGAATACAGCTCCGGCCTTCCCGTCATAGAGGAGTACCACGATTTCCGGGATGCGGTGAATGCCGCCTACCGGGCAGCCCAGCCGGGAGACGTAGTGCTCCTGTCTCCGGCCTGCGCCTCCTTTGACAAATTCAAAAATTTTATGGAGCGGGGAAATACCTTTAAACAGATCGTAAGAGAATTGGAAGAGTAAGGATGTGAAGGAATGGGGCATTACGAGATCCTGGAGACTTTGTGTGCGGCAGGTGGGCCCTCTGGGTTCGAGGCAAATGTAGTCAGCACAGCCGCAGAGCTGATGAGGCCTGTAGTCAGCGAAGTGTCTGTCGATCGGTTGGGGAACGTTATTGGGGTATGCCGTTGTGGAAAAAGGAATGCCAAGCGGCTTTTATTGGACGCACATTTGGATGAGATCGGTCTCATTGTTACAGGTATTGAGGAAGGTTTTCTCCGTTTTGCCTCCATCGGCGGAGTGGATCCCCGAATGCTTCCCGCTCGGGAACTGACCATTCTTGCCAAACCAAAGCCTCTTTTTGGAGTCGTTGCCTGCCTGCCGCCCCATGTGCAGACTGCTGCCGACCATGATAAGTCGGTATCCATTGAAGACCTGCGGGTAGACGTGGGCATGACCCAGACTGAAGCGGAAAAAGCGATCCCTATTGGGACTCCTATGGTATACCGGGAAAGCTGTTTTCGGCTGGCAGGGGATCTGGTCTGCGGAAAAGCCCTGGATGACCGTTCCTGTTTTACCGTTTTGCTGCGTACCGCAAGGCTGCTGATGGAAACCAACCTGGATGTGGATCTTTATATTATGGGGAGCGTCCGGGAAGAGGTATCCGGTACTGGGGCCATTGTGGGAACCAACGGGATCAACCCCGACTGGTGTGTGGCTACCGATGTGACCTTCGGCATTACTCCGGGGCTCTCTGAAGATGAGGTGCCCTGCAAGCTGCACGGTGGCCCGGCGATCGGCGTGGGCCCCAACATGACCTGGAGCCTTACGGAACGTATGACAGCAAAGGCAAAAGAGCTGGGGATCCCTTTTCAGCTTGAGGTTATGGAAGGCCATACGGGTACCAACGGCTGGCATATGCAAACCTGTTTGGAAGGGATCCCCACCTCGGTGGTTTCTCTGCCCCTGAAATACATGCATAGCCCGATTGAGGTTGTTTCCCTGGAGGATATGGAGAATATGGCCCGGCTTCTCGCCGCCTTTGTCCGGGATATGGGAAAGGAGATGGGCTAAATGCTGTTGGATACGGTAAAGACTCTTTGTGCCCTCAGCGGTCCTTCCAGCTATGAGCGCCCTGTCCGGGATTACCTGAAGGTACGGGCAGATGCCGCCGGAGCGGCTTGCCGGATAGACGGAATGGGGAACTTGATCTGTGAAAAGAAGGGGGCCAAGGCCGCCCCTGGCAAGCTGATGCTGGCAGCCCACACGGATGAGGTGGGGCTTATAGTCAAACGCATTACGGACGAAGGCTACGTGAAGTTTGCCTGTCTGGGTGGGATCGACCGCCGGGTGCTCATTGGTAAACCGGTTTTCCTGGGAAATGGCCGGGTCCCCGGCGTTATCGGCTTGAAGGCGATCCATCTGACCACCGCCGAGGAGCGCAAAAAGGTGCCCAAGCTGGAGGAGCTTTTTATTGACATCGGCGCCAAGAACAGAAAAGAGGCGGAGAAGCTGACCCACCTGGGAGATTTTGCCGTTTTTTCCGACTCAATCACAGAGTATGGGGATGGTTTTATCAAGGCCAAGGCCATTGATGACCGGATCGGCTGTGCCGTCATGCTTGAACTGCTGGAACAGGATCTTCCCATGGATGTGACCTTTGTTTTTACGGTCCAAGAGGAGGTGGGGACCCGTGGCGCCTTTGGGGCGGCCTTTTCAGTGACGCCGGAGATCGCTCTGGTTTTGGAGACTACCACCGCTGCCGACACCCCCACCACCTACCTTCACCGCCGGGTCTGCTATCCCGGAAAGGGCCCGGTGGTCTCTTATATGGACGGAGGAACCGTCTTTGACAGAGGGCTTTACGATCTGCTGGGGGAATTGGCGGAGGAAAACCGGATCCCCTGGCAGACCAAGGAATATATCTCGGGCGGCAATGACGCCAGAGCTATCCAACGGAGCAAGGCCGGGGTTCGGACGGCGGTGATTTCCGCCGCAGTACGGTATCTCCACTCGCCGTCCAGCGTGGCGTCTATCGGGGATTTTGAACACATTGAGATGCTGGCGCTCCGCTTTATCGAAGCGGTAGCTGCGGGGAGGGCTTGAAAATGAAAGATACGTTTGATTTGATCCGGGATCTGACCGCCGTCTTTGGACCTTCCGGGCAGGAACAGACCGTAGCTAAGGTCATTTCCGATCTGGCGCGGCCCTATGTGGATGAGATCACCACGGACACTATGGGAAATCTGATCGCCCACAAGAGGGGGGAGGGCCCTAAGCTCATGTTTGCCGCCCATATGGATACCATCGGTCTGGTGGTGACCTATTTCGAGGAGGACGGCGCCCTCCGCTTCGGTAAGCTGGGTGGGATATCCCCCAAGGAGATCCGCAATGTGTCCATCCGTTTCGCCAATGGTGTTATGGGCACGGTCAAGGTTCATGGAAAGGCAGACGAAGACAAGCTGACCCTGGATGACCTTTATCTGGATATTGGCGCGGGAAGCTGGGAAGAGGCGCAGAGCATGGTTCACACGGGCGATGTGGCTGTCTTTGCAACCGCCGCCCTCCCCGCAGGGAAACGGATCATCTCCCCCTATCTGGATAACCGGGTCTCCTGTGCCGTGCTTCTGAAGGCCCTGGAACGCTGTGGGAAGAGTCCCTATGACCTTTATATGGTATTTACTGTCCAGGAGGAACTGGGGCTGAGAGGGGCCAAAACAGCTGCCTATGGGGTGGACCCCGACATGGCCGTAGCGGTAGATGTGACGGGCGCCTATGACTATCCCGGCGCCCCCAAGTCCGGAAGCACGGTGCTGGGGGGAGGAGCGGCCATCAAAGTGATGGATTCCTCCGTGATTTGCCACCCAGAGATGGTGGAGCGCCTCTCCGGACTAGGGAAGGAGAAGGGGATCCATACTCAACTAGACGTACTCACCCGTGGAGGCACCGACGCCGGTGCCATTCATCAGAGCCGCTTGGGAGTCGTCACCGGCGGGATCTCCATTCCTTGCCGTTATTCCCATACGCCCACCTCTATCGCAGATCTCTCAGATATAGAGGCCTGTATCGATCTCTGTATCTCTCTCATGGAAACCAAGTAAAGAAAAAGGGTGTAAAAAGAAATGCCTTTACAGATAAGCAAAAAAACCAGAGTGCTTGCCGCACAAGCGGAGACCGACCTGAAAGAGCAGTTTACAAATGTAGACACCATTGCTCAGGCCAATTCAGAGAAGGTATTGGATGCGTTTCAGACTTTCCGGGTGGCTGAGAGCGATTTTACCGGCAGCACCGGCTATGGCTATGACGATATGGGCCGGGACAAGCTGGAAAAGATCTATGCTCATATTTTCCGAACAGAAGACGCCCTGGTACGGCTTCAAATGGTCAACGGTACTCACGCCATTACCTGTGCCCTCTTTGGAACCTTGAAGCCAGGGGAGAAGCTGCTTTATGTGGTGGGCGCACCCTATGATACCATCCAGAGCGCTATTGGCATTGCGGGAAATGCCCCCGGTTCTTTAAAGTCTTATGGGATCAGCTATGGCCAGGTGGAACTTACCCCCGAGGAGAAGCCTGATATTCCAGCTATCCAGGAGGCTGTCAGAGAGCCTGCGGTCAAGGCGGTAGTGATCCAGCGTTCCCGTGGCTACGCTACCCGCCCGTCCTTGTCTGTGGCGGAGATTGGCTCCATCTGTGACGCTGTCCACAGTGTTCGCCGGGATGTGGCCATTCTGGTGGACAACTGTTATGGTGAGTTTGTCGAAACTATAGAACCCACCGAAGTGGGTGCCGACATGGTCATGGGTTCGCTCATTAAAAACCCCGGCGGCGGCCTGGCTCCCATGGGGGGGTATCTGGCTGGACGCCATGATCTGATCGAGGGCGCTGCCATGCGTCTTACTGTCCCCGGCATCGGAAAGGAGTGCGGAGCCTCTTTGGGCAATAACCGCAGCCTCTATCAAGGAATTTTCCTTGCTCCCCACGTTACCGCTCAGGCCGTAAAAACGGCTCTTTTTGCCGCTCGGATGATGGAGCTTTTAGGCTATCGGACCGATCCTCTTTCCAGCCAGCTCCGCCATGATATCATCCAGATGATTCACTTTGGCTCTCCGGAGCCCCTGAAAAAATTCTGCCGTGGAATCCAACTGGGAGCCCCGGTGGACTCCTATGTGACCCCGGAGCCCTGGGATATGCCAGGTTATGATACCCCGGTCATCATGGCTGCGGGGGCTTTTATCCAGGGCGCATCCATCGAGCTGTCCTGCGACGCCCCCATGCGGGAGCCCTATACCGCCTATCTGCAAGGCGGATTGACTTACGAATCAGGAAAGCTGGGGATCCTGCTGGCCGTCGATGCCATTCAGTCGTAAGACATCCCTGTGGGCGCATAGTCTTACCCTGGGGTGAGACTATGCCGAATAAACATTTTCGTGGCCTATGGCTCCGCCATGGAAAGGAGAGAGCAGGAAGCCGGGTTCTCCTTCCTTTGGCACTGGGGCTGCTGCTGGCCTTTTTGCTGATCCGCTGGTTTGATTCTTCCCTGCGCCCTCAACTGGTAACAATTGCCGAAGCTCAACTAAAAAACCATTTGATCCAGGCGGCAAACCGCTCTGTGACTCAGTCTCTGGCCGGGGAGAGCATATCCTATTCCGATATGGTCACGCTGCAAACGGCACAGGGCGTCTCTACCCTGGTTACTGACACAGCCGCTTTGAACCGCCTGCGGAGCGTTGTTCTGGACGATGTGATTAGACAGCTGGAGGCTTTGGACAACCATTCCTTGTCTGTGCCGCTCGGCGCTCTGACCGGGATCGATCTCTTATCTGCCATAGGACCGAAGCTGCCGGTAAAGATCGTCTCTGTCGCTTCGGCGGATGGACTCTACCGGAACGATTTTATTGACGCTGGGATCAACCAGACTCTGCATCGCATTATGCTGGATATTTCCGTGGACGCTGGGCTTTTGCTGCCCGGCGGTGTGGTCAAACTTACCGTTACCGCGCCTATCTGCATATCGGAAACCATTATTATCGGCCAAGTACCCCAGACCTTTCTGAATTGGAGCCCTTGAAAGGAGAGAGACAGATGGGAGCTATTCTGACTTATTTTGCACGAATGATCCTTCCCTCTCTCTTGGGCGCTCTTCTTTGGACTGTGACTCGATCCTGCCGCAGCCGCAGGCTGGAAAAGAGCGGGTACGTTGCCGGTCCGTACCGTGAAGGAGCTTTGTTGCTTTTCTTTATGTTTCTCAGCGGCCTTTTATGGCTTACTCTCACTCCACCGGATCTGGGGCATTTTCTCCGGACTGGGCAGTGGTTGTTTCTTCCCGGCGTTCCCTTTCAAGGCGGAATCAATCTGATTCCGGTTGTGGAGAGCTGGCGGTTATTCCTGTTTTACCTTGAAAAGGGTATGTGGAGCGCGATTCTGATCAATTTCCCCGGAAATATTGTCATGTTTATACCTATTGGCCTTTTCGCGGGTCTCCTGTCGGACAAGCCCCGGTGGTGGAAGGGGACGCTCTGGGCGTTTGCCCTGTCCTTTTTTATTGAAACGACGCAGCTATTTGTCGCACGAGGCACAGATGTGGATGACCTGATCCTGAACACCATAGGCGGACTGGTAGGGCACGGCCTGTTTTTGCTCCTTCGTAGGAGTGTACCCGGATTCGTGAATGGATGTGCCCGAAATCGGAAAGGAAGTGTCTGAAATGGATGTGGTCCAAGAGCTCCGGCAGCTTCGGGAGGAATTGGAGCGAGCCAACTACGAGTATTATGTGTTGGATGAGCCAACCATGTCTGATTATGACTTTGACCATAAACTTCGCCGTTTGGAGGAGCTGGAGGCCGCCCATCCAGAATTGATTACCCCCGATTCTCCTACCCAACGGGTGGGGGGAAAGGTTGCAGATGGCTTTGCGGAGGTTGTCCACCAGGTTCCTTTGGAGAGCCTGCAGGATGTGTTCTCCTTTGAGGAGTTGGCTGAGTTTGGGCAGCGGGTAAAGGAGTCGCTGGAAGACGTCTCCTACGATGTGGAGCCAAAGGTAGACGGCCTTTCGGTGGCCTTGGAGTATGAGAATGGCGTTTTTGTCCGGGGCGCGACACGGGGGGACGGCAGGGTAGGGGAGGATGTGACCCAGAATTTGAAAACTGTCCGCTCTATCCCTCTACGGCTGCCCGACAGTCTGCCACGCTTTGTTGTCCGCGGCGAAGTTTTCATGCCCAAGTCCGTATTCCATAAATTGAACGAAGAACGAGAGCTAAGGGGCCAGCCGCTTTTTGCCAATCCCAGAAACGCCGCCGCCGGCTCCCTGCGGCAGCTGGACCCCAAGGTAGCCGCCTCCCGCAGGCTGGACATCGCGGTGTTCAAT
>CANRZY010000074.1 GCA_947644625.1 uncultured Pseudoflavonifractor sp.
ACTGCTTCATCCGCTGCTCCACGTTGTTGATCCCCACCATGGTCAGCATCTCCATGGCCCGCTGGGCGGCTTCCTCTGTGGGAATGGACTTGTCGTGGGCCCGAAGGGCCTCGACAAGCTGGTTGCCAATGGTGTAAACCGGGTTCAGGCTGGTCATGGGGTTCTGAAAGATCATGGCGGCCCGTCCGCCCCGAAGCTCGGTCATCTCCTTTTTGTCCTTGGAAAGCACGTCCTCCCCCTCAAAGGTGATAGACCCGCCGATAACCTTGCCGGGGGACTGGAGAAGGCCCATGATGGCATAGGCCTCCTGGCTCTTGCCGGAGCCGGACTCGCCCACGATGCCCATGACCTCGTCCTCGTCCAGGGTGTAGCTGATCCCGCCCACCGCCTTTACCTCTCCGGCAGGGGTAAAGAAGGAGACGTGCAGGTCCTCCACTTCCAAAAGGTGTTGATTCTCGCTCATGTGGCGTCTCCTCCTTTCTTATTTCTTCAGCTTGGGATCCAGCGCGTCCCGAAGTCCGTCACCCACCAGGTTCAGACTCAGGATCATAACGCTCAGCAGCACCGCCGGGAACAGCAGACGCTCAGGGTAGGTATACATGCCTCCCAAGGCGTCGGTACACATAGAACCCAGGCTGGTCATAGGGGTATCCACGCCCACGCCCAGATAACTCAAAAAGCTCTCCACAAAAATGGCGGAGGGGATCTGGAGGAAGGTGGTGGTGACGATCTGGCCGATACAGTTGGGAAGCAAATGCTTTTTAATAATACGTCCGCCCTTGGCCCCCAAAGCCCTGGCGGCGGTCACGTACTCCTGCTGCTTGAGCTGAAGGATCTGGCCCCGGATGATCCGGGACATGGTCACCCAGTAGAGGGAACCAAAGGCAATAAACATAGCGATAACGTTGGTCCCCACCGTGTGGAACAGCGTACCCACGATCCCGGTGGAGGTGGACAGGCTCTCGGCAAACCGCTCCTTAAGAACAACAGAAATAAGCAGGATCACCAGCACCTCAGGGACCGACTGAATGACCTCCACGATCCGCTGCATCACGGCGTCCACCATGCCTCCGGCGTAGCCGGACACCGAGCCGTAAAGGGCGCCGATGATAAGCACCAGCAAAGCGGCAAAAACGCCCACCAGCAAAGACACCCTGGCGCCGATCATGGTACGGACCATAATGTCCCGGCCAAAGCCGTCGGTGCCAAAGATGTGGGGGAAGACCTTCTCCCCCGCCGCCTTCCGCTCCAGTTCCTTCCGGGAGTAGCCAAAGGGCTGGGGCTTCAGACCGTACTGGGCAATAATGCTCTCCTCCGTAACCGCGTTCTCGCCCTCCCCAGCGGCCTGCTTGGCCTTATTTTTGATCTGGACCTTCTCGTTAATGGAAAGGGTGCGGCCCTCTGCGGCGGCCTTGGCCTCCGCTTCGGCCAGGGCCTCTTCGGGGGTCTTGGCGCTCTGGGCCGCCTCGGCCAGCTTCTCCTCGATCAAAAGCTGATCTTCCAAAGAGTAGTGGGAGGGGTGCAGGTTCTCCGCCCCCTTATTGAACTGGTCATAGCCATAAGGGACCAGCATGGGGCCCACAAAGGCAAAGAGTACGATCAACACCAAAATAGTCAGGGCCACCATGGCTACCGCGTTCTTTTTGAACCGCCGCCAGGCGTCCTTCCAATAGGAGGTGGGAGGGCGGTCGGGGATAAAGCCCGCCTTCTCCTCCTTCCCCGCCGGTTCAAAGGCGCCGGAGGGCAGGGAGCCAAAATCAAAGGCCTCCTCGTTCAGGTGGAGAGACCAGGGCTTACGGACAGGGATCTTCTTTTCCTCAGCCATGCGCTCAGCCCTCCTTTGCCAAATTGATCCGAGGATCCACGACCTTATAGAGAAGATCCACGATCAGGTTCATAATAATGACGAAGGACGCCAGGAAAATGGTGGTGCCCATAATAACGGGATAGTCCCGGTTGGAAATGCATTGGACAAAATACTTGCCAAGGCCAGGGATGGTAAACACCTTCTCCACCACAAAGCCTCCGGTAAGGGTAAAGGCGATCTGGGGTCCCAGATAAGTCAGCACCGGGATAAAGGCGTTGCGAAGGGCGTGCTTCAAAACGATCTTCCGGGTAACAAGGCCCTTGGCCCGGGCAGTCTTGATATACTCCTGGCTCAGGGCGTCCAGCATGGAGGTCCGGGTCTGCCTGGCAATGTAGCACATGGGGTAGAAGCCCAGGGCCGAGCAGGGCAGCACATAACTGCGCCAATTGGAGCCGTCAAAAATGGTGGGGAATGGTTTTCCCGCGCCGCAAAGCAATAACAATAGCAGCGTCGCCACTACAAAGGAGGGCAGGGAAATTCCCATGGTACACACCACCCTTAAGGCGGAGTCCGCCGCCCGCCCCCGGTAATAGGCGGAGATACAGCCCAAAAGCACGCCTACGATCACCGCCCAGGAGATGGCGATAGCGCCGATCTTGGCGGAGGTAGGGAACATTTCCTTGATGATCCGGGCCACAGGGTAATTCTTCTGGGTCTTGATGCTCACGCCCAGATCCCCCTTCAGGAGGTTACCCATATACATCACATATTGCTCCGGGATCGACTTATCCAGCCCGTATTTTTCATTAAGGGCATCCAGCACCGACTGGGGGGGCTCCTTCTCGCTGACAAAGGGGTTGCCGGGAATGGCCTTCATCAGAAAAAACGTCAGCGAGGCAATGGCGAAGATGGTAAGCAGCGCCATCAACACCCGCTTTATAATATATTTTGCCATTTTGTCACTCCCCGAATTTCATTTGGCAGGAGCTCCCGGACCCCAAGGTCCGCCTGCCCGTAAACGGTCGTTCTATTTTACAGCAAAAACCTTCTGCCGTCAAGGTTTGATGGTTTGAAAATATTTCTTGATCCAAACCATTTCTCCATTTTGTTTTTCTGCGGAGGACCTTTCTCCATATATTTCCCGGTTTTTGCCCATCTTATAGAGAATTTTGTCCGTCGCAAAAAAACAAATGCAGGAAACCAAAGGATTTCCTGCATTTTGGCTTATTCCATTTCCGACAGGGTCCCCTTTTCATACTTCAGGGGCTTGACCGTATTCCTCGTTCCCTTGACGACGGCGTCCATCCGCAGCTCCTCGGTAACGCCGGACTCAAATGTGTAAGCTACGCCGTGACGCTTGGCCCGGCCGGTGCGGCCGATCCGGTGGACATAGTATTCGTTCTCGTCAGGCACATCGTAGTTGAAGACTACGTCCACGTCGTCGATGTCCAATCCCCGGGCGGCCACATCGGTGGCCACCAGTACCTGGAGCTTTCCCTCCCGGAACCGCTGGAGGGTCTTTTCCCGGGAGGCCTGTTGAATATCTCCGTGGATGGCCTCGCATTTGACGCCTCCCATACGGAGAAGGCCGGAAAGCCGGTCGGTCATATTCTTGGTGTTGCAAAAGGCGATGGCCCGCTCGTAGGCTCCATGCTCCAGAAGCTGAAGCATCAACTCCGCCTTGGCGCTCCGGTCCACCCGGATCCGGTACTGGTCGATGTCCGGCTTATTCTGAAGGTCGGCCTGGACGGTGATCTCCACCGGATCCCGCTGATAGACCCAGGAAATGTCCATTACTTCCCGGGAAATGGTGGCGGAGAACATGCCGATGTTCTTCCGGGACTTGATCTGGTCCAGGATCCGGGTCACATCCTGGATAAAACCCATATCCAACATCCGGTCCGCCTCGTCCAACACCACCGTCTCCACCTTGTCCAGCCGCAGGGTGCGCCGCTTCATGTGGTCCATGAGCCGTCCGGGGGTGGCCACCACGATCTGGGGATGGTTTTTCAGCTGCTTGATCTGCTTTTCGATGGGAGCGCCGCCGTAGAGGACTACGGTGCGGATCCCCTCCTTAAACTCGCACAGATCCCGCAGCTCCTCCTGGATCTGGATGGCCAGTTCTCTGGTCGGGGCCAACACCAGGAAGTTTACGTCGGTGCTTTGGGGATCGGCGTGCTCCACCATGGGAATGCCGAAGGCGAAGGTCTTGCCCGTCCCTGTGGGGGCCTTGGCGATCACGTCCTTTCCCTCCATAAAGTAAGGAATGGCCCCCGACTGGACGGGAGTAGCACGCTCATAGCCCTTTTTTTGAAGCGCCTTCATAAGCTCTGGGGATAGGCCCAGTTCGTCGTAGCGCTTGACCTCCGTGATAGTTTGTCCGTTGATCTCCATATAGAATGTCCTTTCTTTGGTGCGCTTTTGTTCTTCTTCTGTCTGTCCGTGGGACAACGGTTCCCCGACGCCCCACGGCGCGCCCCGCCTACACCGCGATGGTCTCCGCCAGCACCGCAACCACAGGCAGGGTAAAAATACTCAGCAGAGTGGAAAAGCTGACCAGCTCCGCGGTCCGCTCAGGGCTGCGGCCAAACTTTTCCGCGAACATACTGGTGACCCCGGCCACCGGGGTCCCAAAGAGGATCGCCGTTGCCACATAGAGAAGGTAGTTGCCCCGGAAGGGGAGCATAACCAGCATGGTGATAAGGGGGATGAGCAGCAGTTTGACAGCAGAGCTCTCATAGAGCTTTTTGTCCTTCCAGAGACTCCCCAGGTCCGCCCGTGCCAGCTGGGCTCCGATAACGATCATGGCAAGGGGGGTGTTGAGGCTCCCGATAAAGCCCACCGCCTTATAAAGAGGCCCCGGCAGGACGGTCCGGGTCAGAAACAGGGGGATCCCTCCCAGCATTCCTAACACTCCAGGGGTAAGGATCATCTTTTTGAAGGACATCTTCTTCTCCCCGCTCATCATCATAAACCCGTGGCTCCAAACCCACAGGTTAAAGACCACCAGGGCCACCACGGCGAATATGACCGCCTCGTCCCCCATGATGGCCTGAATAAGAGGTATGCCCATAAAGCCGGTATTCCCGTACATGGCCCCAAACCGGAAGGGAATGCGCAGGTCGGGCTCATCCTTCCGAAAGAAGAAGTTTACCAGCACCGCGTAGAGGGCGTAACACCCCATCTGGCACAGTACCCCCAGGCCCAAGGTCTTGAGAAGGGCGGCGTCATATCCGGTTTGAAAGGAGTCAATGATGATACAGGGGGTCACCACATAGAGAAGAAGGGTGGAAAGCTCCGTGGTGCCGTGGGAGGATATCTTCCCCAGCTTTCCCATACCAAAGCCCACTCCCACCATGAGGAAGAGGGTCATAACCTGGCCCAGGACCACGATAAAACGCTCTAACATAATGTTGACACTGCCTTTCCTTTTTCTGCCCCCGCTTCTTCTTGCTTTCAATGAAGAGCCGTGTCGGGCTTCAAAGCAGGGTGAGCGCAAAAGCCTTAAGCCCTCTGATTCCGCAAACCGTCCTTTTGGGGCAAAGTCCGCCCCTGAAGGACAGCTTGCTCCACTTCGGTCTTAATTCTTTTGCACCCCGCTTCTTCGCCCTTCTATTTGGCCATCCAACCTGTGGCCCTATACTGCAAAGCCTCGGCCAGGTGCTGGGGCTGAATGGCCTCACTGCCGTCCAGGTCCGCGATGGTCCGGGCCACCCGGAGGATCCGGTCATAGCCCCGGGCGGTGAGTCCCATCCGGTCAAAGGCCCCTTTCATCATGGTCTGGCAGACACTGTCCAGCCGGCAGAATTCCTCCAGCTCCCCCCGGCCCATCTGGGCGTTGCAGGGGATCCCCTGAGGTCCAAAGCGTTTGGTTTGGAGCGTCCGGGCGGCGTCCACCCGCTTTTTGATGACCGCCGAAGGCTCCCCATCCGGTTTTTCCGACAGGGTACTGAATTCCGGCGGCGGCACGTCTACCGTAAGGTCGATCCGGTCCAACATGGGCCCGGAGATCTTATATTGATATTTTTCCACATCCTTGGGATTGCATTTGCACCGGTCCGAATACCCATACCAGCCGCATTTGCAGGGGTTCATGGCGCACACCAGCATGAACCGGGCGGGAAAGCTCTCGCTGCCTGCGGCCCGGCTGATCTGGACCCGGCCCTCCTCCAGGGGCTGACGGAGGACCTCCAGCACATCCTTGTGGAATTCAGGCAGCTCGTCCAAAAACAGGACCCCATGATGGGCCAAGGAGATCTCCCCCGGCCGGATGATGGGATTGCCTCCTCCCGCCATCCCCATAGCGGAGATGGTGTGGTGAGGGGAACGAAAGGGTCTTCTGGTCAGAAGGGGCCGCTCCCTGGTGGTAAGACCCAGCACCGAATGGACGGCGGTAGCCTCCAGCGCCTCCTTTTCGGAAAGCTCCGGCAGGATGGAGGGCAGGCGCCGGGCCAGCATGGACTTGCCCGAACCGGGAGGCCCGATCATCAGGATATTATGCCCTCCCGCGGCGGCAATCTCTAAGGCCCGCTTTACGTTTTCCTGGCCCTTTACCTCGGCAAAGTCGGGCTCCGGAGGCTCTTCCCCCTCCGCGGTCCAGCCTTGGGCGGGGGAGAGGCGGTTTTCTCCCTTTAAATGCTCCACCAGCTCCCGGACATGGGAGACAGGGTATACCACGAGCCCTTTGGCAAGCGTTGCTTCAGGCGCGGCGTCGGCGGGAACAAAAAGCTCCTCGATCCCCGCCTCTCTAGCCGCCAAAGCCATAGGGAGCATACCGGGAACGCTCCGCACCGCCCCGGAGAGGGACAGTTCCCCCAAAAAGGCGGCCTTGGCCTCCGGCCGGGGCAGCTGCCCTCCAGCGGAGAGGATCCCCACCAGAATGGGAAGGTCGTAGACTGTGCCCCCCTTTTTCCGGTCGGCGGGAGCTAAATTGACTGTGATCCGGGACACGGGAAAGTCAAAGCCGCAGTTTTTTACCGCCGCCCTCACCCGGTCCCGGGCCTCCTTCACAGCGGCGTCGGGAAGGCCTACAATGTCAAAGTTGGGAAGGCCGTTGGAGAGATCGCACTCACACAGCACCAGATACCCCTCCACTCCATGGAGCCCCAGCGAGCGTACCTGGGTCATCATGGCGGCCTCCCCCTTTCTTTTTCCATAATTAGAATTATTGTACCACAGCTTTCCGAAAAATACCATATAGAATATAGACGCGCTCCCCACGGAAGGGAAGCGCGTCTATGTTCTATTTCATTTCTAAATAATGGCGGCGGGAGGTCTCCTTTCTCTCCGCCCATTGGGGAATAGCTACCCAGGGGAGATCCCCCCTCAGCCTGAAACATAAAACCGTCAGGGCCGCCCACGGCCACGGCCGGGGACTTTGTTTTCCTAAAAGCTCCGTTTCATGCTATAAAAATATCCATTTTGTCCAGATAATATCCTTCTTTCCTTTCTTCCCGAAAAATGGTGGCGGTTTACACAAAAAAACAGGCCAAAACTTTGTCAAAGCGGTTTACAAATTACAGGACTGGTGTTAAAATGGTAACGTTGTAATCAAAACCATGCGGCAGCATGGTTTCGTGAAATATCAGAAGGAGGAATCGTTCAAATGGCAAGACAGTTCAAATCCATGGACGGCAACACCGCGGCGGCGCATGTTTCCTATGCGTTTACCGAGGTGGCGGGGATCTACCCCATTACGCCGTCCAGCCCCATGGCCGACTACGTGGACCAGTGGGCGGCTGCGGGCCGCAAAAACATCTTTGGCAACCCCGTCCGGGTCATTGAGATGCAGTCTGAGGCCGGCGCCGCCGGCACCGTCCACGGCTCCCTGGCCGCCGGCGCCCTGACCACCACCTACACCGCGTCCCAGGGCCTGCTGCTGATGATCCCCAATATGTATAAGATCGCCGGTGAGCTGCTGCCTGCCGTGTTCCACGTCTCCGCCCGTACTGTGGCGGCCCAGAGCCTGAATATCTTCGGCGACCATTCCGACGTGATGGCCTGCCGCCAGACCGGCTTTGCCATGC
>CANRZY010000075.1 GCA_947644625.1 uncultured Pseudoflavonifractor sp.
GCTGATTTAGTTATAATGAGAAAAAGCGGCTATTTTCTGTTTCAGGGATATGAGCCTATCTTTTATTATACCAGACGCGGGCCGGAGAAGCAACGGGGGAGGAGGGGGTAAAATGATGAAACTTTCCAGGTGGGAAGGGGGCATTGTTTTGCTTTCCGCCCTGTTTCTCTCCTTTACAGCCGGGTGGTTCCTCCGGGGAAACGGGAGCGCGGAACCTCTCCGGGTGGAGACCCGGCGGAAGCTGGAGGTCTCCGAGACAGCTTTTCCGGAGACGACGGCGACGGCGGAGAAGCGGGAAAAGATAAACATCAATACGGCTGACGCCGCCACACTCCAAACTCTTCCGGGGATCGGAGAAAAACGGGCGAAGGATATTGTGGCGGACAGAGTGGTCAACGGTCCCTACCGCTTCCCAGAGGAGCTTACCCGGGTGAAGGGGATCGGGGAGGAGACCCTGGCGGGACTGCTGGAATATATCGTAACGGAGGACGAGCCATGAAGGTGCTGGTGGTAGACGACGAGCGGGTGCTGGTGAAGGGGATCAAATTCAACCTGGAGAGCGAGGGCTATCAGGTGGAGGTGGGCTATGACGGTCAGGCCGCCGTTGACCTTGCCCGCAGCGGCAGCTTTGATCTCGTTATCCTGGACCTGATGATGCCGAAGATCGACGGACTCCAGGCCTGTATGCGTATCCGGGAGTTTTCCAATGTACCCATCATCATCCTTACCGCCAAGGGGGAGGACGCCGACAAGCTCATTGGCTTTGAAAGCGGCGCGGACGACTATATTACGAAGCCCTTCAACATTTTGGAGCTGAAGGCCCGTATCCGGGCGCTTCTCCGTCGGGCAGGCATGACCCAGCAGGAGGCGGGGAGCGGGCGGCTCTCGGCGGGACATATCCTTCTGGATCCTGACGAGCGCTCGGCCTGGAAGGGGGAGGAGAGCGTGGAGCTTACCGCCAAGGAGTTTGACCTGATGGAGCTTTTCATGCGGAATCCCGGCCGGGTCTATTCCAGGGAGAACCTTCTGAACGTGGTTTGGGGGTATGAGTATGTGGGGGATTACCGGACGGTGGACGTTCATGTCCGGCGGCTGCGGGAAAAGCTGGAGTTGGACCCGGCCAATCCGGAATATATCCTCACCAAATGGGGCGTGGGATATTATCTGAAGGGAAAGAACTAAAGGGCGGGGATAGCCTTGACATCCGGGTTACGAAAGGAGGAACGCCGGTATGGATGGGGAAGCTACCCGAAATGTGCCCTTCTGGCGCTCCCTGCGCACCAAATATGTTTTGACCTATCTTGTTATTATCGCCGCAGTGCTGGTGCTGCTCAATACCTATCCCCTGCTGGTTTCTCAGGACATGGTTTTCAAATCCAAGCAGACCTCCCTGCAAAGCCAGGCCTCCGTTATGGCTTCCGCCCTGGCGGGGCCGGAGGGACTGAACCGGGAGGGGGTAGGCCGGGTCATGGAGGTGCTGGGCGATACGGGCCTCAGCCGGGTCATGGTCACCGACGCCTCCGGCGTGGTACTGTATGACACCACCGCCGGTTCCAATTCCATGGGGAGATACGCCCTTTTCTATGAGGTGGCGGGAGCCTTGCGGGGGAGAGATGAATTTCGTTCCAACTATAGCTTCGGGGCTTTTCACAGCAGGGCGGCTGTTCCGGTGACCTACCGGGGTATGACCCTTGGGGCCGTATATGTAGACGAGCTTGACGCGGAACAAGGCCAGCTCCTGATCGGGATCCAGCAGACTCTGCGGACCATCTCCCTTATCATCGCGGTGGTCTCCGCCACCCTGTCTCTTATTTTCTCCCAGGCCCTTACCCGGCGGCTGGGTCAGCTTCTTGGCGCCATCCGCATTGTTCGGGAGGGAGAATACAGCCACCGGATCAAGATTCGGGGCGGGGATGAACTCAGCCGCCTGGCCGGAGAGTTCAACGCACTGACGGGCCGCCTCCAAACCACCGAGGAGGTACGGCGGCGGTTTGTCTCCGACGCCTCTCACGAATTGAAGACTCCGCTGGCCTCCATCCGTCTTCTTTCCGATTCCATTTTGCAAAACGACCACATCGATCCGGAGACAGTCCAGGAGTTCGTAGGAGACATTGGGGACGAGGCCGCCCGTCTTCAGCGGATCACAGAGCACCTTCTGACCCTTACCCGGTTGGACGCCGCCGCCCCAGTGGAGGCGGAGCCTGTGGAGGTGGCGGGAGTGGCCCAGCGTGTGGAGCATATGCTGGAGCCCCTGGCTAAGGCGGTAGAGGTGACGCTGAAGCTGAATGTGCCTGAGGGACTTATGGTGAGGATCACCCGTGACGACCTTTACCAGATCCTTTTCAACCTGGTGGAAAATGGGATCAAATATAACCTTCCTGGCGGACGGGTGGAGCTCTATGCTCAGGACTGGGAGGGAAAGGTGGTCATTATGGTGGAGGATACCGGGGTGGGGATCCCGGAGGAGGATATCGGCAAGGTCTTTGACCGCTTTTACCGGGTGGATAAGGCCCGCTCCCGGGCAGCGGGGGGGACAGGCCTGGGCTTGTCCATCGTCCGGGATACCGCCCGCAGGCATGGTGGCGATGTGACCGTTCAGCGGAGAAGCGGGGAAGGGACCCGGTTTGTGGTCACCTTTCCCTTGTGTGAGGAGGCGGTCACATGAAAAAGAAGCTGTTGACTCTGGCTCTTGTCCTGGCGGTTTTGGGTACGGCTTGCGTTTCGGGAGCGGGAAAGAAAGGTCCGGCGGAGGGGGAGGCGGAGATTTGGTTTCTAGCCCAGGAGAACGGGGACACAGGCTCCGCTCTGGGCCGGGAATACCGGAGCCTTCCGGAGGAGGATAGAATAGAGGCCCTTTTATCTCTGCTGTTTGCCGGTCCGGAAACCCCAGAACTTACAAGCCCCTTTCCTCAGGGGACTGGGCTGAAAGAATGGAGTCTGGAGGGGGAGACGGCCATGATAGATCTGTCTGAGGCATACGGCGGCCTTTCCGGAGCCGACCTCACGCTGGCCGATGGCTGTATTGTGCTTACCCTGTGCCAGCTTTCAGAAGTAGAACGGGTCTACCTAACCGTGGAGGGCCGCCCCCGTCCCTTCCGGGACCAACTGCTGAGCGCGGCAGATTTTCTGCTGGAAAACGAGACTGTAGCGGAAGAGGGCGGGAAAGGAACACCGAGCCATACCTTAGAATGATAAAGATAATATTATCTCAGCCTGTCAAAAATGATGGCTTGAAAAGGGAAATAAAAATTTACAAAAGAAGGGCGTGGACGGATGATCCGTCCACGCCCTTTTCAGGCTTAATCGCTAAAGTATTGAGGATATTGTTTCCGAATGGCGACGGCGTCAAATTTGTAACGCTTTAGGTGATTCTCCATCAGCTTCCGGGCCTGGGAAGCAGCGCCCAGTGCAATGGCGTCGGTAATCAAAGCGTGATCTTGGACGATCTTGATGTCTTTTATCGAGGAAAGAGCCATGGCCCGCACACGGTCAAAATGGATGGAGATGGTGTTCATCAGCCGATAGACTTGGTTTTTTCGGGCAATATCAAAAAGGAGCTTGTGAAACTCGTTGTCCAGGGCCATGATCTGTTGGGGATAGAAGTTATCCAGATAAAAGTTCTGAAGCTTTACATTTTCCCGCAGCCGGGAGACGTCCTCTCCTGTAGCCATTTCGCATACCAGGTCCACCACGGCGCACTCCAATACATTGCGCATAAACCGGGATTCCTCCACCAGACCGTAGTCGATGGGGGTTACCAGACTTTTTTTCTGGGGAGTGATCTCTACGATCTTCACCTTGGAAAGCTCAATGAGGGCTTCCCGTACCGGAGTCCGGCTGAGACCCAATTCGGCAGCCAGCTCATTTTCACTGATGGAACTGCCGGGAGCCAGATCCAGGGAGACAATATTTTCTTTTATCATGCGCAGAGCGTAATCTCGGCCCGTTTCCCGGGCCAATCGTTCTGATACTTGCACGGTATCTGCCTCCTTGGAGGGTGAAAATAAAAAGAGTCAGCTTAGGTATTTTTGCAGCGTGGCCCGAACAGCGCCGGGACCGGAGATCATTTCTCGTAAGAACTTCTCTATTTTACTGCTTAATCCGACAAAAGTCAAATCAATGGCGAAAATTTCTGGATTGGAAAGAATGGGGGTGAGGGAAGCGCCTACACTGTCCGGGTCGCCCAGGGTGATCCCCCGAAGCTGGGTCTGGAGCGTTTCCAGCATAGGATCGCTGCTGCATTCCATAGGCTTTCCCTCGTCATCTACCGCCAGCAGATATCTGAGCCATCCAGCGATGGCCAGGGGAATGTAGGTGAGCTGGGCGGGATCCAGATCGGACCGGGACACATAGCTCTTGATGGTCTCTCCATAGCGAATAGCCACCTTTTGGCTGGTGTCGGTGGCAATGCGCTGAGGGGCGTCAGGGATAAAGGGGTTGGGAAGCCGTTGGTCGATCACCTCATGGATAAAATCCATGGGGGAGAGGATCTTGGGATCTATCACCACGGGAATGCCTTCGGTGTAGCCGATCTTTTCAATGAGGGCCACAAGCTCCTTGTCCTTCATCTCGGCGGCAATGGAGTCATAGCCCAGCAGACAGCCGTAGACCGCCAGGGCAGTGTGGAGGGGATTGAGGCAGGTGGTGACCTTCATCTTCTCCGTATTGTTCACCGTATCCCGGTCGGTCATATAGACTCCGGCCTTCTCCAGAGGGGGCCGCCCATTGGGAAACCGGTCCTCAACGACCAGGTACTGGGGAGCCTCGGCGTTGACAAAGGGGGCGATAAAGGTATTCTTGGCAGTGACGATGGGGGCCATATCCTCCACCCCGTCGGCACAGAGAGCCTCTTCTACCACCTTGGCGGGGCGGGGGGTGATCTTGTCGATCATGGACCAGGGGAAGGAGACCTTGCTTTCATCCTTGACCCAGTCCGCAAAGCCGGTGGGAACAAAGCCCTTTTCCAACCATTTTTCCACCACGGTAAGAACGCTTCCCTTCAGCTTCTCCCCGTTGTGGGAGCAGTTGTCCATGCTGACCACGGCGATGGGGGTTCCTCCGGCGTTATACCGCTCCAGCAGGAGGGAGGCAACCAGGCTCATAGCGTGGGAGCATTGGGTGGGACCGTTGTCAAAGTCGGCCTGAACAAAGGGGAAGTATTCTCCCTGAATGTTTTTGAGGGCGTAGCCTTTCTCTGTAATGGTAAAGCTTACCATTTGGAGGCTGGGGCTGCGGAAGGCGGCCTTCAGCTGCTCCATGTCCTGAGGATAGGCGTTTCCGGCTCGAAGCCCCTTGGCAATGGAGGCAATGACCTCCTTTTTCATGGAGCCGTCGGGGAGAAGGCTTACCATCAGGGTCATGGAATCAAAGGGGTCGTAAATATTGTCGATGATCCCGTAGTCAAAAGTGTCCGCAGCAATAATGCCGCCCTTTACCAGGCCCTGTTCCAGAAGCCGCTGCTGAAGAACGGCAATAAAGCCCCGGAAGATGTTGCCCGCTCCAAAGTGGACCCAGGTGGGATTATTTTCCGTCTCGGCGGCCATGGCCTTCCAATCAAAAGAGGGAAGCTTGATCCCCGCCTTTTCCCAGGCGACCTTGTCCTGAATGCCTTGATAGTTCAGTTTCATGGTTATTTTTCCTCCAATTTGTCACGCTCGCGTTGTGCCGGCTTGACGGCCCGGCTTCCCTCCGACTCGGACTGGTCTCCGGCCTGCCGATGCGGGCCTGCGCTCGTCCTCGCTCCGGTCCATCCGGGTCTGCCGGCCTACGCTCACGCTTTCAGCTTATCCAGCATGTCCCAGACGCCCAGCATATACATGACTCCCAGTGCCCGGTCGTAAAGACCGTAGCCGGGGCGTACTGTGCCGGGGCCTTCGCCCCACAGGTGGCGGCCGTGATCGGGCCGGATATAGCCGTTAAAACCGCCGTCGTGGTAAGCCTTCAGAATGTCCAGAATGCCGGTGTCTCCGTCGCAGTCCCGGTGACTGGCCTCCGAAAAGTCGCCGTTGGGGAAGTGCTTCACGTTGCGGATATGGGCGAAAGCAATGCGGTCGCAGTGCTTGCGTACGATATCAGCAACATTGTTTTTGGGGTCCGCGTTCAGCGAGCCGGAGCACAGGGTAAGGCAGTTGTAGGGATCGTCCACCATCTTCAGGAATTTGTCAATGGACGGACCGTCCACCAGCAGCCGGGGAAGACCAAAGATATCCCAGGGAGGATCGTCCATGTGAACGGCCATTTTAATGTCACACTCGTGACACGCCGGCATAATGGCTTCCAGAAAATACTGGAAGTTCTTCCACAGCTTCTCCTTGGTGACGGGCTTATATTTCTCAAAAAGCTCGTCCAGCTTGCTCATCCGCTCCGGCTCCCAGCCGGGGAAGGTCATGTGGTACTTTTCGGTGAAGCCCATGACATAGTCCGCCATCTCCCGGGGATCCTGTTTGATCTTGGAGGCTTCATAGTAGAGGGCGGTGGAGCCGTCTCCCACGGGATGAAAAAGGTCGGTGCGGGTCCAGTCGAAGACAGGCATAAAGTTGTAGCAGATCACCTTCACCCCGAAGGGGGCAAGGTTGCGAATGGTTTGAATGTAGGCGGCAATATGTTCGTCCCGCTTGGGGCCCGCAGTTTTGATGTCGTCGCTGACATTCACCGACTCCACCACATCCATGTTAAAGCCATGGGCGTGGATCTGGTCGGCTGCCTTCTGGATCTCGTCAGGCTGCCAGACCTCGCCGGGAAGCTTGTTGTGGAGGGCCCAGACGATGCCGGTGACTCCTGGAATCTGCTTGATATCGGCAAGGGAGATCTGATCGTTCCCCTCGCCGTACCAGCGCCAGGTCATATGCATGGGCATAGGGTTCTTCCTTTCTGTGGGTTATTTTCAGCCAAACAGGGGCCCAAGGACTGCGGATTCATAGCCGCCCAGCAGTTCAGGGATAAGCAGGCTGATATGGGGAATGTAGCTTACCAGCAGCAGGGCGATAATCATGCAGATATAGAAGGGAAGGGTGGCCTTGACCACCTTTTCCATAGGTCGTTTGGCCACGGCGGAGCCGATGAACAGAACAGCACCCACAGGGGGAGTAAGAAGGCCGATGCCGCAGTTAAGGACAACCATGATGCCGAACTGAATAGGATCCAGTCCGCACACGCCGGTGGCAATGGGGAGCAGAATGGGGGTGGCGATCAGGATGATGGGGGCCATATCCATAATCATGCCCAGCACCAGCAGGATGATATTGAGCAGCAGGATAAGGACGAACTTGTTGTCCGTAAGGCCCACCATAGCCTGGGCGGCCATTTTGGGTACGTCCAGCTTGGTCAGGCAGTCGCCGAAAACGGCGGAGGTGGCAATAAGGATCAAAACGATGGACAGGGTGTTGACGCATTCGCTGAGGGCGGCCCATACGCCCTTCCAATTCACGCCCTTGTAAATAAACACGGAGACAAAAAGGGAGTAAAGCACCGCAATAGCGGCGGACTCGGTGGCGGTAAAGGTGCCGCCCACCACGCCGATCACCACGATAACGATAGCGGCCAAAGCCCAGATAGAGGTGGCAAGCTGTTTGAAGAAGGTTACAAGGTTGAACTTATCCCCCTTGGGGTAGTTGCGCTTGACGGAGATGATGTAGGAGCCGATCATCAAGGCGATGGCCAGCACGGCGGCAGGGAGATAGCCAGCCAGGAACAAAGCGCCCA
>CANRZY010000076.1 GCA_947644625.1 uncultured Pseudoflavonifractor sp.
AAAAAGACGCCCTTGGGCATCTTTTTTCTTGTCATTCTCCGGGCCGGATGGTACAATAGCTTTACTTGGCAAAATTTGCTTTCTTATACGCTTCCGTCACTCCAACGGAAAACCCAGAAAAACCGGTCATACTACCTTTGAACAGCAAAGGAGGAAACGGTATGAAGATCGGGATCGTCACAGGAGCCTCCTCTGGATTGGGGCGGGCTTATGCCAGACACATAGACAAGATCATGGAGTTGGATGAACTGTGGCTCATCGCCCGCAGGGAAACGCGGTTGACGGCGCTGGCGGATACTTTGGACCATGACTGCCGGATCCTGGCGCTGGACCTTACGGACCGGGAAAGCTTCGCTGTCCTGGATCGGACCCTGGAGGCGGAGCGGCCGGAGGTGGCGGTCCTGATCTCCGCCGCCGGCTTCGGCAAATTTGGGGAAGCCCAGGATCTGACGGCACGGGAAACGGAGGAGATGATCGCCCTTAACTGCCACGCCGCTGTGGAGGTAACGCGGCTCTGTCTGCCATACCTACGCAGAGGCAGCCAGGTACTGGAGGTCGCTTCCTGCGCCGGTTTTCAGCCCTTGCCGGGAATGGAGCTTTACGCCGCTACCAAGGCCTTTCTGCTCCGATACACCCAGGCCCTTCGCTATGAGCTTCGTGACCGGGGCGTTTTGGTAACGGCGGTATGTCCTTATTGGCTCAAGACGGAATTTATGGCCGTAGCCCGTGATACCGCCAACCCGGACGCGGTACGCCATACGCCCTTCGCCATGCGTCCCGAGGCAGCCGCCGCCTGGAGCCTCACCTTAAACCGACTGGGAGCCGGGGTTGTCACCTGCGGTCCCATTCCCTTTCTCATGCGCCTTGGCGGCAAGCTGCTGCCTGCCGGAATTCCCATGGCTCTCTGGGACAGACTGCGAAAAATGTAAGGAGGGCTGCCCAGCGGCCGCCCCTACATAGCATAGAGATCCCCCAGGACTATGCCCCATCTATGGTCCCGGTATAAGATTCCCCACCAAGAAAAGGAGAGATGGTCATGCTTACCGACATCGAGATCGCCCAGAGCGTCCCCCCCCGCCCCATCAAAGAGATCGCCGCCAAGCTGGGGCTGGGCGAGGAAGCCCTTATCCCCTACGGCTATGATAAGGCAAAGGTAGAACCCTCCGCCTATCAAAATAAGCCCCGGCATGGAAAGCTGATCCTGGTCACCGCCATCAACCCCACTCCGGCCGGGGAGGGAAAAACCACCACCAGCGTGGGCCTGGCCGACGCGCTCTCCCGGCTGGGAAAGAAGACCTGTCTGGCCCTCCGTGAGCCTTCTCTGGGTCCTGTATTCGGTGTAAAGGGCGGCGCTGCCGGAGGCGGATATGCCCAGGTGATCCCCATGGAGGATATCAACCTTCACTTTACCGGAGATTTCCACGCCATCGGCGCGGCCAACAATTTGCTGGCCGCAATGCTGGACAATCACATTCAACAGGGCAACGCTCTGGATATCGATGTAAAGAACATTCCCTGGAAGCGGTGTGTGGATATGAACGACCGCCAGCTTCGGAATGTGATCGATGGTATCGGCGGCCGGATGCAGGGCGTGCCCCGTGAGGACGGCTTTGACATCACCGTAGCCAGCGAGGTCATGGCTGTTTTCTGTCTGGCCTCCGACCTCCAGGACCTGAAAGCCCGGCTGGGCCGGATGGTGGTTGCCTACAACCGCGCCGGGGAACCGGTCACCGCCCACGACCTGAAAGCGGAGGGCGCCATGACGGCCCTTTTAAAGGACGCCATCAAGCCCAACCTGGTCCAGACTCTGGAAGGGACCCCCGCCTTTATCCACGGCGGGCCCTTCGCCAACATTGCCCATGGCTGTAACTCTGTTTCGGCTACCGACGCCGCCCTGCGGCTGGGCGACTATGTGGTCACCGAGGCAGGATTTGGCGCGGACCTGGGCGCGGAGAAATTTCTGGATATCAAGTGCCGCTCTATGGATCTCCACCCCGACGCAGTCGTTATCGTAGCTACGGTCCGGGCCCTCAAGCACAACGGAGGCTGCCCCAAGTCGGAGCTTGGCCAGGAAAATCTGGAGGCGCTAAAAAAGGGTCTTCCCAACCTTTTGAAGCATGTGGAAAATATTACCCAGGTCTACGGCCTTCCCGCCGTAGTGGCCATTAACCAGTTTGAGAGCGACACGGAAGCGGAGATCTCTATGATCCGGAATGCCTGTAGCACCTACGGGGTCAAGGTTGCCCTTTCCCAGGTCTGGGCCAAGGGTGGAGAAGGCGGCGAGGAGCTGGGTCGGGAGGTCCTCCGGGTCATAGACGAGGGGCGGTCTGACTTCCGCTTTGCCTATGAAAGCAACTTGCCCTTAAAGGAAAAGATCGAGGCGGTAGCTCAAAAGATCTATGGGGCGGATGGGGTCCATTTTGCTTCCCCTGCGGTCAAGGAGTTGGAAAAACTGGAAAGCCTCGGTTTTGGAAGCTTTCCGGTCTGCATGGCAAAAACCCAGTATTCCCTTTCTGATGACCCGGCCCTTCTGGGGGCTCCCAAGGGATTTACCATTACCGTCCGCAAGGTGAAGGTCAGCTCCGGGGCCGGCTTTGTTGTGGCCCTCACCGGAGATATCATGACCATGCCGGGCCTCCCTAAGATCCCCGCGGCGGAAAAGATCGATGTGGACAAAGGCGGAAAGATCACAGGCCTGTTTTAAAAAATATCCGGCACCCATTCGGGTGCCGGATATTTTCAGCGTATGAAAGAGTCTGTAACGTGATGCCATTGCGCCGGTGGGAAGATCAAAAATGAAACGTGGTCCTGCCGGACCGGTGAGGACACCGGTCCCTACGAAATGGTTCCAATGCCTGCGTAGGGACCAACCTCCCCGGCGGTCCGGCCCTTGCCCTTCAGTTGATCGCTGAACGCCTTTAACTCCGCTTTGGTCTCCCTGGAAAGGCAGTTGTACTCCGTTTGCCGGATGGCTCCCTCCAAGCAGTAAAGGTGGACCAGACACACGTTGGGATACAGGACTTTCAATCTTCTGTATGCCTCCATGGAGCCCACAGCCATCAACTCCTCGGCGGAATCAATCCCCACCGAGCGCAGCTTTCGATCCATCTCTTTTCCCAGATTCATCATAGAGCTCAATTCTGCCACTGCCGCTCCCCCCTTATTCTGATGATTTTTCCCTCCCGGCCCCGCCCAGAAGGCCCATACCTCCCAGGCACAGCGCGGCCCCCAGAAGGAAGGCGGCGGAAAGGCTTCCCTCAGACAGCCGCCCAAGAAACAACGTGGCGGGTATCGTAATTCCATCCAAAAGCACTGCATGGACACTGAGGGCGGTAGCCCGATCCTCCGATCGGATCGCTTGGTTTTGAATGGTGGCCTGCAAGGGCTGGTACAGGTTGAAGGCTCCCCGGAACAGGGAAACCGCCAACACAGAAAGAAGTCCATTTTTCGTCAGCGCCAGAATAAAACAGGCCAGGGCGGAGACCATGGGCAGCAGGATCAGGGTCCTCCGCCGCCCTATTCTCTCTGTTAGGCGGGCAGAGAAGCCTCCCAGCAATCCGCTGATGGTCATAAAGGCATAAGCTATCCCCATTCCCGCAGCGGACATGCCCGTTCGTTGATACTGCGGTTGGCTGTAAAAGACCGTCACCATTTGCTGGACCGCACCAAAAAGAGCGGCTCCGGCCAAAAACAACAGCAGCCTCCCCTGCCCCAGGGTCTCCCGGAGCGTTTTTCCGAACTCCGGCAAGGCCACCCACCCCCTATGACGGGCAGGATGCCGTACCTCCTCAAGGCCCAGGGACAACACAGCCGCAGCAGCATAGCTTACCACTGTAAGAAACCCAGCCAAGCGATAATTCTCCCCGATCAAAACGGTATAAACTCCTGTGGCCACCAAAAGTCCCAGGATGGTCATATTGTTGTAGATCCCAAATATCTGATGGGCTTTTTCTTCCGGACAGGACAGATACAAAATCCCCGTGTCAACGCCGGAAAGCCCCGCAGCGACCACCCCCAGCAGGATCCGTTCTAAGAGAAAGCCTCCGAAGCCCGTTGCGCGCCAGAAGATCACCTTAGTGAAAAAGAACAGGCCCGAGCAAAGGGCCATGGTCCATTTATAGCCCAGCCGCTCTGCCAAAATACCCCAGGGAAGCTCCAAAAGCACCGCCAATACCAGAGATACACTCTCCATAAGGGCAATTTGTCCCAGGCTCACCCCCGCCGCCTGACGGTATAGGGTGGCGATGGGGCCGTAGAACACCATGCCCTGCAAAAGGGCTATGGCGTACAAAAGAGAAACATTGCGCTGTCTTGACATAAAAAATCATCCCTTTCTCTAAAAATGTGTGCAACCAGACAGGCCCCGGTCGCCGGCGCCTGTCTGGTTGCACACATTTTTAGATGGGACGATTTTTCATGGAACGCTCCTCATTTCACAGGCAAGCCTTGATCTTTTCTACCATCCCAGCGTATTCCTCGTCGGTAAGCAGGGTCTCGCCTGGGTTCATCTGGAAGGTGCCCCCCCACTCATACCCGTCCTTATACTTGGGAACCAGATGAAAATGGAGGTGACAGCCGGTATCGCCATAGGCGCCGTAGTTGAGCTTATCGGGGTGAAAAGCGGCATGGATGGCCTTGGCGGCCCGCTCTACATCATCAAAAAATAGGTCCCGCTCCTCTTTGGTCAGATCAACGATCTCGCTGACATGGTCCTTATAGGCCACAATGCAGCGTCCGGGGTGGCTCTGCTCCCGGAAAAGATAGAGGGTACTTACATTCAGTTCGCAAATCGGAATGGCGAAAGCATCCACCAACGCACCGCGGGCGCAGTAACTGCAATTCGGGTCTTTCATAGGGGAACCCGCCTTTCTGGTAAGTGATGGGGCCATTATAGCAAAGATCCCCCGAAAATACAAGGTTTGCTTTGGTTGGCAAGGGCAAACAAGCCCTTGTCAACCGAAACTATTGATATTTCTTCGCCACCACGATCATGGGGATAAAAAAGTCAAAACAGGCTGTCAGCATAAGAGCCAGCATCGCCATATCAGGCAGCCGAAGGCTCCGTGCCAGCCAGAAAACCGGCGGCCAGAGGACTGCCGTTCCCAGCAGGAAGCCCCGGCCCACCCTGACAATATGGGGCCAGTTACTGTTATTAAAAGGGATCACGCCCAGATTCATACGGAAAATACCATCCGAGTAGGCGCAGATCCTGTTTTCGTCATAGTAAGTGGGCAGTGTCTCCTTGATAAAAAAGCAGAAATAGGCCCCAAAGCCCAGGGTCAGACCCTCCACCAAAAGGAGGAAATCCCACAGCTCCAGCTCCGAGAGCCGTTCCAGCGAAAGGAGAAGGCTCGTCTCCGCCGCCGCCAGAGCCACGCATAGCATCCAGGCCCTGCGCCAAAAGCGCCGGCGGCGGTTTCTCTTCTCCCGCTCCTCCCCGGAAAGCTGGAGAGCCTTTCCCACAAGAGCCTCCACCTCACGGTTATCCAAGGTCTCCCCTGCCATCCGTTCCCCTTTCAAAAGCTCGGTCACCGTGACCCCCAGGATCTCCGCCAGGGGCGTCAAAAGGCCGATGTCTGGCAGACTTTGGCCACGCTCCCACTTACTTACCGCTTTGTTGGAGACAAAGAGCCTATCTGCCAGCTCCTGCTGCGTAAAACCTTTTTCCTTCCTCAGCTCTGATAAAAAGCCGCCGAACCGCTCCCGGTCGATGGATTCCATAGCGCTCCCTCCATTCCTCTTCAGCATAGCATTTCCCTGCTTTTCCGTCAATCCACCGGTGGTAGAATAGACCCTCTCCCTTGACGGACAGGCTTTAAGAGAGTACAATAATCTCAAATTCTCCATGGAGGAGGTCTTACATACTATGCGAAGCGATAACGTGACAAAGGGCGTGGACCGCGCCCCCAACCGCTCCCTGTTCTATGCTCTGGGCTACACCAAAGAGGAACTGGAAAAGCCTCTTATCGGCGTGGTGTGCTCCTATAACGAGATCGTTCCCGGACATATGAACCTGGACAAGATCGCCGAAGCGGTAAAGGCCGGCATCCGGGCGGCTGGAGGCACTCCCGTGGAGTTTCCCGCCATCGCTGTCTGCGACGGCATTGCCATGGGACACATCGGCATGAAATATTCCCTGGTCACACGGGATCTCATTGCCGATTCCACCGAAGCCATGGCTATGGCACACCAGTTTGACGGTCTTGTGATGATCCCCAACTGCGATAAGAACGTCCCCGGTCTTCTGATGGCCGCAGCCCGGATCAATATCCCCACCATCTTCTGCTCCGGCGGACCCATGTTGGCTGGACGGCTGGAGGATGGGCGGCGGACCTGCCTTTCCCATATGTTCGAGGCCGTGGGCAGCTATTACGCCGGGAAGCTGGACGACGCAGGGGTGGAGGAATATGAAAATAATGCCTGCCCCACCTGCGGATCCTGTTCAGGCATGTATACCGCCAACTCCATGAACTGCCTGACTGAGGCCATCGGCATGGGTCTTCGGGGCAACGGTACCATCCCCGCCGTGTGGTCCGCCCGGCTGCGACTTGCCAAGCACGCCGGTATGCAGATCATGGAGCTTGTCAAAAAGGACATCAAGCCCCGGGATATTATGACCCCCGCCGCTTTCCACAACGCCGAGACGGTGGATATGGCTCTGGGCTGCTCCACCAACACCATGCTCCACCTCCCCGCCATTGCCCATGAGTGCGGCATTGCGCTGGACCTGGATCTGTCCAACGAGATTTCCGGTAAGACCCCCAACCTCTGCCATCTGGCCCCTGCCGGGGATACCTATATGGAGGACCTGGAGGGAGCGGGCGGCGTCTACGCCGTGATGAAGGAGCTGACCAAAAAAGGTCTCCTGGACACGGGCGTCCTCACCTGTACAGGAAAGACTATGGCGGAGAATCTGGAAGGTATAGAGAATCTGAACCCTGAGTTGATCCGCCCCATTGACTCCCCCTACTCCCCCGACGGCGGCATCGCCGTACTGAAGGGCAACCTGGCCCCTGAGGGCTCGGTGGTGAAGCGCAGCGCCGTGGCCCCCGAAATGATGGTCCACTCCGGTCCCGCCCGTGTGTTTGATAGCGAGGAGGAGGCCATTTCCGCCATCTACGCCGGAAAGATCAAACCCGGCGATGTGGTGGTCATCCGCTACGAGGGCCCCAAAGGGGGGCCCGGCATGCGGGAAATGCTGAATCCCACCTCCGCTATCTGCGGCATGGGCCTTGGAGAGAGCGTGGCCCTCATTACCGATGGGCGGTTCTCCGGCGCTACCCGCGGCGCAGCCATCGGCCATGTCTGCCCCGAGGCGGCCCAGGGCGGCCCTATCGCCCTTGTGGAGGAGGGAGACTTGATCTCCATTGACATTCCCTCCTGCTCCATCACCCTAAACGTGGATGAGGCAACTCTGGCCCAGCGGAAAGCGAAGTGGGTCTGTCCCCCCGCCAAGGTGACCACCGGGTATCTGGCCCGGTACGCCAAGCTGGTGACCTCGGCGGCCCGGGGTGCGGTACTGGAGTAAGCTTCCATCATGCATGCGCAAGGACTCCGTCCGGGAGCTTCTCTCCTGGACGGAGTCTTAGTTAGTCAACAAGCTGCGAAGAGGAAGGGTAAATGGGAATTTACAAAAGAAGGGCGGAGAACAGGTCAGTTGGGGAGGCTAAGACCGGAGTGGAGCGAAACC
>CANRZY010000077.1 GCA_947644625.1 uncultured Pseudoflavonifractor sp.
TTCACTGGTTTTCTCCTTCCCAATTCATTGTCCAATATGTTTGACAAACCTACAAGCCTCTTCCTTCTTTTTTCCTTTTCCCCATTGACAGTAAAGCGGCTTTACCCCTTATGCTTTGCAAATAGGGCTTACGCCCCAAATAAACAGGAAATGAGATGATCGTACCATGAAGAAACGGCTGCTATCCCTTGCTCTGGCCTTTGCCATTGTAACGGGAACGGTTGCCCTGGCAACCGGCGCGGAGAAAAGCATCTCCGTCTCCCCCATGAGCCTGACCGTCAACGGCCAGGCTGTCACCCCCACCAAGTCCAATGGCGACGCCGCCGAGATCTTTTCCTATGACGGCACTACCTACGCCCCCCTGCGTTATCTCAGTGAGCTGCTGGAGATCCAGGTGGATTGGGACACCAATGACCCCAGCACCGCAAAGCTGGTGGGCGTACCCAATTTTTCCGTCTCCTCTCCCGCTGCGCTCAGCTTCAAGCCCGGCACATACACCGGCGAGGGCCAGGGCAACAACGGTCCGGTGAAGGTGGAGATCACCGTCACCAGTGACGCCATTACCGACGTGAAGGTCCTGGAGCAGGCCGAAACTCCCTCCATTGCCGGTCCCGCCCTGGAACGGCTGCCCAAGGCCATTGTGGACAACCAGTCCCTGAAGATCGACGCCGTTACCGGAGCCACCAACACCAGCAAGGCCATCCTGACTGCGGTTGAAGAGGCCGTCAAGCTGGCCGACGGAGATGTGGAGGCGCTGAAGAACGCATCCGTGAAGGCGGAAAAGCCTGTCAGCGACCAGGCCCTGACCGCCGACGTGGTAGTCATCGGCGCCGGCGGCGCCGGTATGAGCGCCGCCCTGGAGGCCAAGGATCAGGGCGCCGGAAAGGTGATCCTGCTGGAAAAGATGGCCGCCATCGGCGGCACCACCTTCACCTCCCAGGGGCTTATCGGCGGCTATGACAGCAAGCTGCAAAAATCCATGGGCGTGGAGCTCACCTTTGAGCAGATGTATGATAACCTGATGAGCAACGCCTCCTACCACCTGGACCGGGAGCTGACTACCATCACCCTGAAAAAGAGCGGTGAGACGGTGGACTGGCTGGCCGACCGGGTAAAGCTGGATATCAACAACGTAAAAGTGGGCTATGGCCCTCTTCAGATGATGCATACTGTAAATGGCGGCGGCACCGCTATGGCCGTACCCTTTGATACCGCTTTGAAGGATGCCGGAGTGGAGGTCATGCTGGAGACCCGCGCCACCGAGCTCATTACCGACAGCACCGGCGCCGTAGTAGGCGTCCGCGCCACCAACAAGGGCGCCAACGTGGAAATCGCCGCAGGGAGCGTGGTCATTGCCACCGGCGGCTATGCCAACAATCCCGAACTTACCGCCCGCTTTACCCCTGAGCTTGCCGGCACATGGGGCGTGGGCTTCCCCGGCTCCACTGGCGACGGCATTATCATGGCCAGCAATGTGGGCGCCGCCACCACCCATACCGACGACATGATGTGCGTTCTGAAGGACTACACCATCATGTCCGAGCATAACGGCACCTCCAACTCCGCCAATAACAATGGCTTTATGAACCTACCCAACATGATCCTGGTTGGCGCCCAGGGCAAGCGTTTTGTCAACGAGAAGGATCAGGGCTATATGACCCAGAAGCTCAACGCCCCCATCTTCGACCAGATGCACAAGGATAACCTGGGCTACGTCTGGGCCATCTCCGATCAGGCCGCCGTGGATGCTACCAACGGCAAGACCAAGCGGAACCTGGATCTCAGCTATGTGACCGGCAATACCATTAAGGAATTTGCCGCCAACCTGGGTGTGGACGAGGCCAACCTGAAGGCCACCATTGAGAACTTCAACTCCTATGTGGATGCGGGCTACGATCAGGAGTTCCGCCGCAATGACAAAGAGATGGCCAAGCTCACCGCTCCCTATGTGGCCCTTCCTCTGGTCCCCTGCGAGATCATTACCTACGGCGGCATCGCCCGCAATGACAAGGCCGAGGTCATCCGCGCTGACGGCAGCTCCATTCCCGGCCTGTATGTAGCCGGAGAAGCCAGCGCCAACAGCGCCTACATGGGCTTTACCCTGACCAACTGCTTCGCCTGGGGCCGGATCGCCGGCGCCAGCGCTGCGGCTTATGTGAAATAAGAGGTCCGACAAGCACATGCAATAAACGAACGCCCCCGCCATTCCAGTGGCGGGGGCGTTCGTTTATTCCTCCAACGGGGCATAGATGCGAATGATATGACGGAACCGGCCTTCCGGCTCGGCGTAACTGAAATTGGGAAGCAGGTCAAATTCCTTTTGATAACGCAGCCCGTTTTCCTGGGCGAACGCCTCAAACACCGGTGCGATGTCCAGGAAAAAGGAGGACTCTTGATAAAAGGTGGTAACAAGCTGCACCGCCCTGCAAGGGGAAAGGATCTCAATATTTTTTGTGACCGGAAATCCGCTGGCTTTCGCGTCGTCAACGGTAATAATCAGACCGATCCGCCGCGGCGTATCCAGAGATATATCCTCCCACCGCATGGTCTCCAGCCCCAATGCCGGATACATACGGTCATACCAACGGATGATATCATCCCGGATCCCCCGGTCGTTGACCAGCATTTCCACACTGTCAAAATAAAAAACATAGCGCTTGGGCAGCTCCACCAGAAATGGCTTATCATAGTTTTCTCCATTCTGAAAAAATGTGGTATCTGCCTTCAGCCGCTCCAGCAGCGCCATCTGATACTCCAGTTCCTTCTCTTTTTGCCGGATACTCTCCTCCAGCTTTTCAAACAGCCGTTTTTCACTGTAGCTGGTCATCAGGTCGGCGATCTCTTTCAAAGAAAAGCCGATATTCTGCATCCGCTTGATAACCGCCATATTCTGTATTTGACTCTTTTCATAATACCGATACCCATTTTCATCCCGGCTGGGAATCAGCACCCCGGCCCGCTCGTAATATCGAAGGGCCTCCTTGGTAAGGCCAAAGGCCTTTGCCATCTTTCCAATCGGATACCGCATTCCCTGCTCCCCCGTTCCCGTTGTTTATCACCACTTAAAGATAGCATTCCCCCCTTTGAATGTCAAGAAAAGGGCGCTTTCCTCTCATGTTGTCGGCAAGGGAAAAGGTATAAATTTTTATCTATAAATCCCCTAAGCCTCCCCCTTCGCTTTTATGGATTGACAAAACGCCTGTTCTGCGGTATCATATGAACCAATAACCCAAACGCCATGACCGGGCCAGTAGGCCCGCCCCGTAAGCCAAGAGAGGAAGCGGACGGTGGAAGCTTCTGTGAGGGGCGGTGACCGAACGTCACCCGAGAGCGGCTATGCCGAACGGCTTTCCCAGTAGGCAAAGACGGTCCGCCCCCGTTATGGGCAAGAGCGCGCGGATGTTTTCCGCGAATTTAGGTGGTACCACGGAGTAGACGGCTTCGTCCTATGTATTAAATAGGATGGAGCCGTTTTGTTTTTTGCAGCGGGAAAAACTTCCCAACCCCATCGATAAAGGAGGCTGACAGTATGAAAATGAAGTGCGCCCAGGTCATTATGGAGTGTCTGCTGGAGCAGGGGGTGGACACCGTCTTTGGTTATCCAGGCGGCACGATCCTCAATGTCTATGACGAAATGGAGCTCCACGGCTATAAGGATAAGATCCGCCACATCCTTACCGCCCATGAGCAGGGGGCGTCCCACGCTGCCGATGGTTACGCCCGTTCCACAGGCAAGGTGGGGGTTTGCTTTGCCACCTCAGGTCCCGGCGCCACCAACCTGACCACCGGTATCGCCACCGCTTATATGGACTCCTCCCCCGTGGTCTTTATCACCTGCAACGTCAGCGAAAACCTCATCGGCAAGGACTCCTTCCAGGAGGTGGACATCACCGGCATCACCATGCCCATCACCAAATGCAACTACCTGGTGAAGGATCCCACCCAGCTTGCCGACATTGTTCGGGAGGCTTTCGCCATCGCCCGTTCGGGCCGGCCTGGACCGGTACTCATTGACATCGCCAAAAACGTGACTGCCGCCGAGGTAGATTATGAGTATCTCCCCGTGGAACAGCACGCCTCCCACGGACGGCTGGGAGCCATGCTCCGCCGCTCCAGCCATGACCTGAAAACCCCCGAACCCGACCTGGGGGACATTGCCAAGCTTTTAGCCATGATCGAGGCGGCCCAAAAACCCCTTATTCTGGTGGGTGGCGGCGTGATCCGCTCCAAGGGGGCAGTCCCGGAATTCCGCAAGTTTGCGGAGACTCTGAACGCTCCTGTGGCCTCCACCATCATGGGCGGCGGAGCGCTGCCGGGAAACCATCCCCTCTTTACCGGTATGATCGGTATGCATGGCTCCCACGCCTCCAACTACGCAAGCGCGGAATGCGATCTGCTTATCGCCGTGGGCTGCCGGTTCTCCGACCGGGTGGCTACCGTACCTGAGGAATTTGCCAAGCAGGCCAAGGTGGTCCACATCGATATCGACCGGGCGGAGATCGACAAAAACGTAAAAACCGACCATCACATCATCGGAGACGCCCGGAGGGTCCTGCATCTGCTCAACGAGAAGCTGCCCTGCCACGACTACCCGGAATGGAAAAAGTGGGTCTTCTCCCACCCGGAGGTCCCCTTGAAGAAGGACGACATTCTTCACCCCCATGAGATCCTGGAGACCATCCAGTCCGTCACCGATGGCAGGGCCATCATCGCCACCGACGTGGGCCAGCACCAGATGTGGTCGGCCCAGTATTACCACTTCTCCCGGCCCGGCCAGTTCGTCACCTCCGGCGGCTTTGGCACCATGGGCTTCGGCGTAGGCGCCGCAATGGGAGCCTCCCTGGGAAATCCCGGCGTCCCGGTGATCGCCTGCGTGGGTGACGGCGGCTTCCGCATGAACTGTAACGAGCTTGCGACTCTTCAACACTACCATGTGCCCGTTATCGTGGTCATTTTCAACAACCAGACCCTGGGCATGGTCCGCCAGTGGCAGCACCTCATCTATGGGGAGCGCTACTCCCAGACCGACCTGGACCGGGGCCCCGACTTTGTGAAGCTGGCCGAGGCCTACGGCATTCCGGGAGGCCGGTGCGCTCATCAGGATGAGTTTGAAGCGGAGGTTCGCAAGGCGGTGGAGAGCGGTGGTCCCTGGGTCATTGAATGCGCCATCGACAAGGACGCCATGGTCCATCCCATGGTCTCGGTGGGCACTCCCGTAACCCAATTTCTGCTGGACTAAGGAGGGGAAGAAAATGAAAAACGAATATACCCGCCATACCCTGTCCGTTCTGGTGGAAAACTCCTCCGGCGTTCTCTCCCAGGTATCCCGACTATTCTCCCGGAAGGGCTATAACATCGAATCCCTGGCTGTAGGCACCACCGACGACCCCAATGAATCCCGTATCACCATCGAGGTTATGGGGGACAGCGCCATGATGGAGCAGCTGATGAACCAGCTCCGGAAGCTCTTCCCTGTCCACTCGGTCCAGGAGCTGCTGCCTGAGCGTTCCATCCGCCGGGAGCTTGTGATGTTTAAGGTGAAGGCCGAGACTTCGGACGTGCGCAATGAGGTCATCCAGATCGCCAACATCTTCCGTTCCTCCATTATTGATGTGTCGGTAAAGTCCCTGACCCTGGCCCTTATCGGCGATGAGAGCAAGGCCTCCGCCATGCAGGATCTGCTGGAGTCCTTTGGGATCCTGGAGTTGGTCCGCACTGGCATGGTGGCCCTGGAACGGGGGGCTTACACCATCAGCGACGAGAGCAAGGAAAACACCGAGTTCAACCTGGGTAAGTCTACCTTGTAAGGAGGCTGGGAGCATGGGACTTTTGCAGGAATATTACCGTACCGGTCATTCCTGAATTGTATCCTGGTTTACATTCTTTTCCCCCTTTCCGTGCTATGCTGAGAATCATTTGTTATCACTAAAACAAAGGAGTGTTTGTTATGGCAAAGATGTACTATAAGAGAGACTGCGACATTTCCTACCTGGACGGTAAGAAGATCTCCATCATCGGCTACGGCTCTCAGGGCCACGCTCACGCCCTGAATCTGAAGGACTCCGGCTGTGAGGTCTGCGTTGGCCTGCGGGAGGGCAGCGAGAACTGGGCCGAGGCGGAGAAGGCTGGGCTCCAGGTGAAGACGGTCTCCGAGGCCGCCAAGTGGGGCGACATCGTCATGATGCTCATCAACGACGAGGTCCAGGCCGAGGTCTACAAGCGGGATATCGCCCCCTATATGACCGAGGGCAAGGCCCTGGCCTTTGCCCATGGCTTCAACATCCGTTATCAGCAGATCGTTCCCCCCGCCGGGGTGGACGTATTTATGGCCGCCCCCAAGGGACCCGGCCACACCGTCCGCTCCACCTATGTCAGCGGCAAGGGCGTTCCCTGCCTGGTGGCGGTGGAGCAGAACGCCACCGGAAACGCCTACAAGATCGCCCTGGCCTATATCGCCGGGATCGGCGGCGCCCGGGCGGGAGTTATGGAGACCACCTTCCACGATGAGACCGAAACCGACCTCTTTGGTGAGCAGACGGTGCTGTGCGGCGGCGTGGTGGATCTGATGCGCTGCGGCTTTGAGGTGCTGGTGGAGGCGGGCTATGAGCCGGAAAACGCCTACTTTGAGTGTATCCACGAGTTGAAACTTATCGTGGACCTCATCAACAAGGGCGGTGTGGCCGCCATGAACTACTCTATCTCCGATACCGCCGAGTTTGGCGAGTATGTCTCCGGCCCCCGGGTCCTCCCCGCCGAACAGGTGAAGGCCAACATGCGCGCCGTCCTCTCCGACATCCAGGACGGCACCTTTGCCGGACGGTGGATCGCCGAGAACAAAAATGGCCGTACCTTCTTCAACTCCAAGCGCTCTCAGCTCAAGAAGCACCAGATGGAGATCGTGGGCGAGGAGTTGCGCAAAAACATGATCTGGGGTGGTGACACCGATCTGGATACCGCGTCCAACTGAGGGTTATAGGAAAAGCGCCGGGGCCTTGGCCCCGGCGCTTAGTCTTTCAAAGAGTAGTGATACGGGAATAAAAATTTAGCGCACCAACGTGCGTTAGAAAGCGTAGGGCGGGGCTTGCCCTCGCCGCCCAGCATGACGCCATGTTTTGGCGGGGGCAAGCCCCCGCCCTACGGTTCCTAACGAACGTGGTCCTATGCGGCACGTCTGGGAAGCCGCGGCTCCGGCGCTTTTTATGCGTTTTCCCCTCCGCAGCTGACTCCATTGCCCAAAGGCTCTATGGACGAATTGCACAAAAATGACGGATATTATTTATGCATTTTAGATAAGAGGAATGTTGACTTTGCTGGAGGATACTGGTAGAATACGGGCAATCACCGGGAGGGTCCGGTGAGGACAAACAAGACTTCAAGCTATTGTGACACAAGGAGGAATCATCATTATGGTGAAAGAACTTGATATAAAAGACAGCGCTCAGGTACAGAAAATCAACGCGCTGGCCAGCAAGACCCCCTACGAGGTGTGGCTCACCACCGGAACCGTCATGCTGGATGCCCGCTCCCTGCTGGGGCTGTATGCCCTTATCGGTCAGAAAGTCAAGGTCGTGGCTGAGGACGATGTGGATCCCCACTGTTTCGGCAAACTGATCTCCAAAATGGAAAAG
>CANRZY010000078.1 GCA_947644625.1 uncultured Pseudoflavonifractor sp.
TGAAGCCCAAGGATCTGGAGGACATCTGCGCCATTATCGCCCTCTACCGTCCCGGACCCATGGATTCCATTCCCCGGTTTGTGGCCTGCAAGCATGATCCAAAGCTGGTGAAGTATAAGCATCCCATGCTGGAGCCTATCCTGCGCAGCACCTATGGCTGTATCGTCTATCAGGAGCAGGTCATTGAGATCTTCCGCAAGCTGGCGGGGTACTCTTTGGGACAGGCCGACATGGTCCGCCGTGCCATGAGCAAGAAGAAGGCCAAGGACGTGGAGCGGGAGCGGGGCGCCTTTCTCCACGGCGACCCGGACCGGAATATTATCGGCTGCGTAGCCAATGGTATTTCCGAAAGCGTAGCCCAGTCCATCTATGACGAGATCTATGACTTTGCCAATTACGCGTTTAATAAAGCCCATTCTCTGGCTTACGCCATTGTGGCCTATCAGACGGCCTGGTTTAAATGTCATTATCCCAAGGAATATATGGCGGCGCTGCTTACCTCAGTGCTGGATTCCAGCGAGAAGGTGGCAGAGTATATCGCGGAGTGCAAAAGCTGCTCCATCGCCGTGCTGCCCCCTGATGTGAACCGGTCGGGGACTGACTTCACTGTGACGGAGGAGGGCATCCGTTTTGGTCTGGCGGCGGTGAAGGGAGTGGGCAGGGGCTGCACCCTTCAGCTCATCGCCCAGCGGGAGGAAAACGGCCCCTTTACCTCTTTGGGAGATTTCTGTCAACGTATGTTCGGCGCGGACTGCAACAAGCGGGTGGTAGAGAGCTTGATCCGCTGCGGAGCCTTTGACTCTCTGGGCTTCAAACGCTCTCAGCTTCTGGCGGTGAGCGAAAGGACTATGGACGCCATCGCCAGGGTGAAGAGGGATACCATTGAGGGCCAGTATGACCTGTTTGGAGGCTGTGAGGGAAGCAAGGGGTCTATCCCTGAAATTCCTCTCCCCGATATCCCGGAGTTTTCCCGCCAGGAGCTTATGAAGATGGAGAAGGATACCACCGGGCTTTATCTCTCAGGCCACCCCATGGACGAATACCTGGAGCTGGCCCGGCAGAAACGGGCGGTTTCCATCGGTTCTATCCTGGCAGACTTTGATCGGGATGAGGGACCAGAGACATACCAGGACGGCCAGCGGGTGGTATTGGCGGGGGTGGTGGTTTCCGTCAAGACCAAAACCACAAAAAATAATACCCTGATGGCCTATGTGTCGGTGGAGGATAATACAGGCGCCATAGAAATGCTGGTATTCTCCAGGGTGCTGGGGGAAAGCGGCTCCTTCCTTCAGGAGGGATCTGTCCTGTTGGCGGAGGGGAAGCTCTCAGCACGGGATGAAAAGGCTCCCCAGTTGATGTGCGACCGCCTGTGTCCCATCACTGAGGGAATGAGCTCCACCGCCCCGGCTCGGACCGGTCCGGGAAACCGGGAGAGCGCCTCCGGAAAGCTCTATGTAAAGATCCCCTCTGCGGAGGATCCCAGAATGAGGAAGCTGAGACTGGTACTCAGTATGTTTCCCGGAACCCAGCAGGTGGTCCTCTATTGCGCCGATACCCAAAAACGTCTGGGGTCCGCCGCCCAGCTCCACCCGGCCCTTTTGGCGGAGCTGCGGGAAATGCTGGGAACAGAAAATGTGGTAGTCAAGTGATATTCACTTGGGGAGGGAGGGCCCTATGACGCCCAAAAAGCTGCTTTCCATGGTGAGTCACCGTACCGTTTTAGTGGCTCTCATGCTCCTTGTACAGGTGGGACTTTTTGCCGCCGCCATCCTGCGCTTTTCGGAATACTTTGTTTATTTCTATCTGACCTGCGTTTTTGTTTCTCTCTTTGCCGTACTCTATATTATCAACCAAAAAAGCGATCCCGGCTATAAGATCGCCTGGATCGTCCCCATTTTGCTGGTGCCGGTGTTTGGCGGACTTATCTACCTTCTCTGCGGCGGTACCGGCGTGTCCAAAAAACTGGGCCGAAAGCTGGAGGAAACGCAGGCGCGCTTTGCCGAGGCTTTGGAGCGGGACAAAAAGGCCGATGCTCTTTCCCCTTTTGGCCGGGACGCAGTGAACCAGTCCCGGTATTTGGAGGAGTATGCGGATTGCCCGTTGTATACAAACACCCGGACCCGGTATTTTCCGCTGGGGGATCTGGCGTTCCAGCCAATGCTGGAGGAACTGCGGAAAGCGGAAAAGTATATCTTTCTGGAATACTTCATTATTGAGCCCGGCGTATTTTGGAACGCCATTCTGGAGGTGCTGGAGGAGAAAGCAAGGCAGGGGGTGGACGTGCGGGTCATCTATGACGATGTGGGAAGTCTTTACACCCTGCCCAAGAACTATGATAAGGAGCTGCGGGACAAGGGGATCCAATGTCATGTGTTTAACCGCTTTATTCCGATATTGTCCCTGCGTCTTAACAACCGGGACCACCGGAAGATCTGCGTCATTGACGGACATACGGCCTTTACCGGTGGGATCAACCTGGCAGACGAGTATATCAATGCCAGGGTGAAATACGGCCACTGGAAGGACAACGCCATCCTTCTGAAGGGGGAGGGAGCGTGGTCCATGACGGCTATGTTCCTTGCCATGTGGGAGTATTTCAGTGGGAAGAGGGAGGATTATGACGCCTATCGCCCTGACTGCCTGACGTTGGATACGGGACGGGAAAGCAGAGAATGGGTCCAGCCTTATACAGACAGCCCTCTGGACGGCGAACCGGTAGGAGAGACGGTCTATCTGAACTTGATCTCCAAAGCAAAAAGCTATGTCTATATTATGACGCCCTATCTGATCATCAGCGACAGTGTGAATACAGCGTTGTGTTCAGCGGCGAAATGCGGGGTGGACGTACGTATCATTACGCCCCATGTTCCCGACAAAAAGACCATCTTTGAAATGACAAAGGCCCACTACAGCCCCTTGCTGGAAGCGGGGGTACGGATCTTTGAGTATACCCCTGGCTTTGTCCATGCCAAGTGCTTCGCGGTGGACGATCTCTATGCCACGGTAGGGACCGTAAATATGGACTACCGCAGCATGTTTCTTCACTTTGAAAACGGCGTGTGGCTCTGCGGTGGGCCTACGGTGCTGGACGTGAAGGGGGACATTCTTGACACTTTGGAAAAAAGCCGGGAGGTCACCCTGGAGGACGCCAGAAACCACTCTTTTTTCCGGCTTCTTTTCCGTTCGGTACTTCGGATGTTCGCGCCATTGATGTGAGCTTTGATTTTTGACGTTTTTGTGTGCCGGTTTGCAGACTGGTGAGACAAAGAATTTAGAAACAAAAATATTTTAGTAGGTTATAAAGGAGCCGTTCCCATGGGGAACGGCTCCTTTGCGGTTCTCTGGGGCGCGGCTGTTCTTGTCAACCAAAGCGAATGGTATAAATCCAAACAAACATGGAGAAAATGGATTATCTCACATAGAAAGGTGTGGCCCAATTGGTACATGGCAGCAAATTTTTTCTTCGCCGCTGGGAGGCGGCTGTTCTCTTTGGGGTGGGGTTTGCCCTTCTGACCGGAGCATGGCTGGCAGGGCAGCAAAAGGCCTTGGCAGGACAGATGGTGCGTCTCCATGTGGTGGCGGCCTCCGACTCGGCGGAGGATCAGGCGGTGAAACTACAGGTCCGGGATGCGGTACTGGAGGAGGTAACTCCCTGGCTTGCGGAGGCTTCAGACCAGCAGGAGGCGCTGGAGCTTCTTTCTCAAAATCTTCCCGCTCTTGCGCGGATCGGGGCGGAAGTAGTGGGGGAGGGGGTGGAGGTCGCGGCGTCCATAGAGGAGGACGCCTGGTTTCCCACCAAGGAATATGAGGATTTTTCCCTTCCGGCGGGACGGTATGCCGCCCTTCGGATCACCCTGGGGGAGGGGGAGGGGCGTAACTGGTGGTGTGTGGTCTTTCCGCCTCTGTGTATGGGCTCGGTGAGCGAAACGGTTGCGGAGCGGGCCGGAAGCTTTACCGAGGGGCAAGTCCGTTTGATTACCGGAGAAAGCGAGGGCTATGTGGTAAAGTTCAAGGCCATGGAGCTTTTGGACCAATGGAAAGAATGGACCTCTGGGGAAAGGAAGTGAGAAAATGGAAAAATATGTTTGTACCGTTTGCGGCTATATCTATGACCCTGCGGAGGGGGACATGGGAAATCTGCCTCCCGGCACCCCTTGGGAGCAGGTCCCGGAGGAGTGGACCTGCCCGGTATGCGGGGTAGGAAAGGAATTATTTGAAAAGGAAGCCTGAGAAAAGGCCGCTGCCCAAACCGGCAGCGGCCTTTACATACAGTTTAGGTGTATTATAGAGGGGGTAAATGGCGGTACCATACAGGTATGGTACCGCCCCATATGAAACGGCATGGTTGCGTAGGGACCGCCGTCCCCGGCGGTCCGCTCAGGCATGGGACCATCCTCAAATATAAATTCCTATTTACCCTCTGCCCTCCACAGGTCAGTCAAGCTCCACACAGTCTTCCCGTCCCACCCAGTGCAGGTCCGCGCGGTAAAAAGGCAGTTCAGGACCGCCTCCTCCACGCACTCCGCCGCCGCCCGGAAGGGAAGGTCCAGCTTGTCCTCATGGAAAGCCGTTACCTGCCGGAAAGCCGCTTCCTCCTTCCCGTTGAAGGGATTGGCGGTGGAGAAAGCCAGAAAGATCTCACCGCTGCCCTGGCCGATAAAGGAGCCCAGCCGGGCAAGGCCCACCGAGGCCCGCTTTGCCACCCGTCCCAGCTGACGGCTGTCCAGGGGAAGGTCGGTGGCCAAAAGAATAATGCAGGAACCAATGTCCGATTCCTTGGCGGCTTTGGCCTCATCCAGTTGGGGGCCGATGAGATTGCCGCATATGGTCAGATCCTTCATGCTTCCGTGGTTTGCCAGCACCAGGGCGCCCATGGTATAGACGCGCTCCTCAATTTCCATTCTCCGGGAGGCGGAGCCGATCCCGCCCTTTAGGCCGTGGCACACCATACCCTTCCCGGCGCCCACGTCCCCCTCGTCAAAATCGGGCCCGGCGGCGGCCAGAGCGGAAAAGACCGCCTCCTTGTCCACCGCTCGCTTCTGAATGTGGTTAAGCCCTCCGTCATTGCACTCGCAGACCACAGGGTTTACCGAGCGCAGCTCAAAGCCTTCCGTTTCACAGCGGGAGACCATATATTCCACAAGCGCGTCGTGGACCAGACCCACGTTTAACGTGTTGGTAAGGGCGATGGGAGTTTCCAGAGTGCCCAGCTCCTCTACCTGCACCAATCCCAGGCTTTTCCCAAAGCCGTTAAGGACATACCCGGCGGCGGGAAGCTTGTGGATAAAAGGATTATCGGGACAGGGGAGCAGCAGCGTCACTCCTGTTTTATGCTCATCTGTGTCCACCGTATAGTGGCCCACCGTAATACCGGGGACGTCGGTGATCTTATTGCGCCTGCCTGTGGGGAGTTCGCCCACGGTAATCTTATAATCTCTGGCTCGAAGCTGAAGCATAGAAGATCCCACCTTTCCTTTGCCATCATTTTACTCGTCTGAACTCCCTTCGTCAAGGCCGGAAGATTTGCAAAATCAAATCCTGTATGGTATACTTTTTCCATAGGGCCAAAAGCAGAGAAGGGTCCTTATTCAAAAGAAAAAGGGGGAGACGACCCCATGGCGATTCCCAAGAGAGGGACCGGTACAAAGAAAGGGGAGGACCCCTCCTATAATGAGCTGCGCCGGGCCTTGGCGGAGGGCAGCGTTGGCAGCTTGTATGTTTTTTATGGCGAGGAGACCTATCTCCGGGATCGGAGTCTCGAAACCCTGAAGGGGCTTCTGCTTACCGGCGGGTTGGACGATTTTAATTATCACGCCATTGCAGGCAAGGATTATACCTTGTCGCGCCTTCACGAGATGGTGAACGCCGTCCCTATGATGAGCGAGCGGACCGTGGTGGTGGTCACCGATTGGGATATGGATAAGGGAGACAGGGAGGGGCTCATAGAGCTGTTGGAGGATCTTCCCGACTATGTCTGCCTGATTTTTGTTTACGATACGATAGAGTATAAGCCGGACAACCGCTCCAAGCTTGCCAAGCTGGTCAAGGAAAAGGGACAGGTGGTAAACTTTGCCCGCCAGGACTCTAAAAAGCTGATGCGGTGGGTGGACGCCCGATTCCAGGCCCTGGGGCATGAGATCAGTACCGGGGATGCGGATTATCTTATTTCCCGCTGTGGGGATCTGATGACGGGGCTTATTTCAGAGATCGAAAAGATCGGGGCGTACGCCAAGCGGCGGCAGGTCACCCGGCAGGATATTGACGCGGTGACGACCCCGCAGCTGGACGCGGTGATCTTTAATCTGACTGACGCCATCGCCGCGAAAAACTTTGACCGGTCCTTCCTTATTCTGGGGGACCTACTCCACATGCAGGAGTCTCCCATTGTCCTGTTGGCTTCTCTTTCCAAGCAAGTACGGAAACTTTATACCGCCCGACTGGCCTTAGAGGAGGGGAAGGACGTCAAGTGGCTTATGGAGCTTTGGGCGATCCGCTGGAGCTTTCAGGCGGAAAAGCTTTACGAGGCGGCCCGGCGATTTAGCCTGGAGTGGTATCACTGGGCGCTTCTTCGCTGTGAGGAGGCGGATCTGCGCCTGAAGTCCACCGGAACCGACGGCCAGGAGGTCCTGGTAGAGCTTTTGCTGGAGATGGCCCAGCACCAGGCTCCGTGAGCCGGGCGGAACTTCCCCGGATCCGGGAGGCCATTGTGGTGGAGGGGCGGTACGACAAAAATGTCCTTTCCCAGGTGGTGAATGCTCTGATCCTGGAAACCTCCGGCTTTGGAATATTCAAGGACGAGGAGAGGTTGGCCCTTCTACGGAAGCTGGCGGCAGAGCGTGGCCTTGTGGTCCTCACCGATTCTGACGGGGCGGGATTTGTGATCCGTAATTATTTAAAAGGGGCGGTGGAGCCCTCTCAGGTGAAGCACGCCTATGTACCTGATCGTCCGGGAAAGGAAAAGCGGAAGCGGAAAGCGGGAAGAGAGGGCAAGCTGGGGGTGGAGGGAATGCCACCGGAGGTTCTGCTGAAAGCCCTTCAAAAAGGAGGAGCCACCTTTCTGGCCGAAGAAGCTCCAGAAAGGAAGGAAGGACGCCCCATAACCAAGACGGACCTCTACTTGGCGGGTCTTTCCGGGACCCCGGAAGCGGCGGCAAACAGAAAAAGGCTGCTTTGCCGTCTGGATCTTCCGGAACATATGACCGCCAACGCCCTGTTGGAGGTCCTGAACATATTTTACAGCTATGATGAGCTGAAAAAGCAGGGGATTTTATAGGGAAGTTTCCCTTGCTTTTTTGAGGTAGCCCGATTATAATAAAAAAACAACAGGCAGAGTAGAAAGCGGCGTGTTCAGTGCCGGCGGGACGGGGAGTTGTCCGCCGGACGAAGAGAGGGATAT
>CANRZY010000079.1 GCA_947644625.1 uncultured Pseudoflavonifractor sp.
ATGTGACGTAAAAGCCCCAAAAATCTGTGGTTCCAGGCTTTACTAACCTTTTCTCAATGTGGTATAATGCTCCTGCTATCATCATTTTAAAAACCACTGGAGGGACCGGTGTGGAGGAACTGAGGGAATTGAAGCGGCGCATGGAGACCCAGCGGCCCGCAGAGTGGGAGGCCCTGCCTGATCTGAACCTATACATGGACCAGGTCATTGGGTATATGCCCCGGCAGCTGATCCAGTATGGGGAGGAAGAACGGCTGACCTCCGCCATGGTGAATAACTACATTAAGGACGGCCTGCTTCCAAGGGCGGAAGGAAAACGGTACGGTAAGGTCCATCTGGCCTACCTGACCGCGATCTGCGCGCTGAAGCAGGTGTTGCCCGTTCGGGACGCGGGGCGGCTGGCCGCCCATTCCGCCGATGAGGAGCCGGAGGAAATGTACGCCCGGTTCTGCGGAGAGCTGGACCGGGCCTTAAAAGAAACGGCGGGACGGCTGGAGACCGACGGAGACCGGGGGACCCTTTCCAGACTGGCGCTGACCCTGGCCCTTCGGAGCTATGCCGACAAGCTGGCCTGCCAGCGGGTGATCGACCTTCTCTGGGAGACGGAGTGGGAAGGAAAAGCGAAGAAAAGTAAAAAGGAGAAGTGAAATATGAGCGAGTATGTGATCGTTACCGATTCCGCCGGTGACCTGAACCAGGAGATGGTGGAGCGGGCAAAGGTGGAGGTGCTGCCCCTCAGCTTTCGGATCCGGGGAGAGGCGCTGGAGGATCATCCCGACAAACGCGCCATGAGTCCCAAGGAGTTTTATCAGCTTCTTCGGGAGGGGGAAAACTCCACCACCAACGCGGTGAACATGAGCCAGTATGTGGAGCTTTTGAGCCCCATTCTGGAGAGCGGTAAGGATGTGCTGATCCTGGCCTTTTCTTCGGGCCTGTCCGCCACCTGCCAGTCTGCCGTAATGGCGGCGCAGGAGCTGCAAGAGCAGTATCCGGAACGGAAGATCTACGTGGTGGATACCCTTTGCGCCTCTCTGGGGCAGGGAATGCTGGTATGGTATGCGGGAATGAAGAAGCAGGAGGGCATGGCTATCGACGCCCTTCGGGATTGGTGCGAGGAAAACAAGATGAAGGTTTGCCACTGGTTTACGGTGGACGACCTGATGTATCTGAAGCGGGGAGGCCGGGTCTCTACCGCCACCGCGGTGGTGGGCACTGTGCTTCAGATCAAGCCGGTGCTTCATGTGGACGATGAGGGACGCCTTATCAACATGGCAAAGGCCAGGGGGCGGAAGGCCTCCCTGGACGCCCTGATCCAGAAGGTGGCGGATACCGCCATTGATCCGGCTGGACAGGTCATGTTTATCAGCAACAGCGATTGTCAGGAGGACGCGGAATACGTGGCCAACGGGATCAAGGAAAAGTGCGGTACCAGGGAGATCCAGATCAGCAGCATCGGCCCTGTGATCGGCTCCCACACAGGGCCGGGCTGCGTGGCCCTGTTCTTCTTCGGCCAGCCCAGGTGACGGGAATGAACGACTGGCTGGAGGTAACGGTGGAGACCACCGACGCCCAAATGGAGGACCTTGCCGCCCGGCTCACCATGAATGGGGCAGAGGGGCTGGTGCTGGAAAACGAGCGGGACTTCAAGACCTTTTTGGAGCAAAACCGCCAATATTGGGACTATGTGGACGACGCCCTTCTGGAGCGGATGAAGGGGGTAGCCCGGATCAAGTTCTATATTACCGATGATGAAGCGGGCCGAAAGCAGATGGAGGCGGCGTTGGAGGGGATCGACAACCCGGTTTCCACCGCTGCCATGAAGGAGGAGGACTGGGCCTACGGCTGGCAGAAATACTACCAGCCCATGGCCGTGGGGGAGAGAGTCTACATCGTCCCCGAATGGGAGCGGGGAGGGGTTGTGCCCCAGGGCCGCACAGCGATCTATCTGAATCCGGGCCTCACCTTTGGGACCGGCTCCCACGCCTCTACCCAGCTCTGCCTGACCCTGCTGGAAAAATATCTGGAGCCCGGCGGCGCGGTGCTGGATCTGGGCTGCGGCAGCGGGATCTTATCCATCGCCGCCATGAATCTGGGGGCAGAGAGGGCCGTGGGTGTGGATATCGACCCCAAATCGGTGGATGTGGCCTATGAGAACGCCGCCCTGAATGGGATCGGCCTTCCCCGGTATACCGTTCGGGCGGGGGACGTTCTTTCCGATAACGCTTTGACGGAGGAGTTGGCCGGGGCAGGGCCTTACCGGATGGTCCTTGCCAATATCGTGGCTGACGTAATCATTCCCCTCTCTGCCCAGGCGGGGAGGTACCTGGCGTCCGGCGGTGTATTTATCTGCTCCGGGATCATTGATACAAGAGCGGATGAGGTGGAAAGCGCGCTGAGGAAGAACGGCCTTCAGATCCGGGAGCGCATCCAGCGGGACGGCTGGTGCGCTATAGCGGCGGGGCTGAAATGAGCGGACCAAAGGCGGTAGTGCGGCCCATCTGTTTGCCCCCTGAACGGCGGGTGCTGGTGGTCAGCGATATCCATGGAAACCTGCCGCTGCTGAAGGGCGTTTTGGACAGGGCGGGATTTTGTGAAAAGGATATCCTCATCGTTTTGGGGGATATTCTGGAACGAAATGCCGGGAGCCTGGAAACCCTGCGGTATGTGATGGAGCTGTCCCGGAAATATACGGTATATTCCCTTTTGGGGAACTGTGATAATATCATTCTGGCCTTTGTAGATCTGCTGTATGAATTCAGCGATGATTTCTATCATAAAAAGTGGTTTGGCAGACTGGGAGAGAAGAGCGTCCTGGTAAAGATGGCCCATCTGGCGGGAGCGGCTGTGGAAACTCCCGCCGATTATCCCGCGGCCCGAAGGGCCATTGCGGCGGCCTTTCAGCCGGAGCTGGATTTTCTCCGTGCCCTGCCCCACATCTATGTCAACGAGGATTATCTTTTTGTCCACGGCGGAGTTCCCAGGGAGGAAGACCTGGAGGAGCTGGACGCCTATGGGTGCATGAAGAACGATCATTTTCTGGAGCAGGGGTATTCCTTCCGCCGCTGGGTAGTGGTGGGGCATACGCCCGTGACCCTATACCGGGAGGACATTCCCTCCGCCTGCCCCATTCTGCTCCATGACAGGCACATTGCCAGCATTGACGGAGGCTGTACCCTGAAGCTGGATGGCCAGCTCAACGCTCTTGTCCTGCCCCGGTCGCCGGGAGGGGAGTTCTCCTGGTTTTCCTATGACGGCTTCCCGGAAAAACGGGCCTTGGACGACCAGGAAGGTTCCGCCGATCCCCTGAACATCCGCTGGGGGCGGAGCCGGCTGGAGGTGCTGGAGGAGGGGCCGGAGCTGTCCCGGTGCCGCCATTTGGAGACGGGACGGGAGCTGGATGTACTTACCGAATTTCTTCGCTATGACGGGGATGGGGTCTGGTGTGAGGATTCCACCGATCACCGCCTGCCGGTAACGGCGGGGGACACCCTTACCGTGGTCCGGCAGCTCTCCCAGGGAACCCTGTGCAAAAAGGACGGGGTCACAGGCTGGTATTTTGGCCGTTTGGCGTAGGGGGTCTCAACAGGCCTTGCGCAAGGAGATCTCATTTTGAAGGGAGCCGATCCGTTATGATGAACTTTCAATATTACACCCCCACCAAGGTGGTTTTTGGCAAAGGGACCCTGGACCAGGTGGGGGAACAGGTCAAGGCCTTTGGAGGCAAAAAGGTCCTGATCCACTATGGCGGCGGCAGCGTCAAGCGCACCGGAGTGCTGGACCGGGTCAAGGCCTGTCTGGAGGCCGCCGGAGTGAGCTATGTGGAGCTGGGAGGCGTAGTCCCTAACCCTCACGTGGGCTTGGTGCGGGAGGGGATCGCCCTATGTAAAAAGGAGGGGGTGGACTTCCTCCTCCCGGTGGGCGGCGGCAGCGTTATTGACTCGGCCAAGGCCATTGGGTACGGCGTGGCCTGCGGCGGTGAAGTTTGGGATTTCTATGATTTCAAGCGTACCCCCACCGCCTGCCTGCCCATCGGAGCGGTGCTTACCATCGCCGCCGCTGGCAGCGAGATGAGCGATTCCTCCGTTATTACCAACGAGGACGGCGGGATCAAACGGGGCTGCAACAGCGACCTGTGCCGCTGTAAGTTTGCCATTATGGACCCGGAGCTTACCATGACTCTCCCCGATTATCAAACCGCCTGCGGCTGTGCCGATATTCTGATGCACACCATGGAGCGGTACTTCAATCTTGATGAAATGGCCCTGACCGACGCCCTGGCCGAGGGGCTGATGCGTACGGTCGTAGAAGCGGCGAAGGTGTTGGTAAAGGATCCCGGCAACTATGAAGCGAGAGCCAACGTCATGTGGGCCAGCAGCCTTTCCCATAATGGCCTTACCGGCTGCGGTGCGGGAAAAGGGGACTGGGCCTGCCACCGGCTGGAGCATGAGCTGGGGGGCATGTTCGACGTTTCCCACGGCGCGGGCCTTGCCGCCGTTTGGGGGACCTGGGCCCGGTATGTCCTGCCTGAGTGCCCCGCCCGGTTTGCCAAGTTTGCCGTCCATGTGCTGGGGGTAGAGCCCCAGGGAGACCATACCGCCACGGCCCTGAAGGGCGTGGAGGCCATGGAGGAATTTTACCGGGAGATCAAAATGCCCACCAACCTGAAGGAACTGGGCCTGGAGTTGACGGAAGAGCAGGTCCTGGAGCTGGCGGAGAAGTGCGATATTGCCACCCGCGGCAACCTGGGGGCTGCCAAGCACCTGACACGGGAGGATATGGCGGAGATCTACAGAAGGGCGAAGTAAGAGCCATACAGCAAAGGAGAGGGAGGGGCTGAGGCCTCTCCCTTTTATTGCGGATTTTGCCAGGTATTTTAACATTTCAACGGATTACCTTCTGGGCCTGTCGGACACCCCGTAGGGGCGGGTTCCAAACCCGCCCGCTGCTTTTCTCTTTTCACTGGTCCCGTTCTGGGGGACCTCTTTTGCTGCCAAAAGAGGCCCCCCAGACCCCCCGAAAACCACCAGGGGGAGAGAGTTTCGACTCTCTCTCCCCCTGGACCCCCACTCTCAACGACCAAAGAGGGGCCGCTGCGGCGGCCCCTCTTTGGAAACACCCCATAGCTTTTCTGCGGAAGAGAGGAGACCCCAGCGGCTTACTTCGTAACGCCACCGGGGTACGTTTGTTTTGTGTCCAATCGTACCGTGCCCCATCCCGCGGGCGACCATAAAGGTCGCCCCTACGTAGGGACTGGTGCAATCAGAATGGTCTTGCGGCCCCGCCGCCAGCCCCAAAGCCCACGAAGTTTGGGCGGATCAACGGTTAGCTCTGCCAGGAAAAAGGCCATAACCAAAGGCTTGCGTCAGATTTCGGGGGCCTTGTGCCCCAACATTGAAACTCCGGGGTCCAGGGGCCCGCAGGCCCCTGGTGGTTTTCGTATACTCCCGCTTAGCGAACAAAGGGAGCTTAGCGGGAGTTAATGCCGCAAAGCGGTTGAGAGTCCGAGAGGCCGCTTTTGGCAGCAAAAGCGGTCTTTCGGGATTCCCACATGGCAATGAAGCAATCAGGAAGGCTAGACGTGGCAGATGGTTCGTCAGCAAGATAAAATACCATTCCTTCAGAGATCCCATGCGGCCCGATGAGGACATCGGGCCCTACGATAACCCTATTTATTCTCTTGGCCAATTTAACCCCTTGGGTAGCCCAAGAATGTAATCAGCTGAGACATGGTAATATTCACATAGGGCTATCAAATGCTTGATCGGCAGCGGATGTTTGCCGTTTTCATATTTGGCGTAATATGTTTGCGTGGTTTGCAGCAGTACCGCGATCTGCTCTTGCGTTTTGTCATGGTCCAGCCGCAATTCCCGTAGCTTTTCAGGGTATGCCATAACGTAAATTCATCTCCTGTGTAAGAATAAATGAATTTTACCATAGATAATAAATTGCCTATTGACAATAGACTATATATGGCCTAATATAGGCGAGGGGAGAGGTGAAAGCTATGGACGAACAAAGCATAAAGCTGGCGGCGGAGATCGCCGGGCTTCGGGAACAGCAGGGCATGACCTTTAAGGCCATTGGGGAGATGTATCACATCTCTCCCGGAAAAGCCTCTTATCTGTATCAGGATCATTTGCGCAGACGGCGGATCGCCCGGTACCGTGAGATCCATGAGGAACAAAACCAGATCAACGTTTCCGTCCCGATGACATTGGGGGAGATCGCCGTTCTGTGCAGGATCCTGTCTCTCTATCAGATTTGGGTCCTCCGGGAAAACAGCCGCCGGGCCAAGGAGGAAAATCCGCTGTTTAAAGAGCCGGACTATGTTACGGCGGAATATCTGAACCGCCGCTTATCTGAATTGGAGCGGAAAAAGCGGAGAAAAACACGGGAAGATGGACTTTTGCCCCCAAAACCTATTGACATTTTGGATCCCGGTTGATATACTACTAAAGCCGCTTTGAATGGGCCTGCAAGTGAGGAGATCCCTCCGCCCCCGACAGCGAGCCCGTAATGAAGGAGTTGAAAGCAATGCACGCAATCATCGAGACCGGCGGAAAGCAGTATAAGGTGGCCGAGGGGGATACCCTCTTCATCGAGAAGCTGCCCAACGAGGCCGGGGACAAGGTGACCTTTGACAAGGTGCTGGCCGTTATCGACGGCGACAAGGCCACCTTCGGCGCTCCCGTTGTGGAGGGGGCCAAGGTAGCCGCGGAGGTCGTCAAGAACGGCAAGGGCAAGAAGATCATCGTCTTCAAGTATAAGCCCAAGAAGAACTACCGCCGGAAGCAGGGCCATCGTCAGCCCTACACCAAGGTGACCATCGGCAAGATCTCTGTGTAATGATCGAAGCCACATTTCATATGGAGGGCAGCCGGATCGAATCCTTCAAAGTAGAAGGACATAGCGGACTGGCCTCCCAGGGAGAGGACGTTCTCTGCGCTGCCGTCACCAGCGCCGTCCGGCTTACCGAGTGCGCCGTCAACGACGTACTGGGGCTGGAGGCTTCGGTGAAGGTAAAGCCGGAGAAAGCTTCCATTTCCCTGAAGCTCCCCGGAGGCTTGGGGCAGACCAACGAGAGTACCTGCCAGACGTTGTTGGCGGGACTGATGGTCTATTTCACCCAGCTCCAGGAGGAGTATCCCGAAAACATTATCGTCATGGAGGTGTAATACCAATGCTGAATATTGGTCTTCAGTTTTTCGCCCATAAAAAGGGCGGCGGCTCCACCAAGAACGGCCGGGATTCCAATGCCAAGCGCCTGGGCGTGAAGCGGGGCGACGGCCAGTTCGTGCTGGCCGGCAACATTCTGGTCCGGCAGCGGGGCACCCACTTCCACGCCGGCGAGGGCGTGGGCAAGGGCA
>CANRZY010000080.1 GCA_947644625.1 uncultured Pseudoflavonifractor sp.
TCGTCCTCCTCCACCCACTCCTTCTGCACGTCCACCACCCGGTATTCGGTGGGGGTGTCCCGGATCACCAGACGGGTAATGCCTGCGTTGATGATAAGACGGCGGCACATGGAGCAGGAGGTGGAGCCAGGGATCAACTCCCCCGTCTTGGGGTCCCGGCAAACCATGTAGAGAGTGGCCCCCAGAGTCTCGCTCCGGGCGGCGGAGATGATGGCGTTGGCCTCGGCGTGGACGCTGCGGCACAGCTCGTACCGCTCCCCAGAGGGGATCTTCATAGCCTCCCGGGTGCAGTAGCCCAGATCGGCGCAATTTTTCCGGCCTCTGGGCGCGCCGTTGTAGCCGGTGGAAATGATCTCGTCGTTCTGGACGATAATAGCCCCATAGCAACGCCTGAGGCAGGTGGAACGCTCCAGCGCGGCCTGGGCAATGTCCAGATAATAGTTTTCCTTGTCGATGCGGCCCATGGGAAGGCCCCCCTTTCTGGTTTTCTACAGTATATCCGTTTTTTCGACACATGGCAAGCCCCAGTTCGCCTTGTAGCGCTTTATATAACGAAGGGCCATGTCAGGCTCGGAACAGGTCAGAGCGTAGGAGCGTCTAAGCCCTCCGCCCTTCTTGTTTACACTTTGTTTACGTTTCTTTTCTTGACGTTGGGGGCGCAAACGGCTATCATAGGCTTTGTAAATGAAATATCCGGAGGTGAGGGTATGAACTGGCTGCGGCGGATGATGGAAGGGCGCTATGGCTCCGATCAGCTGGGCCTTGCCCTGGTCGGACTGTATATGGTCCTCTACCTTCTCTCCCGTCTTTTTCACAGCTTTTTTCTGAACCTGCTGGCTACCGCGCTCATCCTGTGGGCCTTCTACCGGATGTTTTCCCGGCAGCTGGAGCGCCGCAGGGCGGAAAACGGCAGATTTCTGGACGCTGTGGGCCCCATGGTACGGCGGTATAACGTAAGCAAATGCCGCCGGCAGGATAAGGAGCATTGCTACTTCAAGTGCCCCAATTGCGGCCAGCAGCTCCGGGTGCCCAAGGGAAAGGGAAAGCTGTCCATTACCTGCCGCAACTGCGGCGTGAGTTTTGAAAAGAAAACCTGAATAAGATAAGAAGGGCCGGGACAGATGTCCCGGCCCTTCCTTACTTCCCCACACAGAAGCGCTGGAAGATCCGGGCGGTCACGTCCTCCCGGACCGTTTTTCCCGTCAACTCCCCTAGGGCGGAGAGGGCTTCCTCCGCGTCGGTAAGGAGAGCGTCGGGAGTGACCCCCCCGGCCAGGGCGGCCTGCGCCCGCTTTACCGACCCCAGCGCCCGCTCCACCGCCTCCGCCTGGCGGGCGTTGGTAAGAAGCTCTCCGGGCGCTTCCTCCCCGCCCTGGGGAAAAAGCGCGGCTACCGCCTGCGCCAGGGCGTCCAGGCCCGTACCCAGCTTGGCGCTGACCTCCAGCGCGCCCGGAAGGTCCGGAAGGGACCGTGGAATGTCCGCCGGGGGCAGGTCGCATTTATTGTACAGTACCAGCGTAGGCGCCAGGGAAACGGCCTCCTGGGCCAGGGAAAGAGCCTCCCTGGTAAGACAGGCGGACCGGTCCACCACCACCAGGATAAGCCCCGCCCGCTCCATGGCCCGGCGGCTTCGCTCCACCCCCAGCTGTTCCACCCGATCCTCCGTCTCCCGGAGTCCGGCAGTGTCCATCAGGCGCAGCAGCACACCCCCCAGGACGCACCGTTCCTCCACCATATCCCGGGTCGTGCCGGGGATCTCGGTAACAATGGAGCGCTCATAGCCCACCAGGGCGTTTAAAAGGGAGGATTTCCCCGCGTTGGGAAGCCCCACGATAGCGCAGGGAACGCCCTGGGCAAGGATCCGTCCCCGGTCATAGCTTTTCAAAAGGGCGGACAGGCCCTCCTCCGCCCCGGCCAGGGCCTTGTCCACCGTCTGGACGGTGAAGGGATCCAGATCCTCGTCGGGATAGTCCAGCACCGCATGGAAATGAGCCATCACGTCCACCAGAACGTCATATACTTCTTCCACCCGGCGGGACAATTCTCCGGAGAGCTGCCCCGCCGCCACCCGCGCCCCAGCGGGAGTCTCGGCGTCGATCAGATCCATCACCGCCTCGGCCTGGGCCAGATCCAGCTTGCCGTTCAAAAAGGCCCGTTTGGTAAACTCCCCCGCCAGAGCCTGCCGCGCCCCCTGTGCGTAAAGGGCCTCCAGAGCCAACGTCAGCACCATGGGGGAGCCGTGGCACTGAAGCTCGGCGGTCTCCTCCCCGGTGTAGCTCCTGGGAGCGGCGGACCATGTTCCCAGGACCTGATCCACCGGCCTTCCCTCCTGGTCCCGAAGGGTCCCATACACCAGGCGTCCGGGAGGATGATCCCGAAGCGAACGGCCGTCAGCGGGAGAAAAAACCGCCCCGGCACAGTTCGCCGCCCCATCTCCCGACAGGCGCACGATCCCCACAGCGCTTCTCCCCCAAGCGGTTGCCGCCGCCGCAATCAGATCGGCCGCCATGATCCTTTCCCCTTTCTAAATTTCGTTTATTCTGACTGTGAAATTTTTCTTGACAAGTTTTATGTAAACCCATCTTGCATACTTCCGCTTTCCACTGTTAACATAATCGCCTGTGGAAAACACGGTGGACAATGTGGAAAACATTGCTATCACTGAATTTGTTACATTTTGTAACTTTTTGTCGAATGAATATTGTTTTGCATATCAGCCGACAAAAGAATGCCGAAGAACATAATTTGTAAACCAGACGTTGGGACTTTAACCGCATTATAGCATGGATCCCGTTAAAAGACAAATTCCGCATCGCTGAATTTTTATTTGTCCTAACGGCTTCAGGGCATTCCCGCTACCTCCACCCCGGTATAATACCACTCCAGGATCTCCTGAAAGCTTTTGCCTTCCCCTGCCATGGCGTTGGCTCCATATTGGCTCATCCCTACGGCGTGGCCGTAACCCGTGACCCAAAAGGTCACCGCCTCCTCTGTGGCCGCAGCGGTAAAATGAGCCGAGCGAAGGCCAAAAAGACTCCGGGCTTGTCCGCCGCTGAGAGATACTCCGCCGATGGTCACTGTCGTTACCACCCCAGAATCATCCTGGACCAGATCCCGGAACCAATCCTGGGGTGGAACGGTCAGGTCCGCCTCAGGATATGCGCCCTGAAACCGGGTGGTAAAATCCTCCGGGGAAAAGGTCACCACCGTCTGCCAGCCCGGCACCTCCTCCCCCTCCGGGCTGTCCACCGCCGAAAGATAGGGGATCTCCGTCCCCCAGACACTCACCGCGTCGGAGGTCCGGCCTGCCGTGGAGGAGAAAAAGACCGCGTCAATGGGTTTCCCCTCATACAGGCACACAAGACCATCGGTCTCCAGAAGGGCCCGGTTTATTTTGGCGGCATAGTTTTCCGCCTCCGCCCCCCAGCCTACCGCCGCCTGCTCCGGCGTAAGATAGGCCTGACAGCAGGTATAGTCGTCGCACACATCGGCTCCAGGGTGCTTTTCCCCCGCCCCGGCGCGCTGATAGAGACAGTAGGTCCGCGCGGCTACCGTCTGGGCCTTCAGGGCCTCCAGTTGAAAAGAGGCTGGCATTTCCGCGGCGGTGACCCCCCATAGGTAATCCCGGAGGGTCAGCTCCTCCACCTGTCCATCCCCCCGTAAAAGCCGCAAAGCATTCCCCTGATCCCACCCTGACACCGGTGATGCAACAGCAGGTTCCATAAGGGGCAAAGTGGCGGTGGGCAGGGGTGACGGCTCCTGCCCTGTCTTTTCCGTTCCCCGCCTCTCCTCCGGCAAAAGCAGCAAGGGCAGCAAAAACAGAAACAGCAGCAATACCAAGCCAAGGGCCGCCGCCCGCAGGGGCCAGGTAGGACTTCTTCGGGTCTCTTGCCTTATCATGGAACTCCCTCTTTCCCGTGGATGATTCCACAAATTTTGCAATTCTTGTTGACCAAACTTGCAAATCAGAGTATAATGGAACAGTATCGCGCGGCGGGTCGCCGCGCCCCACAGTTCCGCATACCAACTTGCCCCACTCCATTTATTTCCATAAAAACGCAAAGGAGCGTTTGTCTATGTTTGCCGAACCCCTTTCCCAGGATCTGTTTGAAGGCCTGTGCCAAGAATATCAAAGAAATAATCACATTGATCCCGGCGAGTTTACCCGCTGGGAGGTCAAAAGGGGCCTGCGCAACGCCGACGGTACCGGCGTGGTGGCGGGGATCACTGAGATCGCCAACGTCCGGGGCTACTACATCCAGGACGGCGAGCGGGAGCCTATGGACGGCCAGCTGATCTACCGGGGCATTGACATGAGCGAGCTGATCCAGGGCTTTACCGCCGAGGGCCGCTTTGGCTATGCCGAGACCGCCTATCTTCTCCTCATGGGAGCCCTGCCGACCAAGGAGCAGCTTGCCGCTTTCGAGACCTTTCTGGACGCCAATCACGACCTGCCCCGTATGTTCACCGAGGATATGATCCTGAAGGCGCCCTCCCCCGACGTGATGAATAAGCTGGCCCGGGGCGTGCTTGCCCTCTACTCCTACGATGATACCCCCGAAGACATGACGCTTTCCAGCGAATTAAGGCGGGCCATGACTCTGATTGCCCGGACTCCCCAGATCGTGGCTCACGCCTATGCCGCTAAAAAGCATTACTATGACAACGATAGCCTTTACCTTCACCGACCCCAGCCGGGACTTTCCATGGCAGAAAATTTTCTCTGGTCGGTGCGCCATGACAACCAGTTTACCCAGGAGGAAGCCAAGCTGCTGGACCTGTGCATGGTGCTTCACGCCGAGCACGGCGGAGGCAATAACTCCGCCTTCAGCTGCCGGGTGCTGACCAGTACGGGAACCGACCTCTATTCCGCCATTGCCGGAGCGGTGGGCTCCCTAAAGGGACCCAAGCACGGCGGCGCCAATAAAAAAGTGATGGAGATGTTCCAGTATATCGAGGACGGAGTAAGGGACTGGGCTGATGAAGAGGAGCTTTCCGCCTATATCGGAAAGCTGCTGGACAAGGAGGCGGGAGACCGCTCTGGCCTCATTTACGGCATGGGACACGCAGTCTATACTCTTTCCGACCCCAGGGCGGTGATCCTGCGGAAGTTTGCCAGAGGCCTTGCCCAGAAAAAAGGTATGCTGGAGGAGCTGGAGCTTTACGAGGCGGTGGAACGGCTTACTCCCCAGGTCATGGCGGCCAGGGGTCAACGAAAGATCCTCTGCGCCAATGTGGATATGTTCTCCGGGTTTGTTTACAAGATGATGGGGATACCGGAGGAGCTCTATACCCCCCTCTTTGCCATGTCCCGAATGACGGGCTGGTGCGCCCACCGGCTGGAGGAGCTGTTTACACCGGGAGCCAGGATCATCCGTCCGGCTTACAAGGCGGTCTCCCCCACCCGGCCCTTTGTACCGCTGGAGGAGCGGGGGTGAATTAGAAGGGCGGAGAACAGGTCAGTGCGGACGGATGATATCCGCCCCTACACAGACCTGTGTTCTCCCCTGGTCAGAATTTTTGGGACAAACAGAAGGATCCCCTCTGTCTATGTAAAACAGAGGGGATCCTTTTCTGTTGTCCTTTTATTTCTTCAAAGGCAGGCTAATCACAAAGGCCGTCCGGGTACCGGTACTCTCCGCCCGGATGGTCCCACCGTGAAGCTCCACGATCTCTTTGGCAATAGCCAGACCCAGACCAGCGCCTCCGGTACTGGTAGAGCGGGCGGCGTCCAGGCGGTAGAATTTCTCAAAGATGTTAGACAACTCCCCTTCGGGGATCTCCAGCCCCTCGTTGGTGATGGTCACCACCACGCTTTTTCCCTCCCTATGGGCGGCAAGGCCCACAGGTGAGCTGGGGGTGGAGTAGCTGACAGCGTTGCGGAGGACATTATCAAACACCCTGGCCAGCCGGTCCCCGTCCCCCTCTACTACCAGGTGAGGTTCGATCTCCGGCACGCAGGAGAGCTCCTTGGCGGCAAAGAGAGGGTAAAACTCATCGGCTAGCTGCTCCAGAAGAAAGGATATCTGCACCGGATCCCGCTTGTCCAGAGTCAGGTCCATGGTATTGATATCGAAAAACTCCCCCACCAGCTCCTCCAGCCGCTGGGCCTTACTGAGGGCAATGCCGGTGTACTTGCTCCGCTGCTCCTCACTGAGTCCCGGCTCATCCCGAAGAAGCTCCAGATACCCCAGTACCGAGGTAAGGGGTGTTTTCAAATCGTGGGCCAAAAAAGCGATCAGGTCCTGCTTTCGGCGTTGGGCCTGACGCTGCTCCTCCTGCTGGAGAGCCAGCCGCTCCCGGACTGCGGAAAGCTCCCCGCCTACGTTTCTGAGGGCTCTGGGGATGGTAAGCTCCCGCTCCGGATCGGCCAGAACTGCGCGGAGATAGCGGCCCATCTGCCGAAGGCGCAGGGTGGGCCGGAGGATCAGCAGGACCAGCGTCCCCAAAAGGGCAAAGGCCAGGGCCGTGACCAGGATCGTTTGAGTAGGCGACATAGGGAGCCTCCTTGGGTGGGACGTTTTTTATAGTATACCGGATCGGGGGAAGGAATACAAGTGGGGGCCGGTTTGGAACCGTCCCCCAGTCCTCTGATAAGCAAAAGGACCGCCGGCCAATGGCCGGCGGTCCTTTCGTTACTTGCTTATTGGGCCCAGTTGTTGCTGGCTTCGATGATCTCGTAATAGGCCCAGTGGGTCTCGGACACATCGTCATAGACGGTGTAGCCGGTCTGGAGCTCAATGCTCTCCGGGTCGGCGCCCCGGCCCAGATAGCCGTTGAACATCTTCACTGCCTCAGCTCTTGTCACGTTCCGCTCAGGCAGGAAAGTACCATCGTCATAGCCGCTGATCCAGCCGTTGGCATAGGCCGTATACACGCTGTCCAACGCCCAGGAAGCAATGGCCTCTACATCGGTAAAGGGAACCTCGCCGCTTTCCGCCTCGCCTGCCAGGCGGGACAGGACCACAGCAAACTCCTGACGGCTGATGGGGCTATCAGGCCGGAAGGTGTTGTCGGTGTAGCCGCTCATCAGGCCCTGAGAGACACAGTAGGCAATGGCCCTGGCTCCCCAGTGGTCGCCCAGGTCGTCAAAGCCGGCCTCCGGGTAATCCGCATCGGGATCATAGCCCATGAGTCCCGCCAAAACCGTAGCCACCGCCGCACGGGTGATGGCCTCGTCAGGCCGGAAGGTGTTGTCGGTAAAGCCGTTGATATAGCTGTAACGGACATACTCAGTGGGCTCTGTCGGCTCAGTGGGCTCCGTCGGCTCGGTGGGCTCCGTCGGCTCAGTGGGCTCCGTCGGCTCGGTGGGCTCCGTCGGCTCGGTGGGCTCCGTCGGCTCGGTGGGCTC
>CANRZY010000081.1 GCA_947644625.1 uncultured Pseudoflavonifractor sp.
GGCCTATTAGTTGGGAACCGAAAAAGGAGGCCAGTAATGATTAACATCAGAAGAAGACCGCCGCCGAGATGGAGGAAAGGCAGATCCTGGACCGGCTGTGGGAGACCTACGAGCTGACCCATGAGGCGGCCAGGGCCCAGCGCCAGGAGCTGGAGAGCGTTCCCAGGGCCCAGAGAAGGGTGGGGGAGCTGAAGCGGTCCATCGCCAACCTGGGCAACATCAACCTGGACGCCATCGACGAGTTCCAGCGGGTCAATGAGCGTTATACTTACTTTACCAGCCAGCGGGACGACGTGCGGGCGTCCAAGACGGAGCTTTTGAAGGTCATTGCCGACGTGACCGGGGAGATGGAGCGGATCTTTGCCGACCAGTTCGGCAAGATCAACGAGGCTTTCCAGGGTACCTTTGTAGAGCTCTTCGGAGGTGGCAAGGCCACCCTGGAGCTGGAGGATCCGGAAGATATCCTGAACTGTGGCATTGAGATCAAGGTCCAGCCTCCCGGCAAGAGCCTGAAGATCATCACCCTTCTCTCCGGCGGCGAGAAGGCCTTCGTGGCCATTGCCCTTTACTTCGCCATTCTGAAGGTCCGGCCAACCCCCTTCGTAGTCATGGACGAGATCGAGGCGGCCCTGGACGATCCCAACATTGCCCGCTTTGCCCGCTACATGCGGCAAATGTCGGAGAACACCCAGTTCATCGTTATCACCCACCGCCGTGGCACCATGGAGGAGGCCGACGCCCTCTACGGCGTCACCATGCAGGAGCAGGGAGTCACCAGGGTCCTTGCCATCAACCTTAACGATGTGGAGAAGGAGTTGAATATCAAGTGAGAAGGACATGGAGCCTGCGGGAGAAGAAGTGGATCCTGAATGGACTTTTGTGCTGCGCTGGTGTTCTGATCCTTTTTTTCGGGCTGATCCAGTTTTATTGGATCCTTGCCTTGACCGCAGCGGTGATCGTCCTCTTTATGGTCCTTTTCTGGAACTGGTGGCGCTGCCCGGCCTGCGGAATGCATTTAGGGCGCATGGAGGCCCAAGGGAAATTCTGCACCCACTGCGGTCAGGCCATAGACTGGGACAAAAAGCAGAGTTAGAAAGAAAATGGAACAGCGAAAGCATCCCCGGTTAAAGGGGTATGATTATGGACAGGATGGCGTTTATTTCATTACCATCTGCACCGATAAAAAGAAAAAGGTTTTGAGTGAGATCGTAGGGCGGGGGCTTGCCCCCGCCGCGGTCCACCTCCTGCCTGCCGGAAAGATCGTATCGGAGGAACTGGAAAATCTGAGAACCCGTTTTCCCATTTTATCTATCGACCGGGCGGCCATTATGCCCAATCACATTCACCTTCTCCTTCGGGTCTCGGCGGGGGCAAGCCCCCGCCCTACGGGAGATACCAAATCCACAAGCGTTATAGATATGATCCGGGTATTGAAGTCTATTACCACCCGGCGGTGGAACGGTCTCCGGGGGATGGCGGGGCAAAAGCTCTGGCAACCCTCCTTCTACGACCACATCATCCGGGATGAAACCGACTACCTGACCAAATGGAACTATATTGATACCAACCCCGCCCGGTGGACGGAGGATGAATATTATATCTGAAGGGAAACGACTATGGGCTTTTTTGAAAAGATCAAAACCGGCCTTACCCGCACCAGGGAGAATATCGGCCACTCCTTCGACCAGCTTTTTGCCGGAGAGCTGGACGACGACTTCTATGACCTTCTGGAGGAGACCTTGATCCTCTCCGACGTGGGGGTGGATACCGCCCTGGAGATCAGCGGGGAGGTGAAGCGCCGGGCCAAGCTGGGCAAGTGTAAATCCGCCGCCGAGGCCCGTGAGACGCTAAAGGATATTCTTACAGGTCTTCTTTCCATTGGCGGGACCGAATTGAACCTGGAAAACCGTCCCGCCGTGTGCCTTTTTATTGGGGTAAACGGGGTGGGGAAGACCACCACCATCGGGAAGCTTGCCGCCCGGATGAAGGGGGAGGGCAAGCGCTGTCTTATGGCCGCAGGGGACACCTTCCGGGCCGCCGCCGCCGACCAGCTGGAGATCTGGTCGGAGCGGGCCGGGGTGGACATCATCCGCCAGCACGAGGGGGCCGATCCCGCCGCCGTGGTCTTTGACGCCTGCGCCGCCGCCAAGGCCAGGAAAGCGGACGTGATCTTGGTGGACACCGCCGGGCGGCTCCACAACAAGCAGAATCTGATGAATGAGCTGAACAAAATAAGCCGGGTCATTGACCGGGAGCTGCCTCAGGCCAGCCGGGAAACCCTTCTGGTGCTGGACGCCACCACCGGACAGAACGGCCTTATCCAGGCCAAGCAGTTCAAGGAGTCCGCCGGGCTCACCGGAGTGGTCCTTACCAAACTGGACGGCACTGCCAAGGGGGGCATCGTCATAGCTATTTCACGGGAGCTGGGGATCCCTGTCAAGTTTATCGGCGTAGGCGAGGGGATCGACGACCTGATGCCCTTTGAGCCGGAGACCTTTGTAGACGCCCTGCTGTAACGGGGGAACGGGCGGGTTTGGAACCCAGGGAACCGTCCCCTACAGGCCTCCGTCTTTCGTGGGGGCGGGTCCCAGACCCGCCCGATAACCCAACAGAATCGAGGTAATTTTTATGTCCCGTATCGACGGAAGAAAAAATGACCAGCTCCGCCCTGTTGAGATCATCCCCGGCGTCAACAAATTTGCCGAGGGCTCCTGCCTCATCCGCTGCGGCAATACCCATGTGCTCTGCTGCGCCAGCGTGGAGGAGGGGGCGCCTAGGCACGTCCCCGAAGGAACGGGCTGGGTTACGGCGGAATACTCCATGCTCCCACGGGCCAACCGGGAGAGAAGCCGCCGGGACATCGCCAAGCTGAAGCTTTCCCCCCGCTCTGCCGAGATCCAGCGTCTGGTGGGCCGTTCCCTCCGCTGCTGTGTGGATATGGCCAAGCTGGGGGAGCGCACCGTCACCATCGACTGTGATGTCCTTCAGGGAGACGGAGGCACCCGGACCGCCAGCGTTACCGGAGGCTTTGTGGCCCTTGCATTGGCCATCCAAAAGCTGATGGCCGGTGGGCTCCTGGAGGAGGACCCTCTTGTGGACAGCGTAGCCGCCGTCTCGGCGGGGATCGTGAACGACGAGCTGCTGCTGGACCTGTGCTATGAGGAGGATTCCTCCGCCCAGGTGGACCTGAACTGCGTTATGACCGGGTCGGGAGGGCTCGTGGAGCTTCAGGGCACCGGCGAGGGCCGGGCCTTTACCGTAGAGGAGCAGCGCGCCCTGGTGGACCTCTGCGCCGGGGGGATCGGGGAGCTTCAGAAGCTCCAGAAACGTGTATTGGGAGGTGGAGACCAATGATGAAAATGGTGCTTGCCAGCAAAAACGCCCATAAGCTCACCGAGATGTCCGCCATCCTCTCTCAGCTGGGGATCCAGGTGGTGCTGGAATCCGACGTGGGGGTGGACGTAGACGTGGAGGAGACGGGGACCACCTTTGAGGAAAATGCCGCGTTGAAGGCTGTAGCGGTGATGAAAGCCTGCGGCCTTCCCGCCATTGCCGACGATTCCGGTCTCTGCGTCACCGCCCTGGGGGGCGGTCCGGGGGTCTATTCCGCCCGCTACGGGGGAGAGAGACTCAGCGACAGGGACCGCTATCAGTTGGTGCTGAACGGCCTCAGCGGCCAGCTGGACCGAAGCGCTAAGTTCGTTTCCGCCATCTGCTGCGCCTTTCCCAGCGGAGGTATGGTGACTGCGAGAGGGGAGTGCCCCGGCCTTATCACATACTCGCCCAGAGGGGAGGACGGCTTTGGTTACGACCCGGTATTTCTGGTGCCGGAGAAGAAAAAGACCTTTGCCGAGATGTCCGCTCAGGAGAAGAACGCAATCTCCCACCGGGGAGTAGCCCTTCAAAACTTCAAGGTAGAATTGGAGAAATACCTCCAGGGATGATCGGCCCATAGGGCGACGGTGCCCTGACACCCTCGGCGCGCCAAACGTTTCACCGTAGGGCGGGGGCTTGCCCCAGCTGCACTGCCCACCGAATCGTAGGCCGCGCCAAAGATCACGCCAAAAGGAAAGAAACGAGGAACCCTATATGGAATTGACAAGCAAGCAGCGCGCCCAGCTCCGGGCCATGGCAAATTCCCTGGAGCCCATTGTCCACATTGGCAAGGGGGACCTGGGAGACAATCTGATCCGCCAGGCGGACGAGGCCCTGGAGGCCAGGGAGCTTATCAAATGCCGGGTGCTGGAGACCTCGGAGTATACCGCGCGGGAAGCCGCCGACGCTCTTGGGAAAGCCACCCGGAGCGAGGTGGTCCAGGTCATTGGAACAAAATTCATTTTGTATCGTCAAAGCCATAAAAAGGATAAGAAGGATAAAATCGTTCTGGTACGGAGATAAAAAAGGGGGAACCCTGATATGAAGATCGGCGTATACGGAGGCACCTTCAATCCGCCCCACCTGGTACACCTTATCTCGGCCCGGTTTGCCATGGAGTATCTGGGCCTGGACCGGCTTATTTTCATGCCAACAGGAGATCCGCCCCACAAAGAGCTGCCCGCCCATTCTCCCCCGGCCCAAAAGCGGCTGGAGATGATGATATTGGCTGCCGACTCCATGCTTCTGCCCAGCCGGGTGGAGGTGGACCAAATGGAGGTGCGCCGGGAGGGAAAAAGCTACACGGCCGATACTCTGAGCGAGCTCCATGAACAGTATCCCGACGATGAGCTGTGGCTTCTCATGGGTACGGATATGTTTTTGACCCTCCAAAACTGGAAGAAGCCGGAGACCATCTGTGAGCTGGCTCACCTGGCGGCCTTCGCCAGGACCCAGGCGGATACGGGAGAAATGCTGGAGATACAGGGAAAGTATCTTAGCGAGACCTTTGGAGCCAAATGCGCCGTGATCCAGCTTCCCCAGATCACCCCCGTGTCCTCCACCCAGCTTCGGGACCTGCTGGAAAAGGGGGAGGGACGGGAGTATCTGCCTGCTGCCGTTTACGGTTATATCCTGCGGGACGCTCTTTACGGTACCCATGCCGATTTGAGGAATCTGAACCATGAGGATATGACCGCCTGCTCTCTGTCCATGGTCTACGCCAAACGCCACGCCCACATCCTGGGGGTGGCGGAGACAGCGGTGGACCTGGCCCGCCATTGGGGGGAGGATGAGGAGCTGGCCTTTCGAGCAGGGATCCTCCACGACTGCACCAAGTACCTTACCCTGGAGGAGCATTTGGCCATCTGCGGGAAATATGGAATGGAGCTGGATGATATGGAGCGTCAGAGCGCCAAGCTCCTCCACTCCAAAACCGGGGCCGCCCTGGCGAGGAACCTGTACGGCCAGCCCGACGAGGTATACTGGGCCATCTACTGGCATACCACCGGGAAAGCGGATATGACAAAGCTGGAAAAGATCATTTACTTAGCCGATTATATGGAGCCAAACCGGAAATTTGACGGGGTGGAGGAGCTTCGGCGGCTCTGCTACGAGGATCTGGATAAGGCCCTTCTCCTGGGGGTCGGAATGAGCATTGAGGACTTGAACCAGCGGGGAGTTCCCATCCACAAAAATACGCAGGCCGCCATGGATTGGCTGCTGAAGCACGGGAAAGGATAAGCTATGAGCGATCCCAAAGAGAAAAAGCCGGGGCAGGCCCCGGAGAAAAAAAGCGGTGGGACAAGGCCGGCGAAAAAACCGGGGCTTCGGAGTCCCAGGCGGAATACGGGAGGGACAAAGGCGTCCGCCCAGAAAGCGGCGCCCCCTCTGACGACCCAGCAGAAGATCCTGCGGGGGCTTTACATTGCCCTGACGGTGATCTCCGGGATTATCGTGCTGGCCTATATTGGGGTAAATCTTTTTGCCGCTCCCCCCGATGTGACCAAACCCGGCCACGGCGTATCGGAGGTGACCCGTCCTCCCATGGTGACCCAGGTTGTGGATGAAAAGACGGGGGAGATCATTGAGATAGAGATCCCAGGCCTTCCCGCTGACCGGAAGAAAGAATTTTATACCTTCCTCCTGGTGGGCCAGAGCCAGGATACAGGCGGAAAGCTCACTGATACCATGATGCTGGTGGCCTATGATGTGCCGAACCAGAAGCTTAGCGTTATGAGCCTGCCCCGGGATACCTATGTACAGTACAGGGGCCTGCGGCTCTTGAACGCAGTCTATAATGCCGCCGGCGGAGACAAGGATAACAAGGGGATCCAGGGACTCAAGCAGGCGGTGAAGGATCTGACCGGTATTTACCCGGACTTTCATATTATCGTTCAATGGGAGGCGTTGGGGGAGCTGGTGGACGCCATCGGCGGGGTCTACTACGACGTTCCCTTTGACATGTACTATAACGACCTTTCCCAGCACTTTAAGATAGATTTGAAAAAGGGATATCAGCTTCTGGACGGAGAGGGGGCTATGGGCCTGGTCCGCTGGAGGCATAACAGCGATAATAGCGGCCATATCTCCAGTACCTACGGCTATGCCGAGGGAGATATCGGAAGGATCAAGACCCAGCAGGCATTTATGAAGGAGGTTATCAAAAAGTGCCTCCAGATGGATGTGCTGCTTACCAACCTGTCGGACTATCTGGAAATATTCAACCGGAATGTGATCACCGATCTGGATGCGGGAAATATCGCCTATTTCCTCAAGTCGGCCCTGGGCGGCTTGGATATGGATGGAGTGCAGTTTACCACCCTGCCCTGGGTCAGCGCCGGCAATGCTCATATCCTGCCGTCGGGCAGCCAGATCGTGAAGACGGTCAATAACGGGTTCAATCCTTATGAAAATGATATCCGCCTGGGAGAATTGAAGCTGGCTTCCTATGACGACGTGCCCCGGCCCTCCGCCTCCGCCTCTGTGGAGCCGGAGGAGACAGAGTCCCCTGATGTTGCAGAGACGCCGGACAGCACAGAGAGCCCCGGACCCGCCGAAAGTGAGGATGTGCTCCTGCCGCCGGGGTCCCTTGCCCGGCCTTCCGCCAGCCCCCGGCCCGGTGGTAGCGCTGAGCCCTCCACATCCCCCCGGCCCAGCAGCAGCCGAAACCCGGACAACAGCTCCAGCCCCACGGGAAGCGGAGAGCCCAACCGTTCTCCGTCGCCCGGAGAGAGCGAGGGATCCAGTCCCACCCCCGCGCCCACGGCGGAGCCCACCTCCGCCCCGGCGGCTACACCGAAGCCTCCGGAAGATACCCCTGTTCCCGTCCTTACCCCTCCCCCCATGGAGGAGGAACCCCTTCTGCCCCCTATGTAAATTTATGCAGGATAATGGTATTGACCTATGTAGGGCAGGGGCAAGCCCC
>CANRZY010000082.1 GCA_947644625.1 uncultured Pseudoflavonifractor sp.
GAGTTCGGCTATGTAGGCGGCGGCCCCATCAACTGGGGCTCCCTGGTCACCGAGTTCCCCGACCTGGACGGTGCCAGCTTCTCCGGCTGCTCCTCCCACGTCCGCAAGAAAGGCACTACCTTTGAAAACGGCGGTGTATGGCACGGCTTTGACAAGGCCGTCCGCGCCAGGAGCAACATCGAGCTGTGCTTCGAGACCGCTTTCAAGTCCCTCATTCAGGACGAGACAGGCAAGGTCCTGGGTATCGTCGCCACCGATAAGAGCGGCAAGGAGTTCACCATCGGCTCCAGCAAGGGTGTGGTCCTGGCCTGCGGCGGCTATGAGAATAACCTGGAAATGCAGCGGGATTTCCACGGCATGGATCAGGTCTATACCGGCGGCACTCCCGGCGATACCGGCGACGCCATCCAGGTCCTGATGGCCGCTGGGGCCAAGATCTGGCACATGAAGAACCAGACCCAGTCCGGCGGCTTCTGGCTGGGGATCAAGGTGCCTGATTTTGAGGCTGCCTTCATGCGTAACTTCTCCATGGTTGGCACCTCCTGGATCGAGGTCGCCGCCGACAACACCCGGTTCTATGACGAGACCGGGGCCTACCACCGCCAGCACATGAAATTCAAAGAGCACGGCCACTACATGGACCTGATCCACGAGCGGGTGTTGCCCGTCAGCCTGATCTTTGATGAAAAGACCCGCACCGCCGGTCCTATCATCACCAAGTGGTTGAGCTGGCCTATCACCACAGAGGGGTATCAGTGGTCCGACGACAACAGCGTGGAGCTGGAAAAGGGCTGGATCATCAAGGCCGACACCATTGAGGAACTGGCTGAAAAGCTGGGCCGGGACCCCGCTGCCCTGAAGGCCACCATCGACAAGTATAACGCCATGGCCAAGGCGGGCAAGGATACCGAGTACGGCCGGAGCGCGGAAAAGATGAGCCCCATTGATACCGCTCCCTTCTACGCCGTAGGCATTACCCCCGCCCTGGTGGGCACCACCGGCGGCGCCGAGCGGAACACCAAGGCCCAGGTCCTGCGCTGGGACGGCTCCGTGATCCCCAACCTCTACGAAGCTGGTGAGTTGGGCTCCTACGTCTCCAACCTCTATCAGAACGGCATGTTCCTGGCTGAGGCCATCGCTACCGGACGCAGCGCCGCCGACACCGCCTTTGACGGCCGGTCCACCGTAGCCTCTCCCCTTATTATGAAGGTGGAGGAGTACAATATTGCCGACAAGCCCGACGGAAGCTATGAGCAGCTCATCAAGGGCAACCACGGCGAGTTTACCTTGAAGGTGGAGGTCAAGGGCGGCAAGATCACCGGCATGGATATTATCAACGGCCGGGACAACATGTTCATGACCGACGAGCAGCTTTCCTCCTTCTTCAACGAGGTCATGGCCGGACAGACCGTGGAGGTAGACGCCATCTCCGGCGCGACCCTGGACTCCAACGCCATGATCGACGCGCTGAAAAAGATGTTTGTGAAATAATCTCTCCTTTTACTTACCATAGCAAAAGCTCCGCCTTGTTTGGCGGAGCTTTTGCTATATTAACTGCCAAGAGGCTTATAAATGAAAATTCAGCGTTGGAATGGGAAGGTTTTGTGTAGGGCGCCAGCGGACCCGTAGGGACCGGTGTCCTCACCGGTCCGGCAGAACCGCCTTTTGTCTTTATGCCGCTTATCGGCGCAAAGGTAAGTTCCTATTTATCCCTACTCCCCAAACCTTTTCTCCTCTCTGCATTTTACCGCCGCAGCAATAAAATCCCGGAAAAGAGGATGGGCCTTATTCGGACGGGACTTGAATTCGGGATGAAACTGTACCCCCACAAACCAGGGGTGATCCAATAACTCCACCGCCTCCACCAGCCGCCCGTCCGGAGACAACCCCGCCAGTTTGAGCCCAGCTCCTTCCAAATCCTTCCGGTAATCGTTATTGAACTCATAGCGGTGGCGGTGCCGCTCCCGGATGTCCCGTTCAGCGTAGGCCGCCCCCATTCTGACCCCGTCCTTTGTAATACGGCAGGGGTATGCTCCCAGGCGCATGGTTCCCCCCTTGGCAGTGATCCCCCGCTGGTCAGGCATCAGGTCAATGACCGGGTGGTCGGTACGCTCACACAGCTCCGTAGAGTGGGCGTCGTCCATTCCGGCCACGTGACGGGCATATTCCACTACCGCCATCTGCATTCCCAAACAGATCCCAAAATAGGGTGCTCCATGCTCTCTGGCATAACGGATCGCAGAGATCATCCCCTCCACTCCCCGCTCCCCAAAGCCGCCGGGGACCAGGATCCCGTCACAGTCTCCCAGCACCTTTTCCGCATTCTCATCGCTGACCCGCTCGGAATCCACCCAGTCAATATCCACCATCACGTCATTTTCGATCCCGCCGTGGTGAAGAGCCTCCGCTACGGAAAGATAAGCGTCGTGAAGCTGCATATACTTCCCCACCATGGCGATCCTCACATGCTTTTGGGCTGTCCTGGCCCGCTTCACCATAGAACGCCATCCGTCAAGGTCAGGCTCCCGGTCCTCCAGTCCCAGCCGTTTGCAGGCCACGTGACCCAGCCCCTCCTTCTCCAGCATAAGGGGCGCCTCATAGAGGATGGGGGCGGTCAGGTTGGCGATCACGTTCTCTGGGGGAATGTTGCAGAAAAGAGAGATCTTCTGCCGCACATCCTCCGGTATGTCATAGTCGGAACGGCACAGGATCACATCGGGCTGGATCCCCAGGCTCAGGAGCTCCTTGGCCGAATGCTGGGTGGGCTTGCTCTTCAGTTCCCCGGTGCCGGGGATAGCCACAATGAGGGAAACGTGGAGAAACATACAATTCTCCCTGCCAATCTCCACCGCCGCCTGACGGATAGCCTCCAGAAAGGGCTGGGACTCAATATCCCCTACGGTACCGCCGATCTCGGTAATGACCACGTGTGCTCCCGTCTCCTGCCCTGCCAGATAGATCCGCTTTTTGATCTCATCGGTAATATGGGGAATGACCTGCACCGTTCCCCCCAGATAATCCCCGCTCCGCTCCCGATTCAGCACCGACCAGTAGACCTTGCCGGAGGTCACCGAGGAGTGGACGGTCAGATTTTCATCAATAAACCGCTCATAGTGGCCCAGATCCAGATCGGTCTCCGCACCATCCTCCGTGACGAAAACCTCCCCGTGCTGAAAGGGGCTCATAGTGCCGGGGTCAATATTGAGATAGGGGTCAAACTTCTGGATGGTGACCCTGTACCCCCTGGCCTTTAAAAGCCGTCCCAGGGATGCGGCCGCAATTCCCTTGCCAAGGCCGGATACCACGCCTCCGGTAACAAAAACATACTTCACTGCCATGTCTCTTCCCTCCTGCCCGACCCCATTGCCGATATTTTCCGGCCCCCTCGCCGGATTTTCTAAGCTTTCATTTTACTCGCCTCCTTTTTTCCTGTCAACGGCCTGGAAAAAATTTTTGGCTGCTTCTCCAGGCCGGATCACGCTGCCTCAGCCTGTCCTGTCTTGGAAAGCTTCTCAAAACAATGCCCGCGGCAAAGACGGTACTTTGCCGCGGGCATTGTTTTCTCTATACTATCTGCATTTTTTTGTTTGTTTAGTCCTCTTCGTTTTTCTCTTCATCCCCATCCTCCGGCTTTTTCCGGCGGAACTTCATAAGCGCCCAGCACAGCAAAATGCTTATCTGATAGAGAAGTATCATGGGAATGGCAACCATGATCTGGGAGACAATGTCTGGAGGAGTGATGATCGCCGCCACAAAGAAAATGACCACAATGACCGCCTTCCGGGCCTTTTTCATCCACTCCACCTTGATAAGCCCCAGCTGAGTCAGCAGCACCGACGCCACAGGAAGCTCAAAAACTATGCCGAAAATAATAAAGATGGTCAGCAGGAATGAGATATAGTTGTGGACTGAAATAGAAGCGGCAATGTCCGTCCCCACCCGGATGCCGATCAGAAATTCCAGCATAAAGGGAAGCATAAGCTGATAGGCGAAGACCACCCCGCCCACAAAGCAGATCAGGCCAAAAAAGATGGCCAGAATGGACAGAACGCTTTCCCGCTTTTCCAGCCCCGGCCTGGCAAAGGCCCAGACCTCATAGAGGATCACCGGCAAACTCACACAGATGGCCGCCACCAGAGACACGGAGAAATGCTCCAGCAACAGTTCCTGAGGAGAAAGATACACATACCGGTATCCATATTCCCGCCCAATGTCGGTAAGAAGGCTCACAATGTCTGCGGCATAGTAAAGACACACCATAAACACCAGGACCAGACACGCTACGCATACGACAAGCCGGTTGCGCAGCTCCCTCAGATGGCCGGACAGAGCCATGTTCTTACCATCCGGCTCCTTTTTTCCTTTTCCCATTATTCTTCAGTCTTACCCTTTTCCTCGTCCCCATCCTCAGACATACCGGCGCGGAGGTTCTTCACGCTCTTGCCGATCATCTTGGTAAGCTTGGGGATCTGGGTGGGTCCAAAGATCACGATCACGACCAAAAGAATAATAAGCAGCTCCGGTGTACCAAGTCTCATTGTTATTTTCCCTCCTGATATTTCTATTCGTAATCAAATATCACGTATTTTCTGTCTTCGCGCCTTCCCCGTCCTTGGGCTCCGCCTCTGTATCCTCAGCATCCTGCCCGGTGGAAGAAGGTACGCTCTCCTCCGGCTTTTCCGACTCCGGGGAAGCCTGTGAAGAGCCTGGATCCGGCTTTTTCATATCTTCCTTTCCCAAATCTGTGAAGGATCTTTTGATCCCCTTCACATTCTCCCGGACGTCCTTTTCCAATTCTGTGATGGGTTCCATTGCCTCCCGCAGGGGCTTTTGCGCTTCTTCCAATGGTTCGATCACACATTCCCGGATATCCTTGGTGGCCTCGGAGGACACCTTTCGGAATTCCTTCAAGCCCTCGCCCAGCTTTCTGGCATAATAGGGCAGCTTATCCGGACCCAGGACCAGGAGAGCCACGATAAGGATCACCATGATCTCGGTAAATCCGATCCTCACTTTTCCATTCTCCTCCCTTTCCCCCTCCAGAAACAGGGGGCTGATGGTTCGTCGATATTGTAACACATTGTACTGAAAATCGCAACCAAAAGAAACAATGTACCCATTCCGGTCTGGCGCTATATCGGATCTTCATGCCAAAAGGCGGATTCTCCAAACAAAAAAGCCCCTATGGAATACCTGGTGTGCCAGGCGTTCCATAGGGGCCTTTTCCCTTTTTACGTTCCGGGCTCAGACCAGCTGCACAACAGCCATCTCAGCGCCGTCGCCCCGGCGGGGGCCAATGCGGACCACCCGGGTATAGCCACCGTCACGGGTGGCGTACTTGGGGCCGATCTGGTCAAAGAGCTTCTTGGCCACATCCTCTTTGGTAATGAAGCTCAGCGCCTGCCGATAGGCGGCAAGGTTGTTCTTCTTGGCCAGGGTGACCATTTTCTCCGCCAGAGGAGCCACCTCCTTGGCGCGGGAAACGGTGGTCTTGATCTGGCCGTTTTCCAGCAGGTAGGTGGTCATAGCGCGAAGCATAGCCATACGCTGGTCAGTGGGTCTTCCCAGTTTACGAACTGCGGGCATTTTCTCTCACTCCTCTCGGCAGGTGTTAATTGTTGTTCTCATCATCCGCAAGACTCAGGCCCATCATGGCAAGCTTGTTCATGACTTCCTCAAGACTCTTGCGGCCCAGGTTGCGGACCTTCATCATCTCGTCCTGGGTCTTGGAGATCAGGTCCTCCACCGTATTGATGTTGGCCCTCTTCAAACAGTTGAAGCTGCGGACAGACAGGTCCAGCTCCTCAATGGTCATTTCCAGCACCTTGTCCCGCTGGGCTTCCGCCTTCTCCACCACGGTGGAGGTATCCCGGAAGCTCTCAGAGAGATCGGTAAACAGAAGGAAATGATCCACCAGGATCCTGGCTCCCAGGCTGACGGCGTCCCTGGCGTCGATGGTGCCGTTTGTCCAGACTTCCAACGTCAGCTTGTCAAAATCGGTACGGTCCCCCACACGGGTGTTTTCTACCGTGTAGTTGACCTTCTTCACCGGCGTATAGACCGAATCCACCGGAATGACTCCGATGATGGTCTGGGCGCTCTTGTTCCGCTCGGCAGGATCGTAGCCCCGGCCCTGGGAAAGGGTCAGCTCCATATTAAGACTGGCGCCGGGACCTAGGGTAGCGATGTGAAGTTCCGGATTCAGGATCTCCACCTCGCCGTCGGCCTTGATATCTCCCGCGGTAACTTCGCCTTCCCCATTCTGCTCGATATAGACCGTCTTGATCCCTTCGCAGTGGAGCTTGGCAATGATGGCCTTCACATTGAGGACGATCTCGGTCACATCCTCCTTAACGCCGGGAATGGTGCAGAACTCGTGCTGCACTCCCGCGATCTTGATGGAGGTCACCGCAGTACCGGGGAGAGAGGACAGCAGGATCCGCCGCAGGGCATTGCCCAGGGTGGTACCGTAGCCCCGCTCCAGAGGCTCCACCACGTATTTTCCATAGCTGGTGTCGTTATTGTCATCACATTCAATGCGGGGTCTTTCAATTTCAACCATAGATTACCCTCCTTCTGGGGGCGGCCTTTTCCGCCGCCTGATTGGTCGGTTCCGTGATCTGAGGGTATTACTTGGAGTACAACTCGACGATGAGGTGCTCCTCGATGGGCAGGTCGATGTCTTCCCGGGCGGGGAGCTTGGTGACAGCGCCCTTCAGGGCGTTCTTCTCCTTCTCCAGCCACTGGGGAACATTAACGATGATGGCGTCCTCGCCTACAAAACGCTTGAACTTCACGCTCTGGCGGCTCTTCTCCCTGACCTCGATCACATCGCCCACCTTCACCAGATAGGAGGGAATGTTGACCTTGCGGCCATTGACGGTAAAGTGACCGTGGTTCACCAGCTGACGGGCCTCCCGGCGGGTCATGGCAAAGCCCAGACGGTATACCACATTGTCCAGACGGCGCTCCACCAGGATGAGCAGGTTTTCACCAGTCTCGCCGGGCATACGGATAGCCTTCTCATAGTAGGAGTGGAACTGCTTTTCCAGAATGCCGTAGACGAACTTGACCTTCTGCTTCTCCTGAAGCTGGGTGGCGTACTCGCTCTGCTTCCGGCGCACATTGGCCTTGGGCTTGCGGTTGGTGTTCTTCTTGTCATAACCCATAGCGGCGGGGGAGATCCCCAGCGCCTTGCAGCGCTTGGCGATGGGCTGCATATTCTTAGCCATATTGGTTTCTCCTCCTTCTTACACTCTGCGGCGCTTGGGCGGACGGCAGCC
>CANRZY010000083.1 GCA_947644625.1 uncultured Pseudoflavonifractor sp.
TTTATTGGCAAGCCCAAGGGTTAAATACCGTTCTATAATACAGAAAAGGGCTCTATCCGGGTGGAGAGAGCCCTTTTTGATGGGCAGGTGGATAAAAAATATAAATATGCACAGGCGGTCATAAGGACCACCCCTACAGCCCGTACCCCAGGTCCGTATTGAGCCCTCCGCTAATTTATTTCTTTCCCAAATGCCCCTCCAGCCAGGTCAGGGCGTCTAACCAGACCTCTTCCTTGTTGGTCTCGTTGAGCATCTCATGGCGGCCGCCGGGGTAGAGCTTTACCCGGACCTCCTTCACTCCCGCCTCCCGGAACCAGCGGGCTACCTTTTCTACCCCCTTGCCTCCGGCTCCTACCGGATCCGCGTCTCCCGCAAAGAAGTAGATGGGGGTATCCTTATCCATCCGGGAGAGATTTTTCTTGTTCGCCACATACTGAAGCCCCGTCATCATGGCGTGGTTCATTCCCGCTGTTGTCTGGAAATTGCACAGCGGATCGGCCAGATAGGCGTCCACCACTCCCTCATCCCGGCAGATCCAGTCCGCCCCGGTCCGGGCGGGGGCAAACTGCCTGTTATAGGCCCCGATGGACAGACTGTAAAAGAGCTTATTGACCTTGTGAGGATCCCCCAGCCCAGTCAGAAGCTTTCCCGCCGCCACTGTCAAAGCGGGCTCCTGGCCCGTACCAGACAGGATACAGCCCGTCAACGTCCCAGGATAATCGATAAGGAAGGTCCGGGAAACAAAGGAGCCCATGGAGTGGCCCAACAGAAAATAGGGAAGGTCCGGGAACTGCTCTTTGACTTTGAGCTGAAGCGTCCGGACGTCGTGGACCAGGTCCCACCAGTCGCTGAAATAGCCGTACTCCTCCTCCCCCCTGGCGGTAAGTCCATGGCCCAGGTGGTCGTTGCCCGCTACCACGAAGCCATGGTCCGTCAGGAACCGGGCAAAGGGCTCATAACGAAGGGCATACTCGCAGATCCCGTGGACCAGCTGCACCACCCCCCTCGGCTCCCCTTCGGGCAGCCACAGCACGGCGTGGACCTGATGGGCCCCATCGCCGGAGGGATAGGTAAATTCTTTTCTCACTCCCATGGAAAATTCCTCCCGCCTATGATATACTTACATTCTAAGCTTTAGTTTAGCGGCTCTTTCCCCTTCCGTCAAGGAGGTTTTTTGAGCCCGCCAAAGGATGTGGAGTAAAATGAATGTTGTGGACCGTTTTTTAAAGTATGTTTCCTTCGATACCCAGTCCGACGCTTATTCCGGTGAGCACCCTTCCACCGCCAAACAGAAGCTGTTGGGAAAGGCTCTGGCCGACGAGCTGGAGTCCCTTGGCCTTTCCAAGGTCCGCATGGATGAGTTTGGCTATGTGTATGCCCTTCTTCCCGCCGCTCCAGGCTGTGAGGAGATCCCTACCTTGGGCCTCATCGCTCACATGGATACCGCTCCCTCTTTTTCCGGAACCGACGTCAAGGCCCACATTCTTCATTATGAGGGGGGCGATATCGTCCAGGGCCCCGGCGCGGTCATGAGAGCAAAGGACCACGAAAGCCTGAAGCGCTATATAGGCCAGGACCTGATCCTTACCGACGGGACCACCCTTTTGGGAGCCGACGATAAGGCAGGGATCGCTGAGATCGTCTCCGCTGTGGAATACCTGACCGCCCACCCCCAGATCCCCCACGGTCCTGTCGCCATCGCCATTACCCCCGACGAGGAGATCGGCGAGGGGGCCGACCACTTCGACATTGCGGGCTTTGGGGCTGCCGCGGCCTACACAGTGGACGGCGGAGAGCTGGGAGAGCTGGAATATGAGAACTTTAACGCTGCGGGAGCTAAGGTTACAGTCCACGGCGTCAACATCCATCCCGGCTCTGCCAAGGATAAGATGAAGAACGCCCTTCTTATGGCTATCGAGTTCAACTCCATGCTTCCCCCCGCCCAGATCCCCGCCCACACCGAGGGCTATGAGGGCTTCTATCATTTGCAGCATATGGAGGGGGATGAGACCACGGCTAAGCTGGAGTATATTGTCCGGGATCACAACATGGACCGGTTCCTGGCCCGAAAGGGGACCATGGAGCGCCTCGCCGCCTACCTCAACGACAAGTACGGCCCCGGAACAATAGAACTGGAGCTTTGGGACCAGTACTACAATATGAAGGCTCAGATCGAACCCCACATGTATCTCATCCACCGGGCCAAGGCCGCTTTCCGGGCAGCGGGAGTGGAACCGAAGGAGGTTGCCATTCGGGGTGGCACTGACGGAGCCCGACTTTCCTATGAGGGTCTTCCCTGCCCCAACCTCTCCACTGGTGGGGTCAACTTCCATGGGCCCCAGGAATATATCCCGGCGCCCTCGTTGGAAAAGATGGTAGAGGTACTGGTCAACCTGGTCACGGCGGACAGGAGCTAAAAACAATCGGCCCAAGGATGTTTGAAGAAACATCCTTGGGCCGTCCTTTTTCATACCCAGCTTTTTTCCGTTTCCTGCTTGCGCTCCCGGGTCATTAGCCCCGCCATGGCGTCCCGGGGATCCTGGCCCTCGTAAAGAACCTGATATGCCGCCTCCGTGATGGGCATTTCCACCCCCAGCTTGTTGGCCAGGGCCTTGGCGTTGGCGGCGGCATAGTAACCCTCCACCACCATCCCCATCTCCTCCACCGCCTGCCGGGGCGGGGTCCCTTTCCCAATGGCGATGCCACAGCGGCGGTTCCGGGAATGCATGGAGGTACAGGTGACGATCAAGTCTCCCAGCCCCGCCAATCCCGCGAAGGTCTCCTTCCTGCCGCCCATGGCCTCCCCCAGGCGGGCCACCTCGGTGAGCCCACGGGTCATAAGGGCGGCCTTGGTGTTGTCCCCATAGCCCAGGCCGTCGTTGATCCCCGCGCAAAGGGCAATGACATTCTTCAATGCGGCTCCCAGCTCCACCCCGATCACATCGTCAGTGGTATATACACGGAACCGCTCGTTCATAAAGAGGTCCTGAACCAGTTTTGCGCTCTTTTCATCCCTGGAAGCAGAAACCACCACGGTCGGGATCTTTCTCCCCACCTCCTCCGCATGGGAGGGCCCGGACAGGGCTACAATAGGATATCCTTCCCCCACCTCCTGGGCAATGGCTTCGGTAAGAGTAAGGGAGGTATCCTTCTCCACACCCTTGGACACAGAGACAATGACCGTACCAGGCTTTAGAAAAGGCTTCATCTGCCGGGCGGTGGTCCTTACGGCAAAGGAGGGAGTGGCCAGGACCACCACAGCGCTTTTTTCCACGCAGGACATATGGGCCGTCAGGGTCAAGGACTCCGGCAGAGGCACGCCGGGAAGGACGGAGTTTTCCCCCTTCTCCCGAAGAGCCGCCGATTCCTCCTCCTTATAGGACCAGAGGGTGACGCTGTGGCCGTTTTCCAGCAGCAGCAGGGCCAGAGCGGTACCCCAGCCGCCGGAACCGAGGACGGTAATGTTCATGGTTAAATCCTCCTTTTTAAGGGCGCTTGGGTGGGTTTCAAACCCGCCCTGCCTTCAGGACACTTTTTTGTGGAAGGAGAGTTTGTTTTCCTTCCCCTTCAAAAGGCGCTTGATATTCTCCTTGTGCTTCCATATGATAAGTACTCCCAAAACAATGGAAAGACACACGACAGCGGGTTCCCGGCTTACCAGGAACCATGTACCAAAGGGGAAGGCGGCGGCGGCATAGACTGAACCCAGAGATACATACCGGGACACCGCTACCAGCAGGATGAAGCCGCCCCAGACCAGCAAAGCCAGCCGCCAGTCGATCATAATAGCGACGGTCCCTCCGGACAGGATCCCCTTTCCCCCCTTGAAATCAAACATGCAGGGAAACATATGTCCCAAAAGGCAGGAAAGACCCGCCCAGTATTTTGCCACCAGGGCGCTCTCCGGTCCCATAAAGGGGCCGATGATCCATACCGCCGCCAGCACCGCCACAATAGCCTTTACCACGTCCAGAAGAATGACCACCAACGTCAAACCTCCCCCAAAGGTCCGAAAGAAGTTGGTAAGTCCCGCGTTGCCGCTGCCATGGGTGCGGACGTCGTCCCGAAGAATGTACTTGGAAACAATGACCGCCCCGTTAAAACAACCGCAGATATACGCGAACGCCCCCGATAAAAGGAGCAGGACTGTAGGGCTGATATTCAGTTCTCTTACGATATCGTTCCAATTCATTGTTTTCCCTCCCTAATCTCCTTTTTGCCGGATGGTAAGCTTCACCGGGGTCCCGCTTAGACCAAAGGTGGCCCGGATCTGGTTCTCGATATACCGCTGATAGGAAAAGTGAAAGATCTCCGCCCGGTTGCAGAAGATCACAAAATGGGGGGGCTTCACCCCCACCTGGGTCATATAGTAGACTTTTAACCGCTTTCCCTTATCGGTGGGAGGTTGGACCCTCGCCGTGGCGTCGGAGAGCACATCATTGAGCATACCGGTGGATATACGCATAGAGGCCTGGGCGTTTACGTCGTTGATGGTAGAAAAGAGCTTATCCACCCGGGAGCCGGTAAGAGCGGAGAGAAAAACAATGGGGGCATAGTCCATATAGGCAAGGTCCCGGCGGATATCCTTGACCATATTGTCCATGGTCCTGTCATCCTTCTCCACCGCGTCCCACTTGTTCACCACGATAATGCAGGCCTTCCCCGCCTCGTGAGCTAAACCCGCCACCTTGGTATCCTGCTCAGTGACCCCCTCGTTTGCGTCAAGAAGGATAAGGCATACATCGCTCCTCTCAATGGCCATGGTCGCCCGGAGAACGGAGAACTTCTCCACCCGGTCGTCCACCCGGGACTTCCGGCGCATCCCCGCCGTGTCAATAAAGAGGTATTTGCCGTCCTTGTTCTCAAAATAGTTGTCAATGGCGTCCCGTGTGGTACCTGCCATGTCGGAGACGATGACCCGCTCCTGACCCAGGATCCGGTTCACCAGGGAGGACTTACCTACATTAGGCTTACCGATGATGGCCACCTTGACCACATCCTCATCCTCTTCCTCCTCATCCGTCTCTGGAAAGTGACGAAAGCATTCATCCAGCAGATCCCCTGTACCGTGTCCGTGAACAGCAGAAACCGGGACGGGATCCCCAAGTCCCAGATTATAAAACTCATAGATCTCCGGATCGGTAAGCCCCGTCTTATCCATCTTATTGACCGCCAGTACCACAGGCTTGCCCGACTTTAAGAGCATAGCCCCTACCTCCTGGTCGGAGGCGGTAAGACCAGTCTGGATGTCGCAAAGAAAAACGATAACGGAAGCGTTCTGGATGGCAATCTCCGCTTGCCGACGCATAAATAGGAGGATCTCACTGTCGGTTCCCGGTTCAATACCGCCGGTATCCACCAAATCAAACTTCCGCCCCCGCCACTCGCAGGGAGCGTAGATCCGGTCCCGGGTCACACCGGGGGTATCCTCCACAATGCTGAGACGTTGGCCAGTGAGCTTATTAAAGAGCATGGACTTTCCCACGTTGGGCCGACCGACAATGGCTACCAGAGGTCTCGGCATAGGGGACACTTCCTTTCTTACCGCTTCTTATGGCAGTATATCACAAGCAAAACAAAATATCAATCATGGCTCTATCCCATCATAAGTCTCAGCCAGTTGAAGAAGCAGCTCCCCCCGGCCCGGTTCCCACTGGTACTGCTTCCCGTCCAGCTCCTCCAGCGCATAATGCCGGAAACCAAATGATGGGGAGCCCCCCCGGTCAGAGGTGGCGTCGAACCAAAGCCACTCCCCGTCCAGCCGGGCCAGATTCCACATATGATTTTCATTGAAATACTTTCCCGACAGGGTAAAGCAAGGAATCCCCGCCTTCTCAAAAAGAAGCCTCAAGGCGTGAGAATACCCGCCGCAGATGGCCAGATCGTCCCGCAGGGCGCCCAAGGCCGTCTGAGAGTCGTAGGGCATGTTCTCCCGGTCGGAATAATAGCTCCGGTCATACTTAACATTTCCGGTCAGCCAGGTATAGAGGGCTTTGGCCTTCTCCCCTGACCTCATGGAGTCCTCCGTTTCCCGATCCACGATCTCCTCCGCCAGCCGGTCCGCCTCCGCCAACCGGGAGAGGCATTCCTCCATGGTAAGATCCATGGGCGGCGTAAAGATGATCTCCGTCGCGTCCCGGTTCAGCGCGCACAGGATATAGCCGCCCCCTGCCTGCCAGAGGACCCGTTCCATATCCTCCGGTTCCAGGGATGGGTCTGTCAGACGAATGGGCAGGGGTTCTTCCCCCAGGCGCTCCTCCGCCGCCCGAAGCAGCTCCCCCAGATCAGAGATGGGAAGGGCGTCCCCGTCCTGGGACTGCTCCCCGGTCTTATAGGGCATGTAAGAGATCTGACAGGTAAGGAGATCCCCCTCCACTGAGGCTGAGATCCCGTAGGCGTATTTCAGCTCCGGGTAACGGCGGGTCAGGTCGTAATACAGGTTTTTCACCGCAATATCTATGTTCTCTCCCAGGGAAAGGCCGGAAATGTCCATGGGGGCGGGCTGCTCCACCTTTTCCATGGCATCCAGCAGGTGGTCCTGAAGCTCCTCCGGGGTGGACGCCGTCACCGTCTCCTTTTCCTCCGGCGGAGCGGAAGATTCCGTTGGGGTGGGCTCGGCTGGAATGACCGTCTCTACGGAGTGGGACGGAGACGGCGTCAGGATTGGGGTGGACTCCTTCGGTTTCTTCGGGGCGCAGCCTGCAAGGAGCGCCAAGCTCAGGGCTGAAACCAGCCACGGACGCCATTCCTTTTTTGTCTTATCTGGCACGGGGATTCTCCTTTGCTCGGTTTCCAGGGAGCAAAAAGAAAAGAGGGGATCTCTCCCCTCTTTCTCTCTCTTTGTCCTTAAGCCTCAACCTTGTTGAAGTCGTGACCGTTGTAGCTCATGCAGGACTTGCACATCCGATGGGGCAGGCGGTAGGCTCCGCACTTGGGGCAGATGTTCATGCTGGGGGTATCCAGCTTCCACACGCTGCTGCGGCGCTTGTTCCGGCGCTGCTTGGACACTTTACTCTT
>CANRZY010000084.1 GCA_947644625.1 uncultured Pseudoflavonifractor sp.
ATCGCCATGATCGCCGACCGGCTCCAGCTTCAGCAGAAGGAAAAATAAGCAACCGCCGTCCTGCCAGACGCAAGGCAGGGCGGCGGTCGTTTATGTTATCCCTCTCTTTGCAGCAGTTCCTGCTTGATATCCCATAGCTTCTGACTGAGATCCACATAATAATTATGGGGATTTTCAAACCGCTTTACCTCGTCCCACTGTAAGTCGATCTGCCTGGCACAGTAGGCGCGGATAGCCTCCATAGGAGGTTTTTCATAGACCCGCTTTCCGCCCAGAAAGATGGGCTTCAGCAGTTCTTCCGCCCGGAAGTTGGTATAGACGCCTTTCTTCCAGGTGGCGTCGGGATCAAAGAGCTTCAGAGGTTTGGATTCATCCACCGTCTCATCATAGACGGTAATAAGATCGGCAAAGGCTTTCCCGTCTCCCTTATCAAAAAGGCGGTACACCTTTTTGAAGTGTGGGGTGGTGATCTTAGCGGGGTTTTCGCTGATCTTGATCTTGGGGATCACGACCCCCTGAGAGTCCTCCACCGCCACCAGCTTATAGACCCCGCCGAAGACAGGGGCGGACTGGGAGGTGACCAGCCGTTCGCCCACGCCGAAGGAGTCCAGTTGAGCGCCCTGGAGGAGCAGATCCCGGATGATATATTCGTCCAGAGAGTTGGAGGCGGTGATCTTGCAGCCTGTTAATCCCGCCTCATCCAGCATCTTCCGGGCTTTTCGGCTTAAGTAGGCAAGATCCCCTGAATCCAGCCGTATGGCGCATTGGGTGATGCCCAGCTCCCGGAAGACCTGGATGGCGTGGGGGACGCCGGACTTTAGGACGTTGTAGGTATCCACCAGAAGGGTGGCGTTATGAGGATACAGCTTGCAGTAAGTGCGAAAGGCGGTAAGCTCATCGGGGAACATCTGGATCCAGGAGTGAGCCATGGTACCCATAGAGGGTGCGCCGAAAAGCTGGTCTGCCTGAGTGCAGGCAGTCCCGGCGCACCCGGCGATGTAAGCGGCTCTGGCCCCCAGGAGGGCGGCGTCGGGGCCCTGGGCCCGGCGTGAGCCAAACTCCATCACTGGGCGTCCCTTGGCGGCGCGGACAATACGGTTGGCCTTTGTGGCGATCAGGGACTGGTGGTTGAGGCACAACAGAATAAAAGTCTCTACAAATTGGGCCTCAATGGCGGGGGCACGGACGGTAAGGATAGGTTCCCTGGGAAAGATGGGAGTTCCCTCCGGCACCGCCCAAATGTCGCCCGTAAAATGAAATTTTCGCAAAAAATCCAAAAATCGTTGGTCAAAGCAGCCTTTGCCCCGCAGAAATTCAATGTCCTCCTCGTCAAAGGACAGTTCCTCAATGTAGTCGATGATCTGCTCCAGACCCGCTGCAATGGCAAAGCCGCCTCCGTCGGGGACAGAACGGAAAAAAACGTCGAAGTAACAGATCTGCCGGGCCATATCCGATTGAAAATAGCCGTTTGCCATGGTAAGCTCGTAAAAATCGCAGAGCATGGTGTGGTTGAGACGCTGCTTTTTCATAGCTGATCCTCCCTACCGGTGAGTCACAGTGATCTGTAACGCGTTTTCCATCACATCCAGGGCCTTTTGGTGAAGCTGGGGATCGGGGCCCGCGGTACACCGGGCGTCTACCACGATCTCCGCATCGGGAAGGGCCGCCTTGGCTATTACGGCGTTGGAGATGACGCAGATGTATGATACCAGGCCCACAAGCTCCACCTGGTCATAGGCTTTTTCCCGGAGCAGGGCCCCCAACTCCAGAGAAGGAAAGGCGGGCTTTTCTATGACGGTGTCCTCCGAAGAGTGGGCCATGCCCGTTTTCCCATAGAGCGCCCAGCCGGGGGAGCCCCGGAGACAATGGAGCACGGGAAGCTTCCGTCCCTCCTGGGACTGGAGGTAATCCTTGCCGTGGGTATCCAGGGTAAAGGCAACGTCGCCCCCCGATGAACGGTAAGAGGCAATTTTTTGGGCGATGGGATCATCCAGCGTTTCGGCGCCGGGAAAGCCCAGGGTCCCGTCCACAAAATCCTTTTGGTAATCGATCACGATAAGCAGTTTTTTCATCCGGATGCCTCCCAAAAAACGCGAGCTTGCTCATGCTCCTCATTATATCCCTTTTTTTCGGGAAAGAAAAGGAAAAAATAAAGAGTGTCCGGCTTGACAAAGGTCCTGAGTTCAGGATACAATGACGCTCATATGGCTCCCATGGAGCCGGGAGGTTTTCATGCGTATCCAATTATCCGATCATTTCAATTATTCCAAACTGTTCCGCTTTACCCTTCCATCCATCGTGATGATGATCGTCACTTCCGTCTACTCGGTGGTGGACGGTCTTTTTGTATCCAATATGGTAGGGGACAGGGCGTTGGCGGCGGTAAATATCGTCTATCCCCTTCCCATGATCGTGGGCGCCTTTGGCTTTATGCTGGGCACCGGCGGCAGCGCCGAGGTGGCCCGTGTCATGGGGATGGGAGAGGGAGACAAGGCAAGACAGTACTTTACCACCCTTATGCTGGCAGTCATTGGAGGCGGAGCGCTGATCTCAGCAGGATGTATTACCTTTCTGCGACCGCTTACCGTTTTGCTGGGAGCCAACGAGGTTTTGCTGGACGACACCATGACCTATGGCTTCATCATGCTGGCGGGAGCGCCCATCTTCCTTTTGCAGACCAGTCTTCAGAGCTTTCTGGTGGCAGCGGAGCGGCCCAAGATGGGGCTTGCGCTGTCCGTGGGGGCGGGGCTTACCAACATGGTCCTGGATTATGTGTTCATCGCCCTTTTGAGGTGGGGAGTGGCGGGGGCCGCGGCGGCCACTGTTTGCGGATATGCCGTGGGCGGATTTATCCCCCTGGTCTATTTCCTTGCGCCCAACAAAAGTTCCCTGCGGCTGGTGAAGACCAGGCTTTATCCCCGAATGCTGTTGAGAAGCTGCGCCAACGGTTCCTCGGAGCTGATGACCAACACTTCCGCCTCTCTGGTAACGGTGCTCTACAACCGGAGCCTGATGGAGATCGTGGGAGAGGCGGGAGTAGCGGCCTATACGGTGATGATGTATATAGATTTTATTTTTGTGGCCGCCTTTATTGGCTTTACCATGGGGGTGGCCCCGGTGTTCAGCTTCCAGCTTGGGGCGGGAAACCACGGGGAGCTGAAAAGCCTCTTTTCCAAATGCGCAAGGGTCATTGGAGTCTTATCTCTGGTTATGACCGTGGTTCCGCAATTTTTGGCCGGGACCCTGGCGGGGCTCTTTGTGGGCTACGACCGGGCCCTTTTGGAGATGACCGAGGCAGGCTTCCGCATTTTTGCCCTCTCCTTCCTTTTTAAAGGGTGGAATATCTTTGGATCCGGTTTTTTTACCGCCTTGGGAGACGGTAAGACTTCGGCTATCCTGGCCTTTTTGCGTACGCTCCTGTTCCAATGCGGCGCGGTGACGCTGCTTCCCTTGGCGTTTGGGCTTAACGGAGTCTGGTGGGCTACCGTGGCGGCGGAGGGAGCGGCGGTACTGGTGACGGTTTGGTACTTTTACTCCCAAAGGAATACTTACCACTACGCATAACGCACAAAGCACGTCTTTTTTTGTTTCGGGGCGCATACCTCTGAAAAGAGGTGATGGACGTGCTGGAACGGTTGGCAGATGGATTGTGGCAGCCCTGGCTGTTGGGGCTGTTCCTGCTCACAGGGCTTTGGTGCTCTGCGCGCAGCGGCTTTTTTCAATTTTTTGGCCTGGGCCGGTGGCTTTGGGGCTCTGTCGGGAGCATTTTTCGCGCCGGGAAAAAGAAGCGGACCGACGGTCTGACCCAATTCCAGGCTTTGGCGACAGCCCTGGCCTCCACCATTGGGACCGGCTCTATCGCCGGGGTAGCTACGGCCATCTTTTTTGGGGGTCCCGGAGCGGTATTCTGGATGTGGATCTCCGCTCTTTTGGGCCTTATGACCAGCTTTGCGGAAAAGACCCTGGCGGTCAAATACCGCCGCCGGGGCAAAGAAGGCTGGGAGGGCGGCCCCATGGAGTATATGCTCCGCCGCCTGGGCTGGAAAAGGGCGGCGGGCTGGTTTTCCCTGTGGTGCGTGGCGGCCTCTCTCACGGGAGGGGCCATGGTCCAATCCAACTCCATCTCCGCCGCCCTTCACGCCGCTTTGGGCTGGGACCGGCTGGCTGTAGGGCTGGCAGTGGCCCTGTGTACGGGAGCGGTGATCCTGGGTGGGATCGGAAGGGTGGGACGGGTCAGTGAAAAGCTGGTTCCGGCCATGGCCCTTCTTTTCCTTTCTGCCGGTCTGGCGGTGCTCTTGGCTCATAGGGAGAGGATCCTTCCTGCCCTTTGGGAGATCCTGGGCTGTGCCCTGACGCCCAGGGCGGCGTTGGGAGGAGGAGCGGGCTATACCGTAAGCGCCGCTCTCCGCTACGGGGTGGCCCGAGGGGTATTCACCAATGAGGCGGGAGTAGGGTCCTCCGCCATGGCCCATGCCGCCGCCGATACCGACAGCCCGGCCCAGGAGGGCTATTGGGGAATGTTTGAGGTGTTTTTTGCCACCATTTTGGTCTGTGGGGTCACCGCCCTTTGTATCCTTACCTCCGGGGTTTACGAGCCCGCCGCCGCCTTGGAAGCGATCCGAAGCGGTGCAGTGACAGAGACCATGACAGGCTCGCCTCTATCCGCCGCCGCCTTTGCCACCGTCTTTGGCCGGTGGGGGAGCCTCATTGTAGCCGTATGCCTGCTTCTCTTTGCCTTTACCTCCCTGCTGGGCTGGAGCTATTATGGGGAGCGGGGGCTTGCCTATCTGACAGGGGGAAACAGGCTTCGGGGCTTTTTCCGGCTGGCCTTTCTGGCAACGGTGGTCCTGGGCAGCGTGGGACAGGTGACCAGGGTCTGGGCCCTTTCGGATATTTGCAACGGGCTCATGGCCCTTCCCAATCTGCTGGCGGTCATTGTATTGACTCCAGAGGCAATGAAAGAGCTGAAAAGGGACAGAAACTGAAAAAAAGGAGCGGACCCAGGTCCGCTCCTTTTTGCTATTACGGCTTCAGGCACAGCCCCAAAAGCTCCTTGGGATCTTGGATCAGGGTGGAGGCTCCGTGTCGGAAAAGAAAGTCCCCGTCCCGGAACCCCCAGGTCACCGAGATACAGGGAAGGCCTGCATTTTTGGCCGTTTGAAGATCCACATCGGAATCCCCCACATAGACCGCACGCTCTGGAGAGACGTCCAGGGCCTCCAGAGTTCGGAGGACCATGGTAGGTTCCGGCTTTTTGGGGACCCCGGCCGCCTCATTTTCTCCGGCGGCCAGATCTATGAGGCCGGGGAAATAGTCCTGGACCAGATCCTTGACCGCCGCGTCAAATTTGTTGGAGACCACCGCCAGCTTGCAGCCCTTATCCCGCAATGCTTTTAGGGCTTCTGAAATGCCGGGATAGGGGGCGGTAAGGATCTTGCTGTGGGAAGCGTAGTAGGTCTTGAAGCTCTCAAGGGCCTTGTCGGTATCCTGAGAGCTTGTCCCGGCCGGGACAGCCCGCTCCATAAGCTTGGTTACCCCGTTGCCTACAAAGGCGTTTACTTCCTCACGGGTACGGGAAGGAAAGCCCACCTGCTTCAGGGCATGGTTGACGGCGTTCATCAAATCGTCCAGGGTGTCCAGCAGGGTGCCGTCCAAATCAAAGATCACAGCGTCATAGCAGAGCATGACGATCCCTCCTTTTTGGTGAGGGATATTTTACCACGCCAGAAGACATTTGACCAGTAAAAACGCGAAAAAGCCGCAGACAGGAAAGGTGAGCAGCCACGCCGCGCCCAGGGATCCGGCCACTTTGCCGTTGGGGTCAGCCCCCGCGCCCAGAATAGCGGCGGTTTTGGCATGGGTGGTGGAAACGGGAAAACCCAGAAGGGTACAAAGGGCCAGGGTACCCGCGCTTCCCAGGTCGGCGGCAAAGCCGGACCGGGGGGTGAGGAGGACCATTTTCCGGCCCACGGTGTCAATGATCCGCTTTCCGCCTATCAAAGTCCCCAAAGCCATAAGGGCGGCGCAGGTCCATTGGGCCCATGGAGGAAGAGAAAAGGGTTCCCCCCGAAGGGACAGGATCAAAGCCAGAACCCCCAAAAATTTCTGTCCGTCCTGTCCTCCGTGGAAAAAGGCGGTGAGAGCGGCTCCGATAACCTGACTGCGACGGTAAAACCTTTCTCCCCAGAGGGGGAGGATCCGGCGAAAAAGCCGTCCCAGTCCCCAGCCCAGGACCAGTGAGAGGAGAAGGCCCAAAAGGACCCAGAAAAGAGCTTCCAGCCGAAGCCGCTCCGCGCCCAGAGCCAGGGCCGCTCCGGCAAGCCCCGCCACCAGGGCGTGGCTCTCACTGGTGGGGATACCAAACCTCCAGGCAAAAACGGCCCACAGCGCCGTGGCGGCCAGGGCGGCGGAGAGGGAGGTAAGCGCATAGGGGCCAAAGTCCGCCATGGCCCAAAGGGTCCGGGCTACGGCGTCGCTGAGGCGAGCAGTACACACCACGCCCAGAAGATTGAAAACAGCGGCCAAAGCTACGGCGGCGGGGAAGGACAGCACCCCGGCGGCCACCGTGGTAGCAATGGCGTTGGGAGCGTCGGTCCAGCCGTTGACCAGGATCACGGCGGCAAGGAGAAGAAGGACGGGCCATACGGACATAAAAACACCCCCTACCCCATATCTACGGGAGAGGGCGGGGGAATATGAGGAGGGGAAAATAAAAATTTACAAAAGAAGGGCGGAGAACAGGTCAGTTGGGGAGGCTAAGAC
>CANRZY010000085.1 GCA_947644625.1 uncultured Pseudoflavonifractor sp.
GACCACCACCCTCGCAGAAGCAGACAAGCCTTCTCCCGCGCGGACCGTGACCATGCACTTGCCGGCAGCCACTCCTGTCACCGTACCGTCCCCGTTCACAGCGGCTACATCGGGGTCGCTGCTCTCATAGGAGAGCGCAGAGAGGCTGAAGTTATAACGCACAGGCAGCTTAGCGGTCTGTCCCTTACCAATTTGGAAGGTGCTGTCCATACTCAGGGTCTCACGGTAGCTTTTCATGAAAGCGTCGGTACCGCGGTTGCTGCTGTAGCCAATCAGGTTGTTGGCCCGGTCCTCCCTCTCAAAGAGAGTAGGACAGCCGGCAGCGGTCTCATAGAGCTCCTGCCACTCCCTCCATAGCCGGTCATACTCGGCCACGGCGCCCCGGATGGCCTCCACATCGTATACACCGGTCTTATCTCCCTCGGCCTTTTTAATACCGGCAATGTACATCTGCTGGGTAATATCAAAGAAGTAATAGCCGTATTTGCAGGTGGTTATGATGTAGTCCTTGACCCCCACCGTCGGGGAGTCAATAAGCTTTGCGTCTGTTTTAAAGCTCTGGGCGATCTCCAGCATTTCTTCCCACATAGCAACGCACTGGGCCTTTTCCCGCAAAACAATGTCCTGGAGATTATTTTTGACCGCATTGTTGACATTGTTTCTCAGCTTTCCAGAATTGATGTTCTGATCCCGGGTCCACCAGGTGTCGTTACACTTGCTCTTCACGTTAGGATCGTCTGTGCCCCGCCCCAGCAGGACAGCATGCTCAGACAAAATACACAGCCGATAGAAGGCTTCGGCGTCCTCCTCATCCATGCCCAGGTACTGCCTGGCGTACTCTTTGACATAGTATTTGTCGGTCTTGGAGGTATCTTTGGCCCACTGGGTAACCACGTAGGAGTTCAAATCATTCCACATCTCGCTGCCGTCCGGGATATCCACTTGGGGATTGGATAGTCTGGGCTCAACGCCCTGGGCATAGTAGGGATTATCGTCCCGGATGCCGTTGACGCCGTTGATATAGGGGCCGTTCCAACCGCCGCCCCGTGGCCAGATCCAGACGCCCTTGACCTGAGGATCCTCCGCCGAGTTGATCACGTCCCGGAGGCTCTGATATGTGTCGTCCGGGTTCAGCCACTCGTACTCCTCCATGCCGTTGATGACGCCGTGGATGAGAAAATTGGGATAGGCTCCCTTTCCCTCATACTCCCGGGCACACTGGACCTCCACGATCTGCTGGTGCTGCCCAATGCCGATGGTCTGGTTAAAGGCTACGTCCCGGTGGAAGTCGCCGGTGGAGTGCTTGATGCAAAAGTAGAGGTGTTCGTTGGGCTCAACCTTTTCGCTTATCTCCAGATACGTGCTTGGGGTATTCTGAAAGCCGTCAAAGCCCCAGGTGCGGTAGATCACGTCCCGGTAGGCGTCGTCCACCCGCTTGTCGCCAAACAGCTTTGCGCCCATGTAGTTGATGAGGGCCATATGGGACGTCTCCCCGTGGAGGATGGGGTTATTGCCCGTGTGATAGGGGGCGGCGTCACCGTACTTGGTGCCGGTGTAGGTCTCGCCGTAGCGGATGTAGATACCGTCGATGGTGGGAAACACCGTAAACATCTCTTCAAACATATAGTCCATGATCTTCTGGACTTCCGGCGTTGTGATGTCGATCTTGCCACTCATGATGTCAGAGCGCATCTCCTTCAGATGGGTGGGCACGACGATCATATCCATCATAAAGTAGACGTCCACACCGGCCGCATCGGCCGCGTCATACTTAGCCATAAGGTCCGCCCGCTTGGCCTCTACCCAGGCGCGGGCCTCGCTTCCGTAGGGGAAAACCTTTTTGTCGTTCTGCTCCTTGGTCCCCTCTTTGTCCTTTTCCCAATCCTCTTCAGTCAGCGTGATGTTCTGGGACTGGTCATATTTGTCCCAAAGCAGGCCATATTGGGCGCAGTCGTACAGAAAGAAAACTTGATCGTCAATGTCTCGATCGGCCAAAAACTGAGAATCGTTATAGTTGGAGGTATAGGGCTCCAGGCCGGGGTTGTTGTGTACCATACTGGCGGTGAAGAGAGTATCCTTATGGGTATAGGCATCGCCTTCAATGCTGTCTCCCTGCTCCAACGCCTCGATCATATATGGAGTGTAATAGTCCGGGTACTCATTCTTTGTCCCACCATCTGTCCCAACTGCCCCGACGGGCAGGATGAGCTGGGTGGTCAGCGCCGCCGCCATCAGCAGGGCCCCTGCCCTGCCCGCAATTTTTCTCGCTCTTAACACATACCTCACTCCTTGCTTTTAATGGGGAATTTTGGTGTTCCGTCCCGGAACACCAAAAAGCAGATCGGTCTGCTTTTCCCTTTATACTAGTATGCTAGCTTGGAATGTGAGTTTTGTCAATACCTTCCCCATCAAAAAGACATTTTTTTGTATAAATTGACATCCCGTTTTTTTGAAAATTCCGTTTATCGCCTTAAACTATATGTATTTCCCTTTTATTTGGCTTAAAATTTGAGAAAATCCATTCAATTTGTCTCCAAAAGCTTTGTAGGGGACGGTTCTCTGAGTCCCAAATTAGCCCATGCCCTTGAGGCTTCCCCCTTGCAGGGGGAAGCTGTCAGCGGTCAGCTGACTGATGAGGGTGCGTTGGATAGCGGTACCCCCTGCCCCTGACGGACCCACCCTCATCCGTCCCGGCTTCGCCGGGCCACCTTCCCCCTGTTAGGGGGAAGGCTCGCCGCCCCTTTACATCATTCGCAGGATCTCCCGCTTCAGCCGCTGAATGATTCGCTTTTCCAGCCGGGAGATATAGCTTTGAGAGATGCCCAGCAGATCGGCCACCTCCTTCTGGGTCTGCTCGGGCCTTCCGTCCAGGCCGAAACGGAGCGTGATAATGACCTTTTCCCGCTCGTCCAGCCGGTCCAGGGCCTGGGAGAGAAGCTGACGGTCCACGTCCTCCTCCAGAGGCTTTTCCACCGTATCCTCCTCGGTGCCCAGGATATCGGACAGAAGCAGCTCATTTCCGTCCCAGTCTGTATTCAAGGGCTCGTCAAAGGAGACCTCTCCCCGCTGGTTGGCTGTTTTGCGGAGATACATCAAGATCTCGTTTTCAATACACCGGGAGGCGTAGGTGGCAAGCTTGATGTTTTTGTCCGCCTTAAAGGTGCTCACCGCCTTAATCAGGCCGATGGTACCAATGGAGATCAGGTCCTCAATGTTGATCCCGGTATTCTCGAAGCGCTTGGCAATGTAAACCACCAGCCGAAGGTTCCGCTCAATGAGCGCGCTTTTGGCCTCCTCGTCCCCCTCTCCCAGCCGGGCAATGAGGGCGGCCTCCTCCTCCTTTTTCAGCGGAGGCGGCAGGGTATCGCTGCCGCCGATATACATGACCTTGCCGGGAAGCAGGATCCCCCAGCGGGCCAGAAGGGCCAGGAGCCTCCATTTCAGCGCCTCTGTTCTTTTTCCCATACCGTTTTCCTCCTTGTTTTAAGCGCCGATAAGGGCGCTGTAGCCTCCCCCATCCGATACCGGGGTGGGGGAAAGGGCCACCAGGATGGAGCCGTAATCCTCTCCTCCCACCTGGGCCCGGTCTACCTTTACCGCCAGCAGCAAGGCCCAGGGGACCCCCACTGCCCGGTATGGCAGCAGCCGCCAGCGATGGCCGTCCCCTTTTCTTTTCTCCAGCGCTTTGATGGGATCGGACAGCTCCCCGGCTCCGGGACAGCCTCCAGAAGGAAACAGATCCCTCAGCTTCTCCCCCTCCGCCACCATCACCGCCTTTCCTGTGGCTGGATCGGCAAGGGTATTGCCCGTATCCACCAGGGCGGTAATACGGCACACCCGCCCCCCCAGCTCCAGTGAGGCCTGGCACAGCTCTCCGCCTCCATGGCGGGTCCCCCGGCGAAAGAGAAGCGTCAAAAACAAATAACATCCCGCCGCCGCCAAAAGAGTGGTTTTCAGATCCAACACCGCCGGGGCTCCCAAAAAAAGCTGAAGGGCCAATACGCCGCCTCCGAAAGCGGCGGAAACTCCCCAAAAGGTGAGCGCTACCCGCAGAAGCCGCCGGGAGGAACCGAAGGCGATCAATACCATCCCCACCGGGAGGACCAGCTTACACAGGGGATGGGACAGAAATCCCCACCCCGGAAGAAACACCAGCCCGGCGTAAAGTCCTCCCAAAACGGCCCCAAGCCCCAGCCTCCAGCGGCGGAAGGGTTCTCCCGCCATCCGGGCGGACGCCAGGAGAAGAAGATAATCTATGGCGGTATTCAGAAGGAACACCTCGTCTATGTATACCGTCATGTCCGTCCCCCCTCACCCCGCCATTATAGGCCAAGCCGAATCCAAAAAAGGGCGAAAGGGTGGGGGGACAGAAAGACGGAGAATGCGACAAAAGATCTCTCCCCAAAATCTGCTTCCGGTACGAAAGGCGTTCCCGCCGAAAAAACCTTTCTCTGCCTGGAAAGTTTCCCTTGACTTGTCCTGCGGAGCATGGTAGAATATCTTCACCTATGAAGAGGGCTCTTTTTTTGCGTCCGTTTTTACGGTGTGACGAGACACAAAACCCTCTTCCTCCCCGCGAGGTCATAGGGAGGCAATCAAGTGCCGGTCCAACACCGCCTCGTATAGTCCCCTTCCGGGGGCTTTTTCGGGCTGGGACCGGTCAATCGCCGGGACCGGCTTTTTTTGTTGGTCCGGCAAGTAATAAGGAGGTGCCGAACGTATGGCAAAGGCTGGCAACCGGGTGAAGATCACCCTGCGGTGCAACGAGTGCAAACAGCGCAACTACAACACCAAGAAGAACAAGAAGAATACCCCCGACCGTTTGGAGCTGAACAAGTACTGCCCCTTCTGCAGGAAGCACACGGTCCACACCGAGACCAAGTAATGAGCCGTCACGATTCAAATGACAACCGCTCACAAGAAAGAAGGGTAACATTCAATGGCTGAAAACGAGAAGATCGAAAAGGCGCAGGGCGCCAAGTCCGAGACTCCCGCGAAGAAGGACAAGAAGCCGGAAAAGAAATCCAAGCCCGGCTTTTTCGCCCGGATCAAGCAGTGGTTCAAAGAGACCAAGGCCGAGCTGAAGAAGGTCCAGTGGCCTACCTGGAAGCAAACCTTAAACAACACCCTCATCGTCATTGCCTTCTGCGTGGTGGTGGGCGCGTGTATCTTCCTCTTTGACAAGCTGGCTGACGGCCTCCTGAGCGCCCTCATCAACCTGACCCACTCCTGAGGGATACGAGCATGGAAGAGCTGAAATGGTATGTAGTGCATACCTACTCCGGCTATGAGAACACCGTTGCGGCCAGTATTGAAAAGGCCGTGGAAAACCGGGGTATGCACGATCTGATCCAAGAGGTCAACATCCCCATGGAGACCGTTACCGAGATCACCGACAACGGTCCCAAAACGGTGGAGCGCAAGGTCTTCCCCGGCTATGTGCTGGTGAAGATGGTGCTTACCGACGACACCTGGCACCTGGTACGCAACATTCGCGGCGCCACCGGCTTTGTGGGCTCGGGCAACAAGGCGATCCCCCTCTCCGACGCGGAGATCGCCGCTCTGGGCGTAGAGAAGCATGAGGTGGTGGTCAACTACAATGTTGGCGACAGCGTCAAGATCACCGACGGCGCTCTGGAATCCTTCATCGGCACGGTGGAGGAGATCGACATGGAGCAGAGCAAGGTCCGGGTAGTGGTTTCCATGTTTGGCCGGGAGACTCCGGTGGAACTGGAGCTGGACCAGGTAGAAGTCATCAAGAATTAAGAAGCAAAAGCCCATCCCCTTTGGGGTCCCCACAAGGTCTGCGCAGCAGAACCTACGGGGAGAGAAGGCACAGCGAAACGAGTGAGCTTTTCGCACAGCGGAAAGGGTCGAATGTGAAGCTTGTGCCCACAACGTGGGAGGGATCCCGTATCGGCGATCCCGTCCATACCACATTTTCAAGTAGGAGGTGCTGTTTCAAATGGCACAGAAAATTACCGGTTACGTGAAACTGCAGATCCCCGCCGGCAAGGCGACTCCGGCTCCCCCTGTGGGTCCCGCCCTTGGCCAGCACGGCATCAACATTGCCGCTTTTACCAAGGAGTTCAACGAGCGGACCAAGAATGAGGGCGGTCTTCTGATCCCCGTGGTCATCACCGTCTACGCCGACCGCTCCTTCTCCTTCATCACCAAGACGCCTCCCGCGGCTGTCCTCATCAAGAAGGCCTGCAACCTGGAAAAGGCATCTGGCGTGCCCAACAAGGAGAAGGTGGCCACCATCAGCAAGGAAGACGTGCGCAAGATCGCTGAGACCAAGATGCGCGACCTCAACGCCAGCAGCATCGAGGCTGCCATGAGCATGATCGCCGGCACCGCCCGCTCCATGGGCGTGGTCGTAGGCGAGTAAGGGGGTAGAAGCAAATGTTTAGAGGAAAGAAATATCAGGACTGCGCAAAGCAGATCGACAAAACCAACCTGTACGACACCGCCGAAGCGATGGATCTCATCGTCAAGACCGCCCCCGCCAAGTTCGACGAGACTGTGGAACTGCACGTGAAGCTGGGTGTTGACTCCCGCCACGCTGACCAGCAGGTCCGCGGCGCCATCGTCCTGCCCCACGGCACCGGCAAGGTGCCCC
>CANRZY010000086.1 GCA_947644625.1 uncultured Pseudoflavonifractor sp.
GGCGGGTAATGGAGGTAAGCGCGTTGGACCGGCAGGGAGTATGGCCGCCTACCGGGGCGGAGGTGGCTTTGGCCTATTCTTTTGCTTCCGAACCTCCGCCTCCCCCCAAGTGGTGCTGGACCGACTGTCCCCGACGTCTTCTGGAGGATCCGGTGCTTTCCCAGTGCCTTCAAGGGACAAAGCGGGCTCTTTTGAATCGGGATATAGAAGGCTTTTTCCTGGCCTTTCCCTGGTCGAGCCATGAGGCTTTTCCCATTCCCCCCCTTTTTTGTCTGGCACAGCTCAGGCCCTTATCAGGTAAGCAATATATTGTATTCCGGTTTTCCCGTCAGGGAAGGCCGGAGCTTTTGCATAATTTTTCCGCCGGTGGGGAGAATAGAGCCGCAACCCAATAAAAGGAGGGAACGTCAATGCCCAATCTCACCGCCAAGGAGCTCAGCGGCATCAGCGACCAGCTGGATTTCGAGAAGGTCCTGTGCGCCAAGTACCAGGCCGCCGTCCAGGAGACGGAGGACGCTCAGCTCAAGCAGAGTTTCCAGCAGTATGCCGATCAGCACCGGCAGAATTTTGACTGCCTGCTGAACTTTCTGAAGTAAGAGGAGGGAGCGCTATGAACGATCAGGAACGAGTGACGGATATGATCCTCACGGAAAAGAAAATGAGTACCAACTACAACACATTTGCCTCGGAGTGCACAGACGACCAGCTCCGGGACGAGTATCTGAAGATCCTGAACCAGAGTCATATGACCCAGACGGCCCTATTCAAGCAGGCCCAAACCAAGGGATGGTACACCGTGGAGAGTGCGCCACAGAGCAAGATCAGCGAGACCTATAATAAATTCAATTCTCAGAAGCCCTGAGGCAAAAAACACGGGAGGCGATGCCTCCCGTGTTTTTTTACCGTGAAAACAGTTGCCACACGCCCTGTCTTAGGCTATACTAAGCGAAGGGAAAAACGGAAGGGGAGGCTCTGTAATGGAAAACCTGTATAGTGTGAAGCTGACCAAGCTGGTGGAGGACTATGATCTGGAGGTGCTGCGCTCCGGCAAGGATTATGAAAAATGTGAGGTAAAGACCGGGGATGTGAGCCGTCCCGGCCTTCAGCTCATTGGCTATTTTGACTATTATGATCCTCTGCGGCTGGAGGTGCTGGGAAAGGTAGAAAAAACCTTTCTGGACAGCATGAACCCCAGAGAGCGCAGGGAAAGCTTTGAACAGCTGATGGCGCAAGGGTTCCCCGCTCTTATTATCTGCCGGGGGATGGAGCCCTTTCCTGAGTGCATGGAAATGGCGGAGAAATATGACAGGACCATCCTGCGTACCCAAGAGATTACCACTGACTTTATGGGAGCGCTCATCACCAGCCTTAGAAACTATCTGGCGCCCCGTATTACCCGCCATGGGGTGCTGGTGGAGATCTATGGCGAGGGAGTGCTTCTTTTTGGCGAGTCCGGCGTGGGCAAGAGCGAGACGGCCATTGAGCTTATCAAGCGTGGCCACCGCCTGATCGCCGATGACGCTGTGGAGATCAAGAGAATGGGCGTTAATCAGCTGATCGGTAGCGCTCCGGAGCTGATCCGCCACTACATGGAGCTGCGGGGGATCGGCGTGGTGGATGTGCGTCGACTGTTTGGTGTTTCAGCCATTAAAGATTCCGCCAACATTGACCTGGTGGTCAATTTGGAGCCATGGCGGGATGGGGCGGTCTATGACCGCCTGGGTCTGGAGGAGCTCCATACCACCATTTTGGATATTGAGCTTCCAGCAGTCACCATTCCGGTAAAGCCCGGACGGAATCTGGCGGTCATTGTGGAGATCGCCGCTATGAATAACCGCTATAAGCGAATGGGCTATAACGCCGCCCAGGCCTTTACCGACCAGATCAATAAGCACTTTGAGGAGGCTATGGCCCAACAGGAGAGTCAGCAGGAGTAAAAAGGGGTAAAAAGGAAATTATATATTCCCTTTAGAGGTGGATGGACAGGGACGTGAGGATGTCGGGACGGAGTGGAGATAGCAAAGTCTAAAAGTTGGTGAAAGTAGTGGTGGGGGGGACAGCGGGGTTTTATAACAACTGTCCGCTGTTTTCGCTCAACTGCGTGAAGTTTTATAAAATATGTGAGAAGTTTTATAAAAGCAGTCCAAAGTTTTATAAAATCGAAAAAGAGACACGGCAGAAGTTCCGCCGTGTCTCTTTTGACTGGTTAGAGTTCCTTATTTGGTTTTAATGACCCAGCCTTCGGCCACATCTATTCCTCCCTCAAAACCCAGGGCAAGGCCCAAGAGTGAGAGCGGATAGTAGGTAAACCCGCCGCCCTGGTCATCTGTAAGGACAATGGCATCCAGGTCAACGACCTGCCCGGCGACCTTGGTATCAGTGGTGGGGTAAGAGAAGGTACGTTCCCCGGAGAAGGGAGTTTGCATTTCAGAGCCGTTGGGGATATATGCCTCACCGGGGACTAGATTTACCCCTCCATCCCAGGTCACATTGAACTGGGCGGAAGTCCCATTGAGAACAGAGGCCACATCCCGAAGCTTCACATATTCAGTCACAATGCCGATATAATTCTTTGTGCTGTAAAACTGGAACTCCACAGGCTTGCCATCTACCTTGACGGTTTTGGTGGAGGGAGTGGCGGTAAAGTCGACCATCTCCACGTCGGTAGGAGTGGAATCGGCAGGGGCCGTCCCGCCGTCGGCCACACCCTTTACCAGCACCGCCCCAAAGTCGCAACCAAGCAGATAGTAGTCCTCGGTGGTGACAGTCAGGGGGGACATGGCATTGTTTGTACCCATCAGGGCGAGATACTCTTCGTCGGTGAACGGCTCCATGGTGTCGCCGTGGAATACGCTGATTTCACACGTTTCACCGCCCTCACCGTTGACTACGGTTCCCACCGGAACCAGGTTAGCGAAGGGGGGATTATAGAAAAGGTTTTCGGGCATTGTCTCGGAGGTGCCCAGGGGTTCCCTATCGACCACCCCCTGCATTTCAGCGCCCATAATGTAATACTGTTCCTGATTGGCTACGGGGACAGAGGTCACGGGGGCCGGGGTCTCGGTAGGCTCGGCGGATTCCGCCGGCTGCTCCTTTCCCTCTATCATAATGTACATTAACACGGTGCTTTCAATGAAGCTCCCGAAGGAGACCTCAAAAACCACGCCGGTCTTGGGAAGTTGGAAGGAACTTCCATAGCCGGTACTGCCCTTTGCCCCATCCTTGTTGTCCTTCTCGTGCCAACTATCTGTGGCGGAGGCGTCGCTATGAAGGAAGATAGTCCCTTCGGGATAGACCAGGATGTCATTGCCCAGGTCGTCCTTGTCGGTGCGGATGGGGTTCTCTGACGTAAAGATAGAGCTGGAATGGGTGTTGGGCATGGGGATGTCGGGCGTTCCGGCGGCCATCGCCGGAGCGGCCAGGCCCAGGGTCAATGCCAGGGCCAGAGCAAGGGATAGGACTTTGCGTGTGTTCATCTTGCTTTTCCTCCTTGTTTTTTGGTTTTCCAACAGACCACCCACAAGGCGGGGAAAGGTGAGAACCCCGCCTGTGGTGTGGCTGTTGGAAACGCAAAAAGGCGGTGTTGAGAGCATAAGCCTCAACACCGCCGGAGTGTCAGTCCAAGCGAACACACACCCAAAAACCACTTTGCCGCTCTTGAAAAGGAGAGTATAAACAGGTATAATGGGGTCGTGGTGCAACTGTAATGTTGCTGTGCTGAGTGCTACTACCACTCTGTACAGGGTCGTGGGGTGTTGGTAGCACCCCACGGCCTGCCGCCTTTCAGCGTTTCCGTGTTTATTCTACAAGATGATGTGGGGAAAATCAAGGCCCTTTAGAGAAAAACAGGCAAAATATTTCCAGGGCCGACAATTCGGCGCCGCTTCAATCCCTTTGCTCCATATCCCGAAACTCCGGGGTGGAACTGCAAAGTGACATTTTTGACCCCGCTCCCAATTTTGCTCCAGGATCTCCGGGGTGTTTTCCGTGTCAAAAGGGCAAAAAAATACGCTGTCGCCGTTTTGATCCTGGACATGACATTTTTTCGTGACATATATTAAAGAAATCCCGCCATTTCAACATTTGGCGGGATTTTTATTTTTTTAAGACTACAGTTGTAAAAAAGTTTTGGCAGATGAGATTTTTGGGACTAGAAAGTTTCGCAAGGGGACATCAAAAGGTATATTGGCTTGTAGGGAAGCTTATAAAGTAAACCTTCAGGGAGGAAAATCCTTTTGTCAGGAAAAAGGATGGGCCTTCTAACTTAATGGAAAGGAGGGACTGCCAATGGCTGGTTTATTTGGTGAAGTTTCTTTTGTTGCAGAACTAAGTAAACAAGAAGTTTCTTTGTTGAAGGCTCTAAATGAAACTCATTATTCTTTTAGAACAGATTATGAGATTATAGATGATAAGCAGGTTGCTTTTCATGTTATGGTCGATAATCCTTTCGGTCAGGTTAATTAATGGGCAACAGAGTTTTGGCATATGGGCGTGAAGATAGAGATTTGTCAATCCTTTATTCCCATACTATGAATATGAAGATTCCTGATGATTTATATTTCATAGATAAAGCCAGTGGAACAACTCAGTTGGATGCTTTGCTTTTGGAGATGCGTGCCGGCGACACCGTTGTTGTCGGCAGTATCACCGATTTCACAGCATCTAACGAGTTATGGGAAATAATGCGAGTGTTGGAGGATTTGGATGAGGCCGGGGTTAGCGTGGTGTCAAGGCTGGAACCCGATTACAACATAGTTGTGTATCGGGCGGCGTTAAGAGTGGCGGCGGAGATTCTAAACATCCAAGATGGTCGGGGTCCCGTTCGGGTTCGCTGAAAGAGAGTAGGTAGCAATATGACTACCTACTCTCTTTTTATATGTGTATAATGCGGGGGCGTGCCGTGTGGCACGTCCCCTTGTTGTTGGGTCAATCGCCCCCAAGATAACGGCGGTCTTTCAGCCATTCCAGGTCTTCGTCCGCTATCTCGTAATGCCGGTCTTTCATAATGAGGTCCATAATTATCTCGTCAACATCCGGCTCTTTGAGAAGGGCGGCGGCAAGGCTCCATTGGGTCATTTTCGTGTAGCCCTTGATTTTCCGGGCCTTGGCAAGCTCTACCAGTTTGGAGCGAGGGGCGTCAAGCAGAATGTTCCGCTTGTTAAAGGACGGAACATCCTCTTCGTCGAACTTGAAGTACTTGTTTTTGGTGATCTGGCGGGCTTTCGCCGTTTGCTCTTTCAAAAGTTGGATATATCTGCCCGACGGTTTTGGCAGGTCGAGGGTCACGGCGGCAAGCTGTGCGCGGGTGAGGTTGACCTTCAAGGCCACCAGCTCCCCCAGAATGGAGTCGGCGGCCTCCTTGCTGACAGGGGCCTCACCGTGGGCGACTTTCCAGTTGTGGCGGTAGGAGTAGAAGGCAAGGTATAGCGGTAGATACTTGGTCGCCACATTGGTCATCTGCTTTTTCAATGTGCTTTTCAACTCATTATGCAGGCTGTTCACACGGGCCAAGTTCAGGCCATATCGCTCTTTCAACAACTGGAACTCTTGGAAGGCCAGGTCGCCACGGTTGGCAATATAGTCCACCTGCCCCTCCCGGTAGAGCTTTTCGTAGACCCGGCGTTTGTGTTGTGTCCGCTTGGCCTCGTTTGTGGCCCTCTTGGGGTCGTTGTCATCCAGCACAAGCTCATAATCCGCGGGGAGTTCTTCATAGCCGTTATTTTTCAACACCTCCATGAAGTTGGAGGGCTTGATATAGTGGGGTATCTCCAGGAGGTTGAAAACGTCGGGATAAATTGGGTTTGCGTCGGTGCAGACAAAGACCGGCTCATGGAAGTGTGCGTCGCACAGGTCCACAACGGCATCTTGGGGCATACGGCCCAAGGCCACAGCCTTGCAGACACAATAGCCCCGGCTGTCTATGGCTGTCAAGACGTTGGCGAACTCCGGGCCCATAACGCCGTACTTGGAGGGGTGGCGGCCATAGCGAGGCTTTCTTTCCTCTCCCTTGATATAGCTCTCAAGTACGGGGTTGTGCCCCTTTTGGCTCTCCCGGAGATAAGTCTCATCCATCTGGATAACGCCGGTGAGAGTGGGCTGGGGTATGGCCGCCATAGCGTACAGGAGTTTCAGGCGCATAAAGAAAACCGTTTTAATATCGATACCCTCACAGGCATAGTCCTTTTCCAAAACCGTCTGGGTATCTTCA
>CANRZY010000087.1 GCA_947644625.1 uncultured Pseudoflavonifractor sp.
GTCTATCGGGGCTATCTGGCCCGTAAAAAGCTACGGCGGCCGGAATTTTTCGCCACCTGGCTCACCCGGATCCTCATCAACGTTTGCAATGCCGAGCTGCGGCGGAAGAAGTGGGAAACGGCCACCGACGCCCTGCCTGAGACCGCCGTGGAGGAGTTTGACGCTCTGCCCCTCAAGGAGGCGGTGGAGCGGCTTCCTCAGGAACTCCGGGCGGTTATTGTGCTACGGTACTTTACCGGCCTCACCCTGGCCGAGACTGCCGCCGCGCTGGACGTGCCCCCCGGCACCGTGTCCACCCGTCAGCGGAGGGGGCTCTCCCTTCTGCGCCTGGAATTGGAGGATAAGCTATGAACCGAAACGAGGAATATTTTGCCCTTTTGGGACAGCTTGAGCGGGAAACTCTCCCCGATTTGGAGGGCTGTGTGAAGAAGGCCCGGAGGAGGGCCCTGGCCCACCGGGGTTGGAGGGTCTCCCTGGCCTCTCTGGGCGGAGTGGCCGCAGCCTTTGTGCTGATGGTAAACCTATCCATGCCCTTTGCCCTGGCCTGCGCCCGGATCCCCGGCCTCAGAGAGCTTACCACTGCCGTAGCCTTTTCCCCCAGCTTAAAAGCAGCGGTGCAGAACGATTTTCTCCAGTATATCGGCCAAGAGCAGTCCAACGGGGAGCTGACTATGAAGCTGGACTATCTCATTTTTGACAGCTCCCAGCTCCATTTCTTTTATTCGGTCAGCGGCGGGGACTATGACAGCTTCCATGTCCTTCCCACCATTACCGGTCCTGACGGCGAGGAACTGGAGGGCTTCGGCATCACCAGCGGCTCCGCCCAACCAGAGACCCTGGCTGATTTTGGCGTCAATTTCAACGAGGGCTTTCAGGCCCCTGAGGCCCTGCGGCTCACCTGCAAGGTGACCGCCCGGAAAGAGGATGTGGGCCGGGCTCCCGCCCCCTCCGATCAGAAGGATCCCAGAGACCTGGGAGTGGTGGCTACCTTCGTCTTTGACCTGACCCTAGATCCCCGGTTCACCGCCCCCGGCAGGACCTACGAGCTGAATGAGTGGGTCACCGCCGATTCCCAGCGGCTTCTCATCCGGTCCCTGGAGGTCAACCCCACCCATTCCCGGCTGACGGTGTCCTTTGACGGGGCCAACACCGCCTGGTGTACGGGCCTTGATTTCTACCTCACCGACGCCCTGGGAAACCGCTACGAGCCGGGAAGCCATGTGGGGAGCAACAGCAGCCTGGTCGCCTCCGGCTCCGGAGAAGAGGGAATGGTCATCTACTATCTGGAAAGCCCCCATTTTACCGGAAAGGCTCCTTATACCCTTCACCTTACAGGGGCGGACTGGCTGGACAAGGGCAAGGAATGGGTGACGGTAGATCTGGAAAAAGAGACCGCCCAGGGCTTACCCGAAGGCTCCCATCTGGTCTCTGTTTTGCGGGAGGGCGAGGATGTGCGCCTCTCCTTCTCCACACCCTATCAGAACAGGCAATTTTTCTCCTGGACCTTCCGTGACGAGGAGGGGACCGAGTTCCACGTCTCCTCCGGCAGCTACTACAAGCGGGAAAATGAGGATGGGTCCATCACCGAGGTGGAGGAATTTTCCCTGCCCGGTTACTCCGGCTCCCGCCTGGGAATGAAGCTGAACTATACCCGGATGGTGAAATTTGAGGAGGAGATCTCGGTGACGGTGGGAGAAATATAAATTTATCTTTCCAAAACAGGAATAACCTCCTTCACGGTAGTGAAAACTAGGGGCAGTTCAAGCTGGTTTTCAGCCAATAAGGAGGTTTTTTCTTTGAAACAGCGTTTGCTTCGTCGCTCCCTGGCCCTTTTGTGCGCCGGGGCCCTGTCCTTCGTACTGCCTGCCGCCGCCCTCTTCGGAGGAAACGGAGAGGCGGAGGCTGTCGGTGTGGCCGCCTTTTCCAAAAACGGGCTTACCGACCGGCCTATTTCCTTCTCCGTTCAGGATTTTCAGGTAAACGGAGACGCTCATCTCAGCTCCATCCTTGTCACCTCCCTCCCCGATCCCTCTGCCGGTATGCTTACCATCGGGAACCAGGCGGTTCCACAGGGAAGCGAGGTCGCCCTCAGCGCCATTGACGGTCTTCGCTTTACCCCCCTTTCCTCCCCCATGCTCTCCGCCACCTCCTTTACCTTTACCCCCGTTTTTGCCAACGGCCTTACAGGCGAGGATGTGACGGTTGGTCTCTATCTGCTGGCCAGCGCCAATGAAGCGCCGGTGGCGGAGAACCTGGAGCTTTGCACCTACAAAAATGTGGAGATCCAAGGAACCTTTGCCGGGGTGGATCCGGAAGGAGACCTTCTCACCTTCCGGATCATCAGCAAACCTGCCCGTGGGGCGGTAACACAGGCAGAGGAGGGTGCTGCCCAGTTCACCTACACTCCCTATGAGAACAAGACCGGCAAGGACGCTTTCACCTATGTGGCCGTAGACGCGGTAGGCAACACCTCCGCCCCCGCCACCGTATCCATCAAGATCGAAAAGCAAAAAACCAAGGTGACCTACTCCGACATGACCGGGGTGGAGGGACACCGGGAGGCCGTCCGCCTTGCCGAAGCAGGACTTCTCATCGGGGAACAGATGGGTCAGCAGTATCTTTTTCATCCGGAGCAGCCGGTAAGCCGGGCCCAGTTTACCGCTTTGTGTATGGCGGCGGCAGATATGGATGTAATGAAGGAGGCCACCCTCACCGGCTTTGCCGATGACGAGGCCATGGCTACCTGGGCAAAGCCCTATGTGTCCTCCGCCCTTCGCTCCGGCATCGTCCAGGGATCTTTTGACCAGGAGGGGCGGGTGGTCTTTCAGGCGGATGCCCCCATCACCGCCGCCGAGGCGGCGGTCCTTCTGAACCGGACGCTTCACGTCACCGATGTGGCGGAGACCTTTGCCGGCGAGAATACCCCCGCATGGTGCGCCCAGGCTGTGGCAAACCTTTCCAGCTGCAACGCTTTGCCCGCCTCAGCCGTGCTGGAGGAACCCCTCTCCCGCTCTCAGGCCGCTATGATGCTCTCCTCCGCCCTGGATGTGGCACAGGCCCGGGAAGGCCGGGGCTGGTTTCAGTGGGAATAATATTTCAACCGTAGATCAAATGCATTCCCGGCTCTGGTTTTCAGGGCCGGGAATGCGTGCTTTTTCGGAAAGCGTATACAAGCTATCTTATTGTTGATTTTCACCAAAAACAATTGACTTACAAGGGCCGGTATAGTAAAATACATTGTCCGGTTTTTTGGATATTTCCATGAGCCAGGAGGATTTTTGAGGATGAAGGCTGCGGTGGGCACTCCTGTCGCTCTCCACAGCTACGGTCCTACTCCGCCGTCCGGCGGTAAAACAACGGAAAGGGATGTATTTCAATGAAACAGTTCCAGTACACCATTACCGACCCCATGGGCCTGCACGCCCGCCCCGCCGGAGTCATGGCCAAGCAAGTCAAGGACTATGCAGGCACCACTGTTACCGTCACCAAGGGCGAAAAGAGCGTCAACGCCCTGAAGCTTATGGGACTTATGAGCATGGCGATCAAGCAGGGCGACACCGTCACCGTCACCATTGAAGGTGAGAACGAGGATCAGGTCTGCGCAGAGTTGGAGAAATTCTTCCAGGAGAATTTCTAAGACAAAGGATCCCCTCCCCCGGCGTTTTCTGTTGTCTGGGGAAAATACATTTTTTAACACGTTGAACAGGGCGGCACTCAATGGGAGCGCCGCCCTGTTTTACTGCTTTTTATGGTCATTCCAGCATGAGATAAAGCACGCTTCGGCAAGTGATTTTAGCGCTCACCGCCCCCTCTGTTCTGCCTTTTCCGCCAGGTTTTCAATGTGTATCAACCCCTTTCTTTCCCGCACTTGTGCGTATTCCAGCGTTTTGGCGGCTCCGCCCCAGGCGTGCATGACATAGGCGATGGCATAGCTTGCGTCTTCAACCATAATGCGGTTGAGCCGAGGGATCGCCACTTTAAGGGGGACCCCCTCCATTTTCAGTGGGTAAACAGCGTTGTCGCAACCCTCCATGTCCGGGAGAGGACGCCCCCGCTCTGGACGATAGGGCAGCATAAGGTGGAGCCGTATGTCGGGTCGCTGTTCTTTGGCCCTTTTCACCGCAGCGGTAGCCATGCGGTCAAACTGACCGTAGTTCCCTACCAGGAAATCGGTCACGCCATACCCGGCAATATGTCGCTCTACGGCGTCGGTCAAAGCGTGAAATATATCGCTCCATATCTGGGAGTGACCGATAAAGCAACAGACTTTTGGCAATTTAACTCCCCCTTATATTATACAGCAAATACATCACTACAACCATTCTCGTTATAAGAGAAATCCATTATATCGTTCATCTTGGAAGTAAAATAGGTACAAAAAGGTTGGTCCAATTGCCCCCTGATCTAAAGGTTATTTTTGAGCAATGGAAAATTTTATTCCCTTCACAAAAAAGGGCACTTCAAATGGTCAAGGCCATAAGTCAAGACTAAAAAGAACCCCGCGCTATCCTTCAAAAGGACAGCGCAGGGCTTTAAAACACACCTTATTTGAAGCGCATTTTGACAAGATGATATATGGGACTACGTTGTCTCTGAACTTCAAAACACGCTTGCGGCGGAGCAAGCAACGAACGCTATCATAAACGCTATGGTTGCTCCGTTGAAAGAAAAAAGAAACGGCTTCAAACTTTCGTTTCAAGCCGTTTCTTTGGTGGAGATATGCGGGATCGAACCGCAGACCTCTTGAATGCCATTGACCCAGAGCGAAAAACGCAGTGATACAGGAAAAGAAAGAATGTAGTATTTTCAACGCTTTGAGCAGGGCGACACTCCCATTGAGTGCCGCCCTGTTCCGTTGTTTTTCATGCTCATTCTGGTATGGGTTCTAGTATGGTCTTATTTTGCAAGCCACTCAAAGTTCAAAAAATGACGATACTCCCGTTCAAATATATTATACCCTGTCAAAATGTAATGGGCAAATATTAAAAAATAAGTTGAGTTCATTCAAAATATACTTCAATTTGAGGTATATTAAATCTTTTTGCAATTTTGTTGCGCTTGTGCTCTCTATCGTTTTGAATATGTGGATGAGCATATATGTGCTTGAAAGTTCTTCAAACTTCGTCTATAATTATCATAGCTACATGAACGAGTAAAGCAAACATAATTTCTGAGGAGTTTTCAATATGCCTTACAATGTCATAGATTTGTTCTGTGGTGCTGGTGGCCTTCATATGGGATTTGAGAAGCAGGGGTTTGATATTTGCCTTTGTGTTGATAATGACGAGTTAGTTACAAAAACTCATCAAAAAAATTTTCCAACAATTCCGTTTATCCAAGGGGATGTGCGTGATCTTACTCCTGAGCAAATAGCGGGGTATCTGCCACAAGGGACAGTTGATATTATTATTGGAGGACCACCGTGCCAAGGCTTTTCAACAATTGGTAAGCGCTCCTCCTCTGACCCAGAAAAGCGAGCGCAAAAAGATCCGCGAAATGAACTGGTAATAACATATGCAAAATTAATCAAAGCCCTTAACCCAAAATTCATTGTCATGGAAAATGTAAAGGGAATCCTTACCATGAATGGGGGCCGCTATTTTCGAACTGTACTCTCTGAACTTAAAGGCGCTGGTTATACCGTAGACTATAAGGTTATAAATATGGCAGATTATGGGGTGCCACAGATTCGTGAAAGGGTCATTATTATTGGTAATAGACTTGGGCTACCAGTTACCTTTCCAGCACCAGACCATGCCGAAGTTCCCCACGATGGGTTGTTGCCGTGGAACAATTGCTGGGATGTTATAAAAGATTTAGAGCATTTGCCTGACATAAAAGAATTTAATCATGTTGCCTTGCGGCACACACTTAAAAACGTACAGAGATATAAAATGATTCCTGAAGGAGGACGCCTTCCAGAGTCACAGCTTCCGCCAGAACTATATCGAAAGAATTTTGGGAATACCTATAAGCGCCTTTCGAGGCTGAGACCAGCACTTACTATGGTTCCTGGGAATGATGCGTTTCCTATCCATCCAACATTGGATCGTTCTTTGACTGTGCGGGAGGCCGCCCGTATTCAGACCTTTCCTGATAGCATGATATTTGTTGGCAGCCGTCGGCAACAGGG
>CANRZY010000088.1 GCA_947644625.1 uncultured Pseudoflavonifractor sp.
CGGGTCATCGCCATCGAAAACGGACGCATTATCAGCGACGAGACAGGCGGGTACTATAAAAATGAAGAGATCATATAATTTGGGCTACTATTTTTCCGAGGGCTTTCACTCCATCTTTACCCACGGCCTCATGTCTTTTGCCGCAGTGATGATGATCGTGGCCTGTCTGCTTATCATGGGTTCTTTCTCTTTGGTGGCAGTCAACCTGGAAAAGGAGCTTGGAAAGCTGGAGCAGGACAACGAATTCCTGGCTTTCGTGGACGAGACATACACCAGGGAGCAGGCGGAGGCTCTGCGTAAGCAGCTGGAGGCCATCCCCAATGTATCCTATGTGGAGTTCACCACCAAGGAGGAGGCTCAGCAAAGCTACGCGGCCAAGTACGCCAGCGACCAGAATGCGGAACTGTACTCCGAGCTTCCTACCGAGGTGTTCCGGGACCGGTATTCAGTCCATATGAGTGACCTGGCCCTTATGCAGGAGACCATTGACGCCGTGGACCGGGTGGAGGGGATCCAGGGACACCAGGCCGCCCCTGAGGTGGCGGAAGGCTTTGTCCTGATCCGCAACGTGGCGGCGGCGGTGGCGCTGATCCTGATCCTGATGCTGCTGGCCATCTCCCTGTTCATCATCTACAATACCATTAAACTTGGAACCTTCACGAGAAGGGAAGAGATCGCCATTATGAAGATGTGCGGCGCCACCAACGGCTTTGTTCGGGGTCCCTTTATCTTTGAGGGAATGCTTTTGGGGCTTTTTGGCGCGGTGCTGGCCTTCGTCCTCCAGTGGGGAGTGTATGAGCTCATCGCCAGAGCCATTGACACGGGGGAGACCTTCCAGCTGCTCACCATCGTTCCGTTCCGAGACATGTGGTCCAACGTCCTGGGCATATTTGCCGCTACAGGGCTTGTGGTAGGTACCGGCGGTTCGGTCATGGCCATTCGGAAATTCCTGCAAGTCTGACATCGAAGCGTTTTATTGAGGCGGGTCCCAAGCCTGCCCACCCAGGATCAAGGAGGTCCGCACCGTGGGAAAAACACCGCAGTATAAACCCAAAAAGCAAAAAATGGATAAACGGCGCTTTTTCAGCATTGTGATCTGTGTGCTTCTGGCGCTGGCGCTGCTGTTGCCTTTGCTCAGCACCGCCATTCTCAGCGCCCGGGCGGTGACCCAGGCCGATCTGAAAAGCCAGATTTCCGGCTTGAAAAACAACGCCTCCGAGGCCGCGGCAAAGAAAAAGGAACTCCAGGCCCAGCTGGATGCCATCAAGAGCGACAAGGCCCAGGCCCAGCAGCAGCACCAGCTTCTGGCCCAGCAGTTGGACGCCATCAACGCCGAGATCGCCAACACCCAGAGCCAGATCGATACCTATACTCAGCTCATTGCCGCCGAGGAGGTTGCTTTGGCCGACGCTCAGAGCAGGGAGGATGCGGCCTATACCCGCTTCTGCCAGCGGGCCCGGTCTATGGAGGAGTCAGGAGATATCTCTTACTGGTCGGTGCTTTTTTCCGCCAGTGATTTTTCCGACCTTTTGGACCGGCTGGCCATGGTAGATCTTATCATGGAGTACGATAACTCTGTGGTGGAGGCTTTGGTAGCCGTCCGGCAGGAGGTAGAGGCCACCTTGGCCTCCCTCAATGAGTCCAAGGCGGGGCTGGACGAGCAGAAGGCCCAGTTGGTGGTCCAGCAGACCGAGCAGGCCGAAAAGGTGGGCGAAGCTCAGGAGATTCTGGACCAGCTGAAAAAGGACGCTGCGGCGGCGGAGGCCCTTGTGGCGGCGGAGGAGGCGGAGGAGAAGAAGATCGCCGCCGAGCTCTCCAAGAAGGAGAAGGAGCTGGACCGGCTTATTGCGGCCCAGCAGGTCACCTTTGATCCGGGGACCGGTTACCTCTACCCTCTGCCTGCGGTCAACAATGTGGTCACCTCCCGGTTTGGTCCCCGGACCCATCCTATCACCAAAAAATTCCATAACCACAGCGGCACCGATATTGCCGCCCCCGGGGGCACCAACATCAAGGCGGCCAAGGGCGGCGTGGTGGTGACTTCGGCCTATGCGCCCAATTCTTACGGGGAGTATGTTGTCATTAACCATGGGAACGGCATTTCCACCCTCTACGCCCATATGACCCGTGGCTCCCGGAAGGTGAAGGAGGGGGATGTGGTGAGCCAGGGTCAGGTGATCGGACTGGTGGGCTCCACCGGCTCCTCCACAGGCAACCACCTCCATTTGGAGCTGCGAAAGAACGGGGTCCGGCAGGACGCGCTGACCATGTTCCCCGGTATGACCTTTGATTTCAGAGATTAAGCAGAGGCGCGGGGCGGGCGGAGGTACTCTCCGCCCGCTTTTTGTTTTGGACACTGGAAAGGAATGGGACCCATGGAAAAACGAACCTATACTGCCCGTCATATGTTTTTGGCCGCCCTGGGAGGGGCTATGACCGCCCTGGTCACGGGAGTGCTTGCCCTGTGGATCATCCTGGGTCCCCATGCCTTTTCCCTGCTGGAGGCCTGGGGGGCTATCCGGACTTCCTTTGTGGGGGAATATGACCCGGAACAGGTGGTGGACAGCGCCCTTTCCGGCATGGTGGCCGGAACAGGAGACCGCTGGAGCTACTACCTGACGGCGGAAGAGTACGCCGCTCAGAATGAACGCCGGGAAAATTCCTTTGTGGGCGTCGGTATTTCAGTGACCGTTGACGAAGGAGGGGGGCTTCTGATCCGGGAGGTTTATGAAGACAGCCCTGCCCATGAAGCGGGACTCCTGGCGGGGGAACGGATCGTTGCCGTGGACGGAAGGGACTTGGAGGGATTGAGCCTGGAGGAGAGCACTGACTTGATCCAGGGGGAGGAAGGGACGGTTCTGACCCTTACCCTTCAAGAGGAGCGCGGAGCCTGGCGCACAGTGGAGCTACGCCGGGCCAGGGTGGAAAACCGCTCGGTGGAGCATTCCCTTCTGGCAGACGGCGTAGGGTATATCCGGGTAAAGAATTTTTATACCCACAGCGCCGATCAAGTGAAAGAGGCCGTAAAAGATCTGGAAAAGCAGGGGGCCACGGCTCTGGTATTTGATATGCGCAATAACGGCGGCGGTTATGTGGACGAGCTGACCAAAATCCTGGACGCCCTTCTCCCGGAGGGAGCCATTTTCCGTTCGGAGAGCAAATTGGGCAGGGAGACGGTAACAAACTCCGACGGGGAGCATACCGGGCTTCCCTTAGCGACCCTGGTAAACGGAGATACATACTCTGCCGCCGAATTCTTTGCCGCCCAGCTTCAGGAGAGCGTGGGAGCGCCCATTGTCGGGGAGGAGACTTCCGGTAAAGGGTATTCCCAGCAGGCGGTCCCTCTTCCCAACGGCGGGGCGCTGAACCTTTCCACCGGCCGTTACCGCACCGGAGGGGGAGTTTCCCTGATCGGAACCGGGGTGACACTGGACGCGGAGGTCATTTTGGACGGATCCCAGTCCGCCGCCCTGGCGGCGGGGCTCCTCTCCCCGGAGGAGGACCCTCAACTCCAAAAGGCGCTGGAGTTGCTGCGGTGAGAATAAAACCTTAATTTCCGGGTCCCATCCCGCATATCCTTCTCACGGAAGGGGGATATCCGGCATGGTAGCCTATTTTTACCCAGGCAAAACGCGTTCTTTCCGGCCGCAGTATACCGTCATGGCCCCCGGAGGTCTTCCGGTTTTGGGGGTGGGCCTTCCACCCAGGATCTCTCCCCGCCGTTTGGAGGGGATATCCCGGCGACTGTACCGCAGGGGCATACGCCGGTTTCTGGCCGGAGAGGCGGTCTCGGTTCCGCTGCCCCTGATCCCTGTGGATCCTCTGCCCCTGTGCCGGGTCAGAGGAGCGCAGCTAACGCTGGAGCTGCTTTCTCATCTTTCACTCCGGGAGCGCCGGGTAGCTCTTCGGGGGGAGAAGGCCGGGCCGGAGGCCTGGGCTATCGCGGAGCAGCTTTGCCCCCAGGTGGGAGCCCTTTTTTTGGAGTTCGACAGGGGGGAGGAGGTCTTGGCCCGTCACCTCCGCTCCCGCTACGGAGCGGCCCCTCTCCATTTGGGACGGGAACCGGCGCCCCAGGTGTCGGTAGAGCTTTCTCCCTGTTCTCCGGGGGCGTTCCGGACTCTTCGACTGTGGGGGGAGCCGGAGCTCCTTGGCCTTACCCTTCGCCCGGAATGGCCCTTGCCGCCGGATCTCCCGCCTCTTCCGTTTCTGGAGCTTCTTTGGGAGACGGGGCGGATAGAGCCGGAAGAATTGCGCCCGGTCCGGGAGCCGGAATAACCTTGACAGAAGGGAAGAAAATACATATAATAACAGAACCGTGTTTTGTGCTAGACTGTAGAACCAGCCGACAGTGGCTTTTTTGATTGGAAACGGAACAAACAAGGAAAGGTGACGGAAAATCATGGCTAAGCAGCATAAACTGACCCCTAAGCATATGGAGGAACTGAAGGAAGAGCTCAACTACCTGAAGACGGTCCGAGAGAAGGAAGTAGCCGAACTCATTAAGGAGGCCCGCTCCTTCGGTGACCTGAGCGAGAACAGCGAGTATGACGAGGCGAAAAACGAGCAGGGCAAGCTCTTTTCCCGTATTGCGGAAATTGAGGCGGTACTGTCCAACTATGTGCTTATTGATGAACAGCAGTTTGACGCCAATGCCGTGGGGATCGGCAGTCAGGTGAAGGTGAAGGATGAGAAGACGGGGAAAGAGGCCAGCTACCGTATCGTAGGATCCCAGGAAGCCGACCCCATGCAGGGCCGGATCTCGGAGGATTCTCCCTTTGGTAAGGCTCTGCTGGGCAAGGCTGTGGGCGACAAGGTGGAGGTGGAGGCCCCCATCGGTATGCTTCATTATACAGTGACAGATATCCAGAAGGGCTGAAACAGGCCCCTTACGATAGGAGAGAAATACTATGGCAGAGCAGCAAAAGAACGCCCCCCAGCAGCCTGAGCTTTCCGAACTCCTTCGTCTGCGCCGGGAAAAGCTGGCCGCCCTTCAGCAGGCGGGAGAGGATCCCTTTCAGCAGACCAAATTTGTCTGGGACGCTACCTCTCAGCAGATCAAGGACAACTTTGACGCCATGGAGGGAAAGTGCGTCAAGGTGGCGGGACGGCTCATGTCCAAGCGGGGCATGGGCAAGGTCTCCTTCTGCGACCTCCAGGACCGGGACGGACGGATCCAGCTCTACGCCCGCCAGGATGAGATGGACGAAGAGGTCTACAAAAAGTTTAAAAAGTTTGATATCGGCGACATCGTAGGGGTGGACGGCGAGGTTTTTCGCACCCAGCGGGGCGAGATGAGCGTCCGGGCCAAGGATATCACGCTGCTGAGCAAGTCCCTGCTGCCCCTGCCGGAAAAGTTTCACGGCCTTCAGGATAAGGAGCTGCGTTACCGTCAGCGGTATGTGGACCTTATTATGAATCCGGAGGTAAAGCAGAATCTGATCCTCCGCGCCCGGTTTATCAAGCATGTCCGGGATTTCTTGGATAACCGGGGCTTTGTGGAGGTGGAGACTCCCGTTCTCAACACCATCCAGGGCGGCGCCACCGCCCGGCCCTTTGTGACCCACCACAACACCCTGGACATTGACATGTACCTGCGTATTGCCACCGAGCTTCCTTTGAAGCGGCTCATTGTGGGCGGTATGGACCGGGTATACGATCTGGGCCGGATCTTCCGCAACGAGGGCATGGATCCCAAGCATAACCCGGAGTTCGACACGGTGGAGCTCTATCAGGCCTACGCCGACTTCAACGATATGATGGACCTTTTTGAGGAGCTTCTCTCCTCGGCGGCCCAGAAGCTGTTGGGCACCTACGAACTGGACTGGCTGGGGGAGAAGGTGGACCTGACTCCCGGCTGGCGGAGACTGCCCATGCATGAGGCGGTGAAGGAGTACTGCGGTATCGACTTCATGGCCATTGATTCTGACGAGGAGGCCGTGGCCGCCGCCAAGGCCATCGGGGTGGAGCTGCCTGAGACCAAGGAGCCCACTTGGGGCAACGCCCTTTATGAGTGCTTTGACCAGCGGGTGGAGGAGAAGCTGATCC
>CANRZY010000089.1 GCA_947644625.1 uncultured Pseudoflavonifractor sp.
TCATCCTTCTATTATTTTTTCTCCCTACTGTCCAATATGTATTGTAGTCCTACAGAAAAGGAAAAAAGAAGGAAGAGGCTGGACTTTTTTGACGAAATACACTATGATATAATGAAGCAAAAGTGTTTGCTTGTAAGGGCATTTTTGCGAAGCCATTCATATCACAGCCGCGCGCAGCGCGGTAGGGGCGAAGCCCCGCAGGCTTGCAAAGCAAGACTGCCTGTGGATATGATATAATCTGATATGGAATGCCCCGCCCTGAAAAGGACGGCGGCGTAAACAGCGAGGTGAAACTATGCTGCATCGATTTTTTGGCGGGGTCCACCCCATAGAGCACAAGGACCTGACGGAGCAGAAGGCCGCCGTACCGCTGCCTGAGGCTCCGGCCCAGGTCGTTATTCCTCTGTCCGTGAACGGAGGGGAGCCGGGCCTTCCCCTGGTGGCGGAGGGCGACTCGGTGAAGGTGGGACAGCAGATCGCCCAGCCTCAGGGCTTGGGCGCGCCCATCCATGCCAGCGTGTCCGGAAAGGTCTCCGCCGTGGAGAGCCGAAGCTACGGCGGGGGCGGGAAAATGTTGTCGGTGGTAATCGACAATGATTTTCAGGATACCCCCTGCCCGGATGGAAAGCGGAGAAGCAGCGCTACGGGGATTACGGGCGGTGAGATACGGAAGCTGATAGAGGACGCCGGGATCGTTGGCATGGGGGGAGCAGGCTTTCCTACCAGCGCCAAGCTGGAGAGCGGGTTGGGGAAGGTAGATACCCTGATCGTCAACGGCTGTGAGTGCGAACCCTATATTACCTCCGATTACCGGCTTATGCTGGAGCGGGGGGAGGCGGTGATCGAGGGGGCCAGGCTTCTGGCAAAGGCCCTGGGGGCCCAAAAAACGGTGATTGCCGTGGAGACCAACAAGCCCGATGCCATTGAGTTGCTCCGGGCTCAGGCGGGGGGAGAGGAGGACCTTCGGGTCCAGCCCCTTCGGACACGGTATCCCCAGGGAGCGGAAAAGCAGCTGATCCAGACGCTCACCGGGCGTCAGGTCCCTTCGGGAAAGCTGCCGGTAGAGACAGGGTGCCTGGTTTTCAATGTGGCTACTGCGGCAGCCGTCTGGGAGGCCGTTATGGAGGGAAAGGCTCTGACCCGCCGCTATGTTACCGTAACGGGCGGGGCCCTGGTCCGGCCCATGAACGTCATTGCCCCGGTGGGGACTCCGGTAAGCTGGCTTATCAAGCTGGCAGGAGGCTTTCAGATGCCGCCGGACCGGGTGCTTTTGGGCGGAGCCATGATGGGAACGCCTCTTTATGACCTGGACGCGCCGGTAATGAAGACTACCAACTGTGTACTCTGCCTTACCGGGGACGAGGTGGGAAGGCAGGATCCTGCCCAGGCTTGTATCCGGTGCGGGAAATGCGCGGAGGTCTGTCCCATGAAGCTCGCTCCCCTTTTTATCCGGATGAACGCCGAAAAGCGGCGCTGGGAGGCGGCGCGGGCGCTCCATGCGATGGACTGTATTGAGTGCGGCTGCTGCGGCTATATCTGTCCTGCCCGTCTTCCTCTGGTGCAATCCTTCCGAATGGCTAAGGCCGCCATCCGGGAGGAAAAGTCCCGGAGTGGAGCCGGAACTGGAGAAGAGCAGAAGAAAGGGGAGGGCGAGGGATGAAGGAATACCAGGATCGGAAGCTGACGGTGGCCCCCTCTCCCCATATCGGTTCTCCTGTGGGAACACGGGCCTTTATGCTGGATGTGCTGATCGCCCTGGTTCCCGCTTTGGCTATGGGGATATTTTTCTTTGGGCCCAGAGCGTTGGCGCTGACGGCGGTCTCGGTGCTGGGCTGCGAGGTTTTTGAGGGGCTTTACCGCCTGGCGCTGAAAAAGCCGGGGAGCGGAGGAGACCTGTCCGCCGCAGTCACCGGTGTGCTGCTGGCCTTTGCTTGCCCGGTGTCCATGCCCTATTGGATCATCCTGATCGGCGACTTTTTCGCTATTGTAGTGGTCAAGCAGCTCTTTGGCGGGCTGGGGAAAAATTTTCTAAACCCGGCTTTGGCGGGACGGGTATTTCTGTCGTTGTGTTACCTGCCTGAAATGACGCTGTGGATCCGACCGGGGACCAAATTCTGGCTGGGGCTGGCCCAGACCGGGGCTGACGGGGTCTCCACGGCGACCCCCATGGCGGATCTTCATAACGGTGTGCTGCCCTGGATGGGGACCTCAGGGGTCCGGCTCCATGATATGTTTTACGGAAATATAGGCGGCTGTATCGGTGAGGTTTCCGCACTGGCACTGCTTTTTGGCGGAGCGTATCTGGTTTTGCGGGGCGTGATCCATCTCCGGATCCCGGCGGCCTATCTGGGAACGGTGGCTGTCCTTGCCTATGCCACGGCGCCGCTCACCGCGGCCTCCCAGTGGGTGCTGGTTCAGCTTTTGGGCGGCGGGCTTATGCTGGGAGCCCTCTTTATGGCGACGGACTATGTGACGACCCCCTGCACCCCATGGGGCGAGGTCCTTTTTGGGATCGGCTGCGGAATCCTGACCGTATTTCTTCGCGTTTTTGGCGGAGTGGAAGGGGTAAGCTACGCTATTTTGCTGATGAATGTGTGCGCGCCTTTGCTGGAGAAATTCACCAGGCCCAGACGGTATGGCGCGCCGAAAGGGAGGCGGAAAAAAGAGGAGAAGGGGGGCGGTGAAAAATGAGGGAAGCAGAGGAAAAAAAGCAGGGGGAGCTTTCCCTTTCTGAGCTAAAAAAGGGCGGAGAGAAGGAGAGCGTGGATGAAAAGCCTGTCCTGGAGAGAGCGGACATTCAGCAAGAGACTGGGTTTCTCCGCCTGACCGGGTGGCTATGCCTCCTTTTCGCCGTGTGCGGCCTGTTTCTGGGCCTTGTCAATCTCCTGACTGAGGAACGGATCGCGCAGCACCAAGGAGAGCGGCACATGGGCGTTTTGGAGGAGGTTCTACCCTACGGAGGCGACTACCGGGAGATCCGCTACTCCGGCGGAGACAGCGCCATTGAAGCCGCCTATGAGGCGGAGGGGGCGGGCTGGGTGTTTCAGGTGTCCCCGGAGGACAGCTATAGTGGTACGCTTACCCTGATGGTAGGGGTCAACGGAGACGGTACGGTCTCCGGAGTGGCGGTGACAGCTTCCGGGGAGACGGAAGGCTTGGGCCTGCGGGCCTCTGAGAGCGAATTCCGTGCCCAATTTACCGGGAAGTCCGGACCGGTCCAGGTAGAAGCCGACGGAGGAGAAATTGCAGCTATCTCAGGGGCCACTGTTACGTCCCGGGCAGTGTGCGCGGCGGTGACCTCTGCGTTGAACGCCGCAGACGGATTGAAGTGAGGGGAGGGAGAAGGATATGAACATAGGAAAACAGATCAAAGGGGGCCTTCTCACCCGGAATCCGGTGGCGGTCCGCCTTGTGGGGCTCTGCGCGGCGGTGGCGGTTACCACCACCCTTCTCAACGGCCTTGGTATGGGTCTTTGTGTGACGGCAGTGCTGATCCTTTCCAACGGGATCCTTTCCGCACTATGGTTTTATCTTCCGCAGCGTTTGCGTACTATCTCCGCCATTATGGTGACAGCCGCCTTGGGTGGAGCCGCCGACCTGCTGATCCAGGCGTTTTTTCCCGCCCTGGCCGGAGAGCTGGGACTGTTTCTTCCCCTGGTGCCGGTGACGGTGATCCTGCTTGGCGGGGCGGGGACATACGCCTATGAAAATACGGTGGCCAGCTCCATGCTGGAGGGGCTTTGCCAGGGCCTGGGCTATACCCTGGTGTTGACGCTGGCGGGATTCTTACGGGAGCTGCTGGGCAAGGGCAGCTTTGGTTTTGGCTTTCTGGAAGGCGGCCAAGGCATCCGGCTCTTTCCAGAGCAGTATGCCGCTCTCGGTCTCAACGGGCCGGTGGGAGGCTTTTTGGCGCTGGGATGTGTGGCCGCGCTGGTGCAGTACTTTAACGGAAGACCCAAGCGGACAAAAAAGAAAGAGAAAGAGGGGGCGAAGGGATGAGCGGATCGTTTTTCTCTTTGATGAGCATTGCCCTGGGAGCGATCCTGGTGAGCAATGTGGTCTTTTCCCAGCTTTTGGGGGCGGGACCGTTTCTAAAAGGGTCCGGTTCTCTCCGCGCCGCCCTGGGAACGGGACTGGCGGTCACTCTGGTAATGACCTTGACCTCGGCGGCCTGCTGGCCCGTCAACGAATACATTTTGGTCCCCAACGGTCTGAAATTTGTGGAAATGGCGATCTTTCTTCTGATAGCTGTTTTTCTGGTGGAGCTTTTGGAGCTGCTGTGGAGAAAGCTGGCCCCTGGCCGGGAGCTGCCCTCCACCGGCGGTCTGCCCCTGGCCGCCAACTGCGCGGTGTTGGGGGTAGTCCTCCAGAACGTTCAGAATGTCAGCAGCTTCCTTCAAAGTCTGACTTATGGCGTGGCGGGAGGACTGGGCTTCCTACTGGCTATCCTGCTCTTTGCGGGAGTCCGGGAGCGGTTGGAATTTGCCGAGTGTCCCAAGGCCTTTGAGGGTCTTCCCATCGCTTTGGTGACGGCGGGGCTGCTTGCGCTGTGCTTTACCGGATTTTCCAACCTGAACATCTTCGGCTGAGGGGGGAGAGAAATATGACCAAGCTGTTGATCGGACTGGGCCTTTTGATCGTCTTTGGGGCTCTGTTCAGTGTTCTTTCCGCCCTGCGAGCCAAGCTGCATCCGGAACAGGCTTCAGGTGGGGAAACTCCGGCGGAAACAAAGGAGACAGAGCACAAGGAGGAAAGGAGGGTCCTTCGGGCGGTGGTCCACTGCACCGGAGGGGGAGCCGCCTTTTCCCAATATCAGTATCAGGGGATCCGGGACTGCCTGGCCGCGTCTCAGCTTCCCGGAGGAGGTCCGCTGAAGTGTGCGTACGGCTGCCTGGGGCTGGGAACCTGTGAGACGGTATGTCCCTTTGGAGCCATTCAGATCAGGGAGGGTGTGGCTCTGGTAGAGGGGGATCGGTGTACTGCCTGTGGAAAATGTGTGGAGGCTTGCCCCCGGCACATCATTTCCCTGGAGCCATATCCTCCCAAACGGCATGTCTCCATTCTCTGCGCCTCCAGGGCAGCGGAGACGGTGGTGACAGAGGTGTGTGCCAACGGCTGCGTAGGCTGCTCTGCTTGTGTGGAGGCTTGTCCCAAAGAGGCCATTACGGTGGTGGAGGGTCTGGCCAGGATCGACTATGAAAAGTGCGATCATTGCGCCCGATGCGCCTCTAATTGTCCCCGGCACCTGATCCGGGTGGAGAAGGCGGTGGAGCTTCCCGAACCGGAGGTCCCTAGGGAGCCCAGACAGCCCAAGCCCAAAAAGGAACGGCCCTCCAAGGAGCCCAAACTGAAGAAGGAAAAGGCTGTGAAACCGCCCAAGGAGCCTAAGCCCAAAAAGGAGAAGGTGGAAAAACCGACCCTGAAAGTGCTTCTCCCGAAAAAGGAAAAGCCGGCCAGGGAGGGGGAGGCCGAAACAGAGAAAAAGGAGAAGCGGGAGCTGCCCAAGCTGAAGCTGGAGAAAAAGCACCACCGGGAGCCGGAGAAGCCCGACGGGGGAGAGAAGAGGCCCGACAAGGATCCTGAGGACGGTCCCAAGACCTCCGCCGAAGCCTTTGAGGCCTTTGCCCAGGCGGTAGCCGCCGCTGGGGAGGTTCTGGGTGAGGAAAAACCGGCGGAGGAGCCGGAGACTGGGGCCTCTAGTGAGGAAAAACCGGAATAAAACCCATCTCTCCCCATAAAAAGCCGCCGTATGATAGCTACTCATAAAACAGTATCAAGTAACAAACTGAAATAGGGTAACTG
>CANRZY010000090.1 GCA_947644625.1 uncultured Pseudoflavonifractor sp.
ATCCTCCTCTATGAAAACGCCCTGGACGTGATTGCCTCCCTGGGCGGGCAGACCGCTATCAATCTGGCCGCTCCCCTCCAGGAGCGGGGGGTAAATATCATCGGCACCAGCGTGGAGGCCATCGACAACGCCGAGGACCGGGACAGGTTTGAAAAGATCCTGAAGCGGCTGGAGATCCCCCAGTCGGCGGGACAGGCGGTGACCAGTATCGAGGCGGGAGTGGAGGCCGCCAAAGCCGTGGGCTACCCGGTACTGGTCCGGCCCAGCTTCGTGTTGGGCGGCCGAGCTATGCAGATCGTAGCCAACGAAAGCCAGCTTCGGGGCTATCTGAAGACCGCTGTGGAGGTGGACGAGGATAAACCTGTGCTGGTGGACCACTACATCGTGGGGAAGGAGGTGGAGGTGGACGCCATCTGCGACGGGCAGGATGTGTTCGTCCCCGGCATTATGGAGCTGGTGGAGCGTACCGGCGTCCACTCGGGAGACTCCATCAGCGTCTATCCCTCCTTCAGCATTTCCGATAAGGTGAAGGGGACCATCCTGACCTACGCCAAGAAGCTGGGCCTGGGCCTGGGGATCGTGGGCCTCTACAACATCCAGTTTATCGTGGACCGGGAAGAAAAGGTCTATATCATCGAGGTAAACCCCCGCTCCTCCCGGACGGTGCCCTTCCTCAGCAAGGCCACAGGCTACAGCCTGGCCGATATCGCCACCAACGTGATCCTGGGCGTCAGCCTGAAGGAGCAGGGGATCTTTACCCTCTACCCGGAGGAAAAGAAGCGCTGGTTCGTAAAGGCCCCGGTATTCTCCTTTGCCAAGATCCAGGGACTGGATACCTACCTCTCCCCGGAGATGAAGTCCACCGGAGAGGCCATCGGCTATGACGATACCCTTTACCGGGCGGTCTATAAGGCCCTCCAGGCCTCAGGGATGAAGCTTCAGAATTACGGTACGGTCCTTGCCACCATTGCCGATGGGGATAAGGAAGAGGCCCTTCCCCTGATCCGCCGGTTCTACAACCTGGGCTTCAACATTGAGGCCACTGCGGGAACTGCCCGCTTTCTGAAGGAGAGTGGCATTCGTACAAGGGTCCTCAATAAGATCAGCGGCAAATCTCCCAAGGAGGGCAGCGAGGATATCCCCAACGCCCTCCGGCAGGGGCACATCGCCTATGTGCTCAACACCAGGGATATCGGCTCTCCCGACGTGACCGCCGACGGATATATGATCCGGCGGTTGTCGGTGGAAAACGACGTGCCTCTGTTTACCTCCCTGGATACGGTGAAGGTGCTGTTGGACGTGTTGGAGGAGACCACTTTGACCATTTCCACCATCGACGCGGAGGAGAAGAGATGAAAGAGGGCCTCTTTATCCTGCGGGAGAATATCCCGCTGACCGGGTCAGTTTGGCAGATGGACCTGGAGGGGGATACCTCTGCCATCACTGCCCCCGGCCAGTTTGTCAATGTGCGGCTGGACGGAAAATTTCTCCGCCGTCCCATCTCGGTGTGCGATGTGGAGGGAGACCGGCTTCGTCTTGTCTATAAGGCTGTAGGGGAAGGGACACGGGCTATGGCGGGCTACGAGCCGGGAAAGAAGCTGGACTTGCTCACCGGCCTGGGAAATGGCTATGACCTTGCCCCTGCGGGGCAGCGGCCGCTCCTGGTGGGGGGCGGAGTGGGAGCGCCACCTCTCTACCTGCTGTGCCGCCGCCTGGTGGAGGAAGGGAAAAAGCCCCATGTGGTGCTGGGCTTCCCCTCTCTGGAGGAGGCCTTTTATGAAGCGGAGTTTCTTGCCCTGGGGGCCACGGTGGACATGTGGACCCAGGACGGCTCCAATGGGAAAAAGGGCCTTGTCACCGACGGCATGAGGGCGGCAGAGTACACCTATGTCTACACCTGCGGTCCGGAGCCCATGCTGAAGGCGCTTTGGGAGCTTTCCGCCACTTCTGGGCAATTCAGCTTTGAGGAGCGGATGGGCTGCGGCTTTGGAGCCTGCATGGGCTGCTCCTGCAAGACCAAGTACGGCAGTAAGCGCATTTGCAAGGACGGCCCGGTGCTGGAAAAGGAGGAGATCCTATGGTAGATACCCAGGTAAGCCTGTGCGGCATTCCTCTGAGCAATCCGCTCATCCCCGCCAGCGGGACCTTCGGCTATGGGCAGGAATTTGCCCAGCTTTACGATATCGACATTCTGGGCACCTTTTCCTTTAAGGGGACCACTGCCCAGCCCCGGTTCGGCAATCCTACCCCCCGCATCGCCGAGACTCCCGGCGGAATGCTTAATTCGGTGGGCCTTCAGAATCCGGGGGTGGACGCGGTGATCGCCAAAGAACTTCCCGCCCTGGCGGAGATCTTCCATAAGCCGGTGATGGCCAACGTATGCGGCAGCACGGTGGAGGAGTATGCCGCCGTGGCGGAAAGGCTCTCGGCCTGTCCCCAGGTGGGCTGGCTGGAGGTGAACATCAGCTGCCCCAACGTCCACGCCGGAGGGCTGGCCTTTGGGACTACAGTCCAGGGGGCGGCCCAGGTGACGAGAGAGGTCAAAAAAGCGGCGGGGGACAAGCCGGTCATTATGAAGCTCTCTCCCAATGTGACCGACATTACCGAGATCGCCAGGGCCTGCGCCGGAGAGGGAGCCGACGGTCTGAGCCTCATCAACACCCTTATGGGGATGCGGCTGGATCTGCGGAAAAGAAAGCCTATTCTGGCCAACCTGACGGGGGGCCTTTCCGGAGGAGCCGTTTTTCCAGTGGCGGTGCGGATGGTCTGGCAGGTCTACGAAGCGGTGCGGCTGCCCATTGTGGGGATGGGGGGAGTCTCCTCCGTCCGGGACGTGATCGAGATGATGCTGGCAGGGGCCACCGCTGTGGGGATCGGCGCGGCCAATCTGACCGATCCCTATATCTGTAAGGACATTTTGGAGGAGCTGCCCCAGGTCATGGAGGAGCTGGGGATCTCCTCGCTCAAAGAAATCATTGGAGGTGCCCACCATGGCTAAAGACGTCATTATCGCCTGTGACTTTCCCAGCCGGGAACAGACCCTGGCCTTTCTGGAGCGGTTTCCCACTGAGAAACCCTTTGTGAAGATCGGCATGGAGCTTTTTTACGGCGCCGGACCCCAGGTGGTCCGGGAGATCAAGGAGCGGGGGCATAGGATCTTTCTGGATCTGAAGCTCCACGACATTCCCAACACGGTGAAGAAGGCCATGGCGGTCCTGTCCTCCCTGGATGTGGATATCTGCAACCTTCACGCCGCGGGGACCCGCGCCATGATGGAGGCGGCGTTGGAGGGCTTGACCCGGCCCGATGGGACCCGGCCCCTGCTTATCGCGGTGACCCAGCTCACCTCCACCGACCAGACTGCCATGGAGCGGGACCTCCTCATTGAAAAGCCCCTGAATGAGGTGGTGCTCCACTATGCCCGTACCGCTGCCGCCGCAGGGCTGGACGGAGTGGTCTGTTCTCCCCTGGAGGCGGGGCAGATCCATGCGGCCTGCGGAGAGGGCTTCCTTACCGTGACCCCCGGCGTCCGCTTTGCCGGAGGAGATGTGGGGGACCAGAAGCGGATCGCCACCCCGGAGCGGGCCAGGGAGCTGGGCTCAGACTACATCGTGGTGGGCCGTCCCATCACTGCCGCCGGCGATCCGGTGGAGGCCTGGGAGCGCTGCTGCCGGGAGTTCTTGGGGAAGTAAGAAAGAGAAATACGACTATAAAATGAGGTGACCAGAATGAAGGAACAAATCGCCCGTGACCTGCTTTCCATCCGTGCCGTCTTTTTTCGCCCCCAGGAGCCCTTTACCTGGGCCAGCGGCATTAAAAGTCCGGTCTACTGCGATAATCGGTTGATCCTCACCGCCCCGGCTGTCCGGGACCGGGTGGAAAAGGCCATTGCCGACACGGTAGGGCGGGAATTTCCCCAGGCGGAGGTCCTGATGGGGACCAGCACCGCCGGGATCGCCCACGCCGCCATCGCCGGACATCTGTTGGGCCTTCCCATGGGCTATGTCCGGGGAAGCGACAAGGACCATGGCCGCAATAACCGTATTGAGGGAAAGCTGGAGCCGGGACAGAAGGTAGTGGTTATTGAGGACCTTATTTCCACCGGCGGCAGCGTCATCGAGGTGGTGGAGGCCATCCGGGACCAGGGGGGAGAGGTGCTGGGGATCGTGAGCATCTTTACCTACGGCATGAAAAAAGGACTGGAGCGGCTGGCCGGGGCTCAGGTGCGGAACGTGAGCCTGTGTGACTTTGACACCATGGCCCAGGTGGCCGCTCAGGAAGGCTATATTGCTCCCTCCGACGTTCAAAGGCTGCTGGCCTTCCGGGACGATCCCTCTGACGAAAGCTGGATCGGCGCATGAGAAGCTTGATGAATATCACCGACCTTTCGGTGGAGGAGCTCCAGTCCCTGCTGGACACGGCCAATGACATCATTGCCGAGCCCCGGCGTTTTGCCCATGTGTGTGAGGGGAAAAAGCTGGCTACTCTTTTCTTTGAACCCTCTACCAGGACCCGCCTCAGCTTTGAGGCGGCCATGTACGAGCTGGGGGGGCAGGTCATTGGCTTTTCCTCCGCCAACTCCTCCTCGGCGGCCAAGGGGGAGAGCGTGGCCGACACAGCCCAGGTCATCAGCTGCTACGCCGACATTATCGCCATGCGCCACCCCCTGGAGGGCGCCCCCCTGGTGGCGGCGGAGAACGCCTCCATCCCGGTCATTAACGCCGGGGACGGAGGTCACAACCATCCCACCCAGACCCTGGCGGATCTCCTTACCATCCAGCGGGAGAAGGGGAGGCTCCATGACCTGACCGTGGGCGTGTGCGGGGATCTGAAGTATGGCCGCACCGTCCACTCGCTGATTGCCGCCATGTCCCGGTACACGGGAATCAAGACGGTCCTTATCTCGCCTCCTGAGCTGCGGATCCCCTCCTATGTGAAAACGGACATTCTGGAGGCCCAAGGGATTCCTTATATGGAGACCGCCGATTTGGAGGGGGCTCTTCCCCAATTGGATGTTCTCTACATGACGCGGGTGCAGAGGGAACGGTTTGCCAGCGAGGAGGAGTATCTTCGTCTGAGGAACAGCTATATTCTCACCACCGAAAAGCTCCGGGGAGCCAAGGCAGATCTGTGTATCCTTCACCCCCTTCCCCGGGTCAACGAGATCAGCGTAGCGGTGGACAAGGACCCCAGGGCCTGCTACTTCAAGCAGGTCTTTAACGGTAAGATCATGCGCATGGCCCTCATTATGATGCTTCTGGGACTGGACCCGGAGGGGGAGAAGCCCCTGCCCGTCCCGGAGAAAGGGGCAAAGGGACCCAAAAAGCTGGTGAACGTGCTGAAGTGCGCCAATCCCCGCTGTATCACCTCTACCGAGCAGGAGCTGGAGCAGGTGTTCTTCCTTTCAGACGAGGAAAAGGGGACTTACCGCTGCAAGTATTGCGAAGCGGAGACAAGATAAAAAATAGGAATTTATCCTTGGAGGATGGTCCCATACCTGGACGGGCGACCATAAAGGTCGCCCCTACAGTTTTCTTGCAAACGTGTGTAGGGGCGACCCTTGTGGTCGCCCGCGACGTGGCGCCTGACATGGCTCTCCTGGGAGAGAGCCATGTCAGGCTCTGAACAGGTCAGTTGGGGAGATCTAAGCCCTCCGCCCCACTCCCTTCGGTCGTGTGGTCCCCTTCGGCATCGGCTTCGCCGAATTCCGCAAAAAGGCTTCTGGGGCTTTCAGCCCCGCCAGCCTTTTCGCTCCACTCCGGTCTTAGCCTCCCCAACTGACCTGTTCTCCGCCCTTCTCT
>CANRZY010000091.1 GCA_947644625.1 uncultured Pseudoflavonifractor sp.
TGGCGTCGCACTCCCGGATATTGGCCAGGAACTTGTTGCCCAGCCCCGCCCCCTGGCTGGCCCCCTTCACTAAGCCCGCAATGTCCACGAACTCAATGACGGCGGGGGTGGTTTTCTTGGGGTGGTAAAACTCGGAAAGCCAGGTAAGGCGGCTGTCGGGCACCGCCACCACGCCCACGTTGGGATCGATGGTGCAGAAGGGGTAGTTGGCGCTCTCCGCCCCGGCGTTGGTGATGGCGTTAAACAGGGTAGACTTGCCCACGTTAGGCAGACCCACGATTCCTAATTTCATAAGGATAGCCCTCTTTCGGTGGTTATGGTAGGGCTATTATAGCCGAATAGGGGGGAAAAGGCAAGTCATTCGGCTCCGTCAAGTCCATTTTATTTTTGAACGCGTTCAAATAAGGCTTGACAAAGGGGCGGCGGGTGTGTATTATATAGATGAACATGTTCATAAAAAGAAGGTGCATATAGAATGAGAAGGAAGGACGATACCCTGCGGGACACCCTGCTGGACATATCCCGGAGCATGGCGGCCCAGGAGGGTCTTGAGGCAGTCAATATCCGTTCCATTGCCAAAAGAGCCGGGGTCGCCGCAGGAACGGTATACAACTACTTTTCCAGCAAGGACGACATCCTGTTGGCCCTGACCGAGGAATATTGGCAGGGGGCCCTGGAGGAAATGGACCGGGCCGTCATCTCCGGCCCCTTCTGCCGCCAGCTGGAGGAGATCTTTTTCTTTCTTCGCCAGCGGCTCCACCGGTCCGCCGGGGCGTTGATGAACAGTCTGGGCAGCGTGGAGGCGGCGGGACAGGCGCGGATGTGGGCCATGCAGGGAAGCTTGAAAAGCTCCCTCCTTCTGCGTCTGGAGGCAGACTCCCAGGCCCGGCAGGACATTTGGAGCGAGGAGTTTACCAAGGAAGGCTTTATCCGGTTCCTTTTGACCCATATGATGGCGCTGTGGCGGGCGGAAGAGCCTGATACAGCCGTCTTTTTCGCCGTTGTCCGGCGGATCCTTTATACTGATAGGGAGTGATTATCATGGCGCAAGCCATAGGAGAAACCATTTTTGACGTATTGTATTTGAGCTTTGCCCTTTTTTCGGGGCTTACCATGCTGTTCAAGGGGACCACCCCCGTGGTAAAAAGGGCGGGAGCCATGGCCGCCCTGTTGGGCGCAGGGGATGCCTTTCATCTCATCCCCCGAATCTACGCCCTTTGGACCACTGGGCTGGAGGCCAACGCCGCCGCTTTGGGGATCGGAAAATTTATCACCTCCATTACCATGACGCTTTTTTACCTGATCCTCTACTATGTCTGGCGGGACTATTACCAAGCAGAGGCCCCGAAGGAGCTTACAACGGTCATGTGGGTCCTGGCCCTGTCCAGGGTCCTGCTGTGCCTGCTGCCTCAGAACCTGTGGCTTGCTTACCGGCAGCCCCTGGCCTTTGGGGTGCTCCGGAATATCCCCTTTGCTGTTATGGGCCTTATCATCATCCTTCTCTTTGCCCGGGAGGTCAAGCATACGGGAGACCGGATCTTTCGCTTCATGCCCCTGGCGGTAGCCCTTTCCTTTGGGTTTTATCTGCCCGTGGTCCTCTTCAGCGGTACAGTCCCGGCGGTGGGGGCCCTGATGATCCCTAAAACCCTGGCCTATGTGTGGGTGGTTGCCATGGGATGGTCCCTTTACAAAAGCAGCAATATTTGAAGGAGAAATTTTGCTATAGAAAAGAAGGTCTGATAAAAGTATGGATCAGCTCCTTATACTTTGGTGCCTGGGCTTCAGTGTGCTGGGCTTCTTCCTTATGGGCTATGATAAGCTCCAGGCCAAGAGAGGTGGACGGCGGGTGCCGGAAAAGAGCCTGTTTTCCGTGGCGCTGCTGGGCGGGGCGGCGGGAGCGGTCCTGGGGATGTATCTCTTTCACCACAAGACCCGGCACTGGTACTTCAAATGGGGTCTGCCCGCCATCCTGTTTCTTCAACTGGGCCTTTTGTGGTTCCATTGGGAATACGGGGTAGCGCTCTTATAATAAGACAAGGTCCCGGCTTTTGTGAACCGGGACCTTGTTTTTTACTTCTCCGTTATGAGCACCTCTCCGGGCGCGTTGGGCGCCTCGGAAAAAATCACCGTCGTCCTGTCGGCGGGAAGGTCCTCCTCCGGCTCCGGGGACTCCACACCTTGGGGCTGGAGCCAGCCCTCCGCCAGGGCCCCGGCCTTCTCAGGGTCGGCCTTGGCCTTGTCCAGGGGCAGGACAAAAAGGGCCGCGTCCCCCTTGGCCTCAATGTCCCCGGTCGCCTCGTCAAAGCCGAACAGCTCCGCGCTGGGAGGGATGTGGGTGCCGGGGTATACCGCCAGGTAGACGGTATGGTCGGCAAAGGGCTCCACATTGTCGCACTCGAAAAGGTAGTAGAGGATCCCATTCTCAGCAAAGGTACACGTCCCGCCGCCCAGGGTCCAGGCGTTGAGCTGCCAGGGGGCGTAGCCCTCCACCAGAGGGCTGACGGTAAGGTCGGGAACATCCTCCTCAATGGGGGCTCCGTCGGTCCGGGCGTAGGCCAGAACGGCGTAGGTCTTATCCCGGACCACGCCGCCGGGAAGGCCTTCCACCCGGCTCAGCCCTTCTCCGTTTACAAGACCCATGAGAGTCACCTCATAGTCTCCCACCGTCTTTTCCTCGTTCACCGCAATGGCCTCTTTGCTTTCAAAGGTAGCGGCCAAAGCCTCGTTCCCCGCATGCCGGGCCACGTCCTGGGGCCGCAGCAGCGCGATGGCGGCAGCGGCCGTTACCGTCATGGCGGCAGCCAACGCAGCTGCCAGAAGTCCGGTTCTCCAATTCAACTTTTTCATGCTTTTCTGCTCCTTTTCCTGGGCCAGAGCCTGGAGGCGCGCCATGGTCCTGGCCTGAAAATCGGGGGAAAAGGAGACGGCGTCCACCTGGACGCGGTATTCTTCTCGGTTCATATCGCTTCCTCCTTCAATAGCTCCCGCAGGCGTTCCCGTCCACGGGCCAGCCTTGTCCCCACGGTGGGGTCGGGCAGCGCCAGCAGCTTGGCGATCTCCTTGATGGAATAACCCTCGTAATAATAAAGATGAATGACGGCGCTGTACGCTTCGGGCAGGGAGCGGACAGCGGAAAGAAGGGGGCCGTAGTCGGGCTCTTCAGCGGCAGTGTCCGCCAGCTGGTCCAGAGGGGCGTCGTCACGCCTTCTCCGGCGCAGGTCGCTGGCACGGTTGAGAACGCAGCGGAGAAGCCACGCCTTTTCATGCTCCCCGTCCCGGAAACGGGGGCGCTTGACCACCAGCCGAAGAAACACGTCCTGGACAGCGTCCTCCGCGTCGGCAGGGGTGGTTGCCCGGGTGAGGGCGGCCCGAAGGAGCATTGGGCTGTAGGTTTCTACCATACGGCGAAGGTCCTGTTCCTGTTCGCGGTCCATCACGGTCTCATCTCCTTTCACCTATAACACGTTTGAGGAGGGGGAAATTTTTCAGCAAAAGAAAAAAGAGGGCGGACACAGGGAAAAGGCGGCGTTGTACCATGGTACAGCGCCGCCCCCCGTTTTTCTTTTTACTGTTTTCTTTTCACCTTTTCCTTTGTCCCGTCCGGGCGAAGGATCACGGTATTGTCCAGGTGTCCCTGAAGACTCTGCTTCACTGCCTCCACATACTCCCGGCGGAGGGCGGCCTGCTCCGCTTTCTCCTCTCCGGTCAGTCCCTCCGCTGTCCGGGACTTTCGGGCCAATTCATTGATCCGGGCTACTTTTTCGTCTGTTATCATGTTATAGATACCTCTCCATCACGATCATGGTGCGGCCCTTTTTGGAAAGGCCGCTGACCTCTTTTAATACGCACTTGCCAAGGCCCCGGCAGGTCATTACGTCCCCTTCATTCACCGTCCGGTCCGCCTTGACGCAGGGGCGGTGGTTCAACTCCACCCGGCCCGCCGTAATAAGGTCGGCAGCCTTTCCCCGCGCAACGGAAAAGCCGGTGGACAATACCGCGTCCAGCCGGAGGCTGCTCACCGTATCCCGGACCGTCTTCACCTGCTTTTCCGGGGGCGCGACGCTCTCCAACGGAAGCTCCTCCACCCGGATCTTGGCCCGGCCCGCCCCCGTCAGGTTTTGCAGAAGGTAGGGGGCCAATTCCCGAAACACAAAAATATCGCAGGCCCCGTCCCCCACCAAAATATCCCCCACCTTTTCCCGGTCCAGGCCCTGGCCCAGGATGGAGCCTAAAAAGTCCCGGTGGGTCAGCTTGTCCCCCGACTGCCAGGTACAGTGGAGGGCGGTAAAGGGGGACTCCCAGTCCGATTCCTCCTGCCAGTCGGGAAGAAAGGCGCAGACCTTCCGCTCCGCGTCGGGAAAGCCCCCGGACCACAGATGGCGGGGGGAGCCGGCGGCGGCGATGAGCCGCTGGGCCGCCTCCTGCTGGGCGGCGGAAAGAAAGGGGGTGGAGGCGGGAACGCCCCGGTTGGCGTGGTCCATCTGGTCGCAGACACGGGCCAAAAGCTGGCGCTCGTCGGGGGTTTGAGACACTTTGCTCAGAAGTTCAGATTTGGTCACGGCTTGACCTCACCATGTTCGGCCTCGTAGTCTTTCAGGTATTGCTTTACCGCAAACTCAATTTGTTTATTCAGCGAACGGCCATTTTCCTTTGCCAATATACGCATTTTGTCCATGGTTCCTTTTTCAATGCGAACAGAAAAAGGGGATTCTTGCTTTTCAGCTGCCATAAAAAGCACCTCCAAATTTGTATCTAAATGATATCATTTTGAATCTATTGGCGCAACAACTCTATTTACCTCTATTAGAGGTTGACTAAATAGAATCTATTTGGTATTATTTAGAGGCAGGAGGGGTGTTGTTTATGAAGGAACCAACCGTAAATTTTGGATTCCGCATTCCAGCGGAATTATTGCGAAAGCTGCGGTATATTGCCAAACAGGACTGCCGCAGCACCAGCAGCATGATCCGGGTGCTGATCTATGACTATGTGGAAGCTTTTGAAAAGGAGCACGGAACAAAAGGCCCCCCATGACCAGACTGGTCATGGGGGGCCTTTTTCTGATATCAGAACTCCGCTTTTACCACGCTGGCACACCTGTCGCACAGCTCCTCGTGATGACCGGGAGCGCCAATGGTGACGCTGTGGTTCCAGCACCGGGGGCATTTTTCCCCGGCGGCGGGGGAGACCTTTACGGTAAGTCCCTCAAAACCCTCTCCCTTGTAGCCCTCTCCCTCGCCCTGGGCCACGGTAACGGCGGAGACAATGCAGATGGCGGCAAGGTCAGCCTCGTCCATGTGAAGCGCCTCAAACTCCTTCCAGCCTTCGGCGGTAAAGGTGAGGACCAGGTCGGCGTCCTGGTTTTTCTTCACCGTCTGGTCGGCGCGGGAGAGCTCCAGGGCCTTATTGACGTCGTCCCGAAGGGCCATGACCTTAGCCCAGCGGGCCTCTTCCTCAGGGGAGAGGGCCAGGGCGGGGTCAAAGTCGGGCATGTCGTTCATCAGGACGCTCCCGGCATTGTCCGCCTTGCCGTGGGGCATGACCGCCCAGATCTCGTCGCTGGTAAAGGCCAGGATGGGGGCGATGAGCCGGGTCATACCGTCCAGGATGGTGTAAAGGGCGGTCTGGGCGGAGGCGCGTCCGGCCTTATCTCCACAATAGAGCCGGTCCTTGATGATGTCCAGATAGAAGTTGGAC
>CANRZY010000092.1 GCA_947644625.1 uncultured Pseudoflavonifractor sp.
CCCTCCTTTGAGGAGCTTTCCCGCCGTCTCCATGGCCGTCACACCGATGCGGAGGAGGTCATTCAGGGGCGGCTCCAAAAGGCCAGAGAGGAGTGTAAGGAAATTCCCAACTATGATTATCTGGTTGTGAATGATAAGGTATCCACCGCTGCGGAAGAGATCATGGCGATCCTGACAGCGGAGGGATGCCGCACCAAATATTATGTGGAACCAACGGAAGGAGTTTGATGACCTATGATGCTCGATCCCCCTATGAACAGTTTGCTGAAGCAAGTGCCCAGCCGTTATCAGCTGGTGAATGTAGTGGCCCATGAGGCGCGTCAGATTGCCAGTCAGGCGGAGGATGAGGGATATCCTCTTGACGAGAAGCCCGTTACTTTGGCTCTTCAAAAGGTGGCGGCAGGGCAGGAGGATACCTAAAGGACTCAAAAAGACAAAGCGCCGGGGCACGGCCCAGGCGCTTGTTTTTCGGGGAGAGGAGGCAGCCGAATGTCCGTATGGATCGCCAAAACCGTTCTGTCGGCGGCAACCTATGCCATTGACCGGCCTTATGACTATCTGATCCCCGATGACCTGACCGGACTTCCGCCCGGCGTTCGGGTGATCGTTCCCTTCGGAGTAGGCAACCGCCGGGTAGAGGGACTGGTGCTGGCGGTGGAGGAGAGAGATGGGGTGGACAAGCCCCTGAAATCGATCCTTACCCGCTTGGACGAGGAACCGGTATTGCATGAGGAAGGGATCCATCTGGCCCTATGGATCCGGGAGCGCTGGTTCTGCACGGTCTATGACGCGGCCCGGGCCATGCTGCCAGCGGGGCTTTACTACGCCCTTCAGGACTGCTATCAGCTTTCTGAAGGGATGGAGCGGGAAACCGCGCTGGAGGCGGCGGGTCGTTCCGGAAATGAGAGAAAGATCATAGATTTGATTTCGTCTTATCCCCATGGATTGGAGGCCGCCCGCATCAGGGAGGCGTTTGGGACCAGGGATCCCGGAAACGCATTGCGTTCTCTGGTGGAAACGGGCGTTCTGAGCTTGACCACCAGCGCCTCACGAGGGGTGGGAGACCGGACGGAGAAATGGGTTTCCCTTGCGATTCCGGCGGAGGAGGCGCTGGCTCAACTGGCGCCCAGGCGAAAAACAGGTCCCTTGCGCTATTCGGTGGTAGAGCTGCTGGCAGGGATCGGCGAAGGACCGGCAAAGGAGATCTGCTATTTTACCGGAGCCACCAATTCCACCCTGCGCTCCTTGGAGAAAAGCGGGTATATCACGATCGAGGAGCGGGAGGCTTACCGGCGGGGAGCAGTGGAGAAGATAGAAAAGGCAGGGCCCATCCACCTGAATGGGGAACAGCAGGCCGCCTTTGAGGGGCTGAACGCCCTGGCTGAAAAAGGGCAGGCAGCGGCAGCGCTTCTTTACGGGGTCACAGGCAGCGGCAAGACCCAGGTTTATCTCCGCCTGATCCAAGAGACCCTTCAACGGGGAAAAACGGCCCTTGCTTTGGTACCGGAGATCGCTTTGACGCCCCAGCTTATGGCGATCTTTACCTCCCATTTTGGGGAAGAGGTGGCCGTACTTCATAGTTCTCTTCCGGCCGGGGAGCGGTATGACGAATGGAAACGGGCCCGTTCTGGAAAGGCCAGAGTGGTGATCGGGACCCGCTCCGCCGTGTTTGCTCCCCTTAAGGAGCTGGGACTAATCATTCTGGACGAGGAGCAGGAGGGAAGCTATAAGTCGGAAAATGTACCCCGCTACCACGCCAGAGATGTGGCGAAGTACAGAGCCAGTCAGAACGGCGCCCTGCTGGTGCTGGGCTCGGCGACCCCTTCGGTAGAGACCATGTATCACGCCAGGCAGGGGGATTACCATCTCTTCACTTTGCCTCACCGCTATAACGCGCGGGTATTGCCCAGGGTGTTTCTGGCCGATCTGAAGGAAGAGCTTCGGGCCGGAAACCCGACCCCGCTGAGCTATCCGCTGATCCAGGCTCTGGAGGAAAATCTGGACCGGGGAGAGCAGAGTATCCTGTTTTTGAACCGACGGGGGGCAAGCCCCATGGTGACCTGCGTTTCCTGCGGTCAGGTGCCCTTCTGTCCCCGGTGTTCAGCCTATCTTACCTATCACTCCGCCAACCGGCGGCTTATGTGCCACCACTGCGGATACTCAGAGCCTTTGCCTGACGCCTGCCCGGAGTGTGGTGGAGCGTTGGAGAGTGTGGGCGTGGGTACCCAGCGGGTGGAAGAGGCCCTTCACCAGCGGTTTCCTGGAGTGGAGGTCATGCGGATGGACGCGGATACCACCACAGCGAGCCGGTCCCATGAGAAGCTGCTGGCCCGTTTCCGTGAAGAGAGAGTTCCCATTTTGGTAGGGACCCAGATGGTAGCCAAAGGCCTCGATTTTGAAAATGTTACTTTGGTAGGGGTCATTTCCGCAGACCAGGGGCTTTACATTGACGACTACCGGGCGGGGGAGAGGACCTTTTCCCTGATTACCCAGGTGGTAGGTCGGGCCGGAAGGGGCAGCAAAGAGGGCCGGGCCATTATCCAAACTTATACTCCGGAAAACGATGTGATCCTGGATGCGGCGAAGCAGGACTACGACCATTTTTATGAAGAGGAGATCGGCTTGCGCCGGGTGCGGCGCTGTCCGCCCTTTGTCTCCTTTTTTGTGATCCACGTCTCTGCCCCGGAGGAAGGGCAGGCCCTTCGCGTGAGCGCCTTTTTGCGGGATACTCTGCTCCAATGGCTGAAGAGCCCTGCCTATCGGGAGCTTTCCTGTCAGGTGCTGGGACCGGTTCCGGCTACCGTTGCCAAGGTGAACAACCGTTACCGTTACCGGTTGACCCTGATGGCGCAAAATACCCGCCCCATCCGGGAGCTGGTTGCCCACCTGGTGCGCTGTGCCCAGACGGATCGAAAGAATCGAGGGGTTTCCGTTACCGCAGACGTGGATCCCATGAACGGATAAGGAGGAACATCATGGCAATTCGAGAGATCTTGACCGATGAGGATCCGGCGCTGCATAAAAAGTGCCACCCCATCACCCAATTCGACGGTAAGCTTTCCGACCTCATTGACGATATGCGCGCGACCTTGGCCGACGCCGGCGGGGCGGGACTGGCCGCGCCTCAAATAGGGATATTGCGCCGGGTAGTGGTGCTGATGGATGAAAATGATGAGATGCTGGAGCTGGTGAATCCGGAACTGATCGGGCAGGAGGGGGAGCAGGACGGCCTGGAGGGCTGTCTTTCGGTTCCCGGCCTTTGGGGCTATGTAAAGCGACCAAAGAAGGCAAAGGTAAAAGCCCAGGATCGGAAGGGAAATTGGTTTGAAGCGGAGGGAGAGGGCATTGTGGCCCGCTGCTTCTGCCATGAGCTGGAGCATCTGGACGGCCATGTTTTTACCGAGCATGTGGACCGGATCTATACCAGCGAAGAGGTAGAGCGGATCATGGAGGAAGAGGAAAGAAAAGGCGGAAAGGGGATCAAAGAGTGAAGATCCTGTTTATGGGCACCCCGGAATTTGCCGTTCCCTCCCTGGAGGCTCTGATTGGAGCCGGACATACCCTTTGCGGTGTGTTTTGCCAACCGGATAAGCCGGTAGGTCGGCACCAAAACAAGCTCCAGCCGCCGCCGGTCAAGGTGTGCGCGCTGGAACACGGTATCCCCGTATTCCAGCCCGTCAAGCTGCGGGATGGGACAGCCCTGGCCCTGATCCGGGAGCTTGCTCCCGACCTGATCGTGGTGGCCGCCTATGGCAGGATCCTGCCCCAGGATATCCTGGACTGTCCGCCGATGGGCTGTATCAATGTTCACTCCTCGCTGCTGCCCAAGTACCGGGGAGCGGCTCCCATCAACTGGGCGATCCTCAACGGAGACGAGGAGACAGGGGTCACTATCATGCATATGGCGGCAGCTTTGGATGCGGGGGATGTGATTGCCCAGACGGCTATCCCTATCGACCCCAACGAGACGGCTTCCGACCTGACCGCCCGTCTGGCGGAACGGGGAGGAAAGCTTCTGGTGGAGACAATAACAGCCCTGGAGGCTGGCACAGCCGGACGCACCCCACAGGAGGAAGCAGCCGCGACCTTGGCTCCTATGCTCTCCAAGGACCTGTCTCCTATGGATTTTGGTAAATCGGCTCAGGCTCTTCACAACCAAGCGAGGGGCCTCTATCCCTGGCCTGCCGCTGTAACGGAGGTGAGTGGGGTACGCTGCAAGATCTTTTCCACTCGGGTTGAGAAAGGGCAGGGGGAGCCCGGCAGGGTGTTGGAGGCCGGCAAGGTGGGCCTGTTGGTGGCCTGTGGGCAGGGAGCTCTGCGGATCCTGGAGCTTCAGCCCGATGGCAAGAAGCGGATGAAGGCCGCGGATTACCTGCTGGGACATCCCGTGGAAGTGGGGCAGGTCCTTTGATGGCCGGGTCGGCCCGGGAGGTGGCCCTCCATTGTCTGCTGGCAGGGGAAAAGCAAGGGGCCTGGTCCGACGGGTACCTTCGCAACGCCATTCGCCGTGCGGAGCTTGACCGCCGAGACGCGGCGCTGTGTACGCGGCTGGCCTTTGGGGTGCTTCAAAACCGGATGCTTCTGGATTGGCATATGGCCCGGTTATGTGCCACCCCCATAGATAAGCTGGAGCCTGCGGTACTGGATTGTATGCGGCTGGGCGCTTATCAGCTGCTGTTTTTGGATCGGGTCCCGGTTCATGCCGCTGTCAATGAGTCGGTGGAGCTCAGTAAAAAATATTCCAGAAATCCCAGAGCCTCCGCATTGGTAAACGCTGTTCTCCGGGCCTTGGACCGGGGCAGGGATGGGGAAGGAGGCTTGCCCCAACCAGCGGAGCTGTCCGTCCGATATAGCCATCCCGATTGGCTTGTAAAGGAATTTTCCCGTATCCTTCCGGAGGAGGAACTGGAGGCGCTGCTGGCGGCTGACAATTCCCAGCCGCCTACGCAGGCCCAGGTGAACACTTTGGTAGCAACCCCGGAAGCCCTGACCGGAGAGTTGAGCGAGGCAGGGATCACCGTGAGGCCTCACCCCTGGCTGCCCGGCTGTCTGGAGTTGGAGGATACGGGAAACCTGGAGGCGCTGCCTGCCTTTCAGGAGGGCCGGTTCTATATCCAGGACGCCGCTGCCCGCCTGGCGGTGCTGGCTGCGGGGGCTGCGCCGGGAATGAGGGTGCTGGACGCCTGTGCCGCACCCGGAGGGAAGAGCTTTGCCGCCGCCATTCAGATGGAGGACCGGGGGAGTATTCTCTCCTGCGATCTTCATCCCCATAAGATAAAACTGATCGAAGAGGGAGCCCGGCGGCTGGAACTCAGCAGTATAACCGCAGCCGCCAGGAACGGGAGAGCTTTTGACCCGGAGTTGGAGGGCAGGTTTGATCTGGTGATCACCGACGTGCCTTGTTCCGGATTGGGGATCATTCGCAAAAAGCCGGATATCCGGTATAAGGATCCGGCGCCGCTGGAGGGACTGCCTGCTGTCCAACGGGATATCCTTTCCACCGCCTCCCGCTATGTTCGGCCTGGCGGAGTGTTGCTTTACGCCACCTGTACCCTCCTGGAGCGTGAAAACGAGGGAGTTGTTCGA
>CANRZY010000093.1 GCA_947644625.1 uncultured Pseudoflavonifractor sp.
AAGCTGAAACTGAATGAGCGACGACTCACTTCCTACGGCCTCTTCCTTAACTTATTCTAAATTCTCACAAAACTCCTCCTGCTCCACCTTGGGAAGCCAACGTCTCCTGTCCTTCCCCTCCCGGAACTGACAGGCGGCGGCGTAGTCGCAGTATTGGCAGGCATTCTGCTGGGGGCCCCGCCAGAATGGGTCGGCGGCAATGTTGCCCGCCGCCAGTTCTGCGGCCACCTCCCCCAGGATCTTCCGGGTATGACGCTCCAGCTTGCCCAGCCGCTCGGCGGTGACCAGGGCCTCCCCCTTGATCCCCCCCTTGGAAAGCACCCGCAGAGGCAGGAACCGGAAGTCTCCGTCGGTATGCTCCATAGCCTCCAGCACATGGGTCTCTCCCAGCACCAGTCCCTTCCGGGTAAGCTCCTTGTCCACCGCCTTCTGCCGCTCGGCCTCGCTCATAGCCCGGCTCCCGGCCACCAAAGCCTCCCGTGCCGGAAGATAGAGTACCCCCGCAGGGACGATCTCCTTTCCGAACAACTCCTTCCCCTTGTCCTTCAGGGTAAAGAGGTAGAGCAGCATTTGAAGGCCCAGGCCGTTTTTCACATCGGTGAGATCAAAGGACTTTCTCCCCGTTTTGTAGTCCACCACCCGAAGGTAAAGCCTGCCGTCCTTCTCCCAACCGTCCACCCGGTCCACAAAGCCGGAAACCGAGACGGTAACCCCGTCCGCCTCCAGCTCTACCGGCGGCAAAGAACCTTCTTTCCCGCCGAAACCCAGTTCAAAGGCGATAGGCTCAAAGTCGGAGCGGGAAAGCTCCTGACAGACGTTTTCCACCACGGCGTAGACCGACCGTTCCAGCCGCCGGAAGAGATAACGGAACCGGGGCGTCTCCCCCGCCAGTCCCCCCAGCTCCTCCTTCACATAGCGCCCGATCACCTCCGCCACCTGCTGCCGGGTGGGGAGTTCCTTCCCCTGCCGCTGTTGGAGGATATGTTCCAGCACATAATGGACGAAGGTGCCGTACTCAGGAGCCTGGAAACCGGCGGCCTTTCTGGGCTTGGCCTTCAAACCGTACTGCATGAAATAAGAAAAATGGCAGGACTTATATTTGTCCATCCGGGAGGCGGACATGGGTACCCGCTTCCCATAAAGGGCCTCTACCGTGGGCCGGGTCAGGCTGCCCCGCTCCAGGGCGGAGGCGCGCTCCATCCGCTCCACCAAGGGAGCATAGCTGGGAAGGGCCTTCAGCGCCCGCGCCACCGCTGGGTCCCGTCCCGCCGTCTCCAGAGCGGGACGGGGGGACGTGTATCGGAACCCGTCTCCCATGCTCCGCTCGTCCAGCAATGGAAGGGCCGGAAAGAGGGTGCGAAGCTTTTTGACCAGCAGGGAGGGCCGTCTCTCCTCCCCTGCCGCCCCTGTACCGGGATAGCTGACGATCAGCTTCTCCGCAGGAAGGGCGCAGGTCTCATAGAGGATCGTCAACTCCCGCCACAGCTTATCGGTAAGCCGAGGGGCGCTTTCCAAGCCCAGGGAGGCCAGCAGGATCCGGTCCTCATCCCCCAACAATCCCGGAGAGGGGACCGCAGCGGGGATCTGGCTGTCGTCGGCTCCCAAAATGTAAACCACCTTACAGTGCTTGTGGGCCAGCCGGGGCATCTCCCCCGCCGTCACCCGGTCCAGGGACACAGGGATAGCGCCCACCTGGTATTGGCTCAGCACCAGCTTGAAAAGCCGGGAGAACTCCTCCCAGTCCATGGGGGTATTCCCCAAAAGAGCGGCACATTGCTCCAAAGCTGAGCAAAGGATCTGCCAAAGCTGCTCATACTCAGCAGCCAGGACCATATCCTCCGCCTCCCTCAGCTCCCCGGAACGCTGGGTCAGACGGCCCGGAAGACCGATCTCCTCCAAAAAGGCATAAAGGGTCAGAGAAAGCCCCTCTCCCGTCTTCTCCGGGGCAAGCCGCAGCTTCTCCAGCGGCTCTGTAAGCTCCCTCCGCAGCTGATCCAGAGCCGCCACCGCAGCCCTGTCCGCCTCGCTCCAGGCAAGTCCATAGCCGCCAGGGTGCTTGTCCCACGGCTTTTTCTGGGTCCAGGCGCTTCCCCGAAGCTCCCATTTGAGGGCATAGTTCTCCAGCCGGTCCACATCCTCCGGCTCCACCCCGGCAAGGCCGGTCTTCAGGTAGCGGAACAGGTCCTCATACCGGTATCCTCCCGCTGCCGTATCCACTGCGGCAGTGACCAGCGCCAGGATGGGCTTTTGCAGCACATCGTCCATCCGGGCCAAAAACACGGGGACTCCGTACCGGGGGAAAATAAGGGAAATGAGGGGACCGTAGGTTTCCATGCTCCGGGCGGTCACCGCCAGGTCCCGCCAACGGTAGCCCTCCTCCCGGCAGAGACGGGAAAGCTCCGCCGCCGAACGCTCCACCTCGGACCAGGGAGACAGGGCCCGGTAAAGCTCTACCCCGGCAGGAACCTGGGCGCGGGGGACTGGCACGGGCTCAAAAAGCCCCTTTTCTATTTGGGAAAGGCTCTCCGACACAGGAATCCTAACAGTCCTGACCTCCACCTGGGCCGTTACCCCCGCCTTTCGGGCCAGAGTCAGCAGCTTGTGGGCCGTCCGGCGGGCAGGGGCAAAGACGTCCTCCTCCCCTGCCTCCAACCGGTCGCAGGTGAGGGCCACCGTCACCGAGGAAGCCTGCCGGAGCAGCCCTTCCAGCACCAGCCTCTCCTGGGCGGTAAAGTCGGTAAAGCCGTCCAGATAGATATCCCGTCCCTGGGCCCAGGGGCAGGTCTCCAATGCCTGGGCCAGCTTAGTCAGCCTGTCTCTGGGGTCCGCGCCCTGCCGCGCGCAAAAGGCCTCGTAGGCTCCACAGATCAGGGACAGGTCAAAAAACTTGTCTCCCTGCTCTCCTCCCACACGCTCCGATGCGTCCAACAGCTTTTCCGGGGAGATGGCGGCGGATTTACACTCGTCCACCGTGGCGGCAAGCTGGGAGAGAAATTCCGGTCTCCGGGAGGGCCTGGCATAGACCCGCAGCTGCCCAGATACGGACCGAAGGGCTACATCCATCAGCAGCAGCCGTCCCCCGGCATCCAGGGTGGGTTCAGCAAGCCCTCCCGCCGTGGAGAAAACCCGGTTTGCCAGACGGGTAAAGGACAGTACCTCGGCATGGAGGCTCACCGTATTGCCCGCCACAGCGCACAACCGCCGTTCGCAGTCGTGGGAGTGCTGTTCCGGCACAATCAGCAGCTGGGACCGCGTCTCCGCCTGCGCCGCCATGGTTTTCAATATGGCGGTCGTCTTCCCGGTCCGGGCCCGGCCCAGCACCAGCTTCAGCATAGATGAGCCTCCTTTCTTCAAGGGTCAAAGCAGGCGGCTTACTCGCACTCCCAGAAGAATACGCTGTAGGGTGGCAGCTCGCTGCCGCCGCCGAAGTCGTGTTCCTGGCCAGAAATCAAGTCCACTGCCCGGCCACACTGGGCGTCAAAGTGGGCCACATAGGGCTCTGAATCCGCGTTTATCGCCACCAGCACCCGCTGGCGCTCGCTCCGGCGCTGGAATATGGTCTGCTTGTTGGTCAGGACCAGGTCCTGGAAATCGCCCCAGCACAGGGCCTCGCTGTCCTTGTGAGCCTTGGCCATGGCGGCGATGGTATCGGTGAGGGCATTCCACTCCGGCTTTTCAAAGGAGGGCCGGAGGGCGGCGTCCCCCTGACTCTTATCAGCCTTCGCCCCCCATTCGCTTCCATAATAGATGCAGGGAATACCCGGCATACCGAAGATCATGCCGTAGAGGAGGGGCAGATGGTTTTCGTTCTGAAGCACGCTGGCCGCCCTTGTCACATCATGGTTGTCCCCAAAGCACATCAGGTGCTTCCCCTTGTAAAGGGTCCACTGTTCGGGGCCAAACTGCCGCTTCAGGGAGTGGACGATCTCAAAAAGATTCATGGAGTTGAGGGCGGACCAAAGGCCCTTGTAGCACTCGTAGTTGGTGCAGGAGTGAAGCAGGTCCTCCCCCACCCAGCGGTTATAGTCCCCGTGGAGGGTCTCTCCCAGGAGGAAAAATTCCGGCTTCAGTCCATTGCAGAATTGACGCAGCCGCCGGAGGAAATCGGGCTCCAGGCTGTAGGCCACGTCCAGACGGAGGCCGTCAATGTCAAACTCCTCTGTCCAGAATTTTACCGTATCCAGAAGATAGTCCACCACGGCGGGATTGCGGAGGTTCAGCTTAACAAGCTCAAAGTGGCCCTCCCAGCCCTCGTACCAAAAGCCGTCGTTATAGTTGGAGTTGCCGTCAAAATTGATACAGAACCAGTCCTTATAAGGGGAATCCCACCGCTTTTCCTGTACGTCCCGAAAAGCCCAGAAGCCCCGGCCCACGTGATTGAAGACCCCGTCCAGAATGACCCGGATCCCGTGGCCGTGGAGAGTCTTTACCAGCTCCTTCAGGTCTCCGTTATCCCCCAGCCGGCAGTCCACCGTGCGGTAATCCCTGGTATCGTAGCCGTGGCGGTCGCTGTCAAAGACAGGACCCAGATAGAGGGCGTTCACCCCCAGCTTTTCCATATGCTCCGCCCACTGCCCTACTTTGGGCAGGCGGTGGGTCAACTGACCGTCGTTCTCCTCCGGCGCTCCGCAGAAGCCCAGGGGATAAATGTGATAAAAGACACTGTTTTCAGCCCACATAGATGATCTCTCCTTGCTTGGGTGTAATATCTTTTTTAGTATACCACAAATCTGTCAGAAGGAAAAGAAAAAGAGGACGGGAAGCCGTCCTCTTTTTTTCATATCAGATCCCCTGTTCCTTTGCCAGCTTTACCAGCCGGCTGGTCCCCAGCCGGTCGGCTCCCAGCGTGAGAAAGTCCTCCGCGTCCTTTCTGCCGCCGATCCCTCCGGCAGCCTTGATCCGAACTCCGGGTCCCACATGGTCTTTAAAGAGTTTGATATCCTCCCTGGTAGCCCCGCCAGAGGAGAAACCGGTGGAGGTCTTGATATAGTCAGCCCCTGCCTGAGTGACCAATTCGCACATTTTGATCTTTTCTTCCCCGGTCAAAAGGCAGGTCTCCACGATAACCTTCAGGATCCGGCCCCGGCAGGCGGCCTTTACTGCCTGCATTTCCTCCAGCAGGCGGTCCCAGCGCCGCTCCTTGACCCAGCCGATATTGATAACCATGTCGATCTCGTCCGCTCCGTGGCGGACCGCGTTCTCCGCCTCAAAGGCCTTTACCGCCGGGGTGGAATAGCCGTTGGGAAAGCCGATAACCGTGCAGATCTTCAGCCGCTCCCCCACATATTCATTGGCCCGGCGGACATAGCAGGGTGGGATACACACGCTGGCACAGCCATATTTCATCCCATCATCGCAGACTATCTTGATCTGCTCCCAGGTACACTCCGGTTTCAAAAGGGTATGGTCACAGTGGGACAGGAGCTCCTTCCATTCCATGGCTGCTTCCTTTCTGCGTCAACAAGCGGGAGCTTTCCCTCATCAAAACTCGATCAACTCATACTGGCGTGTACCCAGGCCGATCTTTTCCCCGTGCTCCAGGCAGGACTTCC
>CANRZY010000094.1 GCA_947644625.1 uncultured Pseudoflavonifractor sp.
ATTGCCCGCCAATAACTTGATTGTTATAAAAATATATACATTTTTATATGCCCACGGCGTGTTTTATACCCCCCCCCCCCCCCCGCTACTTGTATCACTTTTCCTGTTCTATTACCAACGCAAGCTCAATTTCCTCATCATCCGCATTACCGGTTTCAGAAAAACCCAATTTACCGTATAAATGCATAGCGCCAAAATTATCCTTATTGCATGTCAGAACAACTTTACACGACGAACCAAACGGTTTGGTTTTGATGTAGGAAAGACATTTTTCCATTGCGGCCTGGCCATACCCCTTATGCTGATATTCTCTGTCGATCATCATGTGCCAGATGTTATACTCTTCCAGGTCATAGTCATATATGACCATCACATAACCGATCATCTTATCATCAAGATATATACCAAACGGGCAGCACTGGTCATAATACGCATACGCCTGCGCTAAACTCCTGATGGGATGGGAAACAAACGGTTCCTGTCCCTCCTTCAGTTTCAGATCAAATGCGTCGATAAAGTTGTGCTCATCAATTTTTGCTAACGTAACGTTACTCATAATTCCTCCTGTCGTGGTGGGAGGGACTATGCGATGCACTTTCCCTCCGGTTTCATTTGACTGCCTGTATTTTTCATCATAATGAACATCTCCTTTCAAGTGTTGATATCTATATAAACACAAGAAGTCTTGCGGAAGCCTCTACAAAAACTGCTGCGGGGTACCTTCCTTGCGGAGGGTACCCATGGCCGGTTCTTCTTTTCCGGTTTTTATCCAATGGGCGTGGGGCCCATGGCGTTGTGAAGCTCCTGGGAAATGGCGGCGTTAAAAAGCCGCACGGCATAGTCGTGGAGGGTGTCCAGCTCTCCCGCGATCCGCTGGGCGGGGATCTGCCGGTCTATGACAGAGAAGTCGCCATCCAGAATAAACTTGGGTTCCGGATCCTTTTTGCCGTCTCCCAGCATTCCGGGGCCGGAGTGAAGCTTCATCCGCCGGGTCTCTCCCAGGCTCATTTCCACATCCAAAGCGCACTTGCCTGTCAGCTTCTCATCCACGTCAGGCTCGGCAAGGACTCCAATAAAGGGGGCGTTGATCAGATCGTCCCACAACTCCTCCTGAAGGCCCAGCCGGTTCCGGGAGAAGGCGTTGACGTACCTGAGGCCGATCCGCTCAAAGAAAGCGGGATGATAGATCTGGATAAAAAGGGCCAGTACCTTATCCAGCCGTTGGGCAAACTCCTCCCAGGAGGTGTAGCGCAGGGTGGACAGGGCGATAAAATCCTTTGTCAGGTTGATTTTCCACAGCCCATCGGTGGAAATAAAATTATGGTTGGTGATGGGGGCGAGGCGCTCTACCTGAGGCTGAGGGGAGGCGGGGTTGGTGATCTTGAGGGGCTGCTGCTCCTGCCGGGCCACATACCGGGGAAACTCATCCCGGACGACCTCCTGGAACTGAGCGGGGTCGCTGTTGCCGATGGACAAAATGGCCGGAAAACGAAGTTGGCAAATGACCTCGATAAGAGGAGAATTTACATAGGAGTATCGGGAATTATCAGAAAACAGCATAGAAAAGCTCCTTTGTGATAGGATAACTCTATTGTACCCGTGTTTGGAGAAAAAGTCAAAGGGAAGTAAAGCAGGCCTGCTCCGGCGCATGGATGGGACAGAACGCCTTCCTTGGCCGTCGTTTACCTCACCGCTGCTGCCCGTCCAAATATCCTTTGATATTATCCAAAACCTTCCGGGAAAGAAGCTCGAAGGCTTGGGCGGTACGGCCGGCGGAGGCATTGACACAGAATACGTTTGGAAGTTCCGCCAGCTTGGGATCTCCCAAAGCGCCCAGCGTGTCCGTACACAGGCGGTTAGCGGGATCCCGGAGCCAGGCGGTCACATCCGGCGTCGTCCAGGCCGGACCGATGGAGGTATTGAAAAGAAGCTTTCCGCTTCCCAGAGCCTCAAAGGCCGGAGCGTCTAGGAGCAGCACATTTTTATTGAGACAGCAAAAGACGACCTGGCTGTTTTTCAGCAGTTCATAAAGGGGAGTAAAGGTCATACCCAGCGCCTCCAGCTGGGGCTTTGGGGCGCGGCAAAAATAGCTCACCCTGGCGCCCAGAAACTGAAGGGCCTTGGCGGTCATGGCGCCGGAGACCCCCATGCCTACCATGCCCACCGAAAGGCCTGTCAATTCAATGGGCATATCCTTCCAAAGGGGACGGTGGTAGCCGTGAAGGTGTCCTATCAACTCACAGAGAGCGTATTCTACCACCCCCTGATCGCCATAGTCCCGGATGCCGGTAACTGTAATACCGTGCTTTTCGGCATAGGCAATGTCCACGTTGGCGCTTTCCTTGCTGTAAAGGGAGCAGCACATGCCCACATACTTCAGGTTGGGGCATTGCTCCATCACAGCGGCCTCCAGCCGGGAGGTATAGCTGAGCAGGACCGCGTCGGCGTCTCCGATCCGCCCCAGGATCTGGTCGTTGTCTGCGGGGATGTCCTCATACTGTACGATTTGCCTGGCATACTGGAAAAGCTCTTCCTCTCCCCAGGGGACCAGGCTGACAGGCTCGATAGCAACCAGCTTATCAAACATGGGAAGTCCTCCTTCTTATTGTCACGCTCCGCAGCGCCCTTTCCGCAAAGGGATATAAGCCCCTCCGACTCTATGCGCCGCTCGCCGGGTGAAGTCCCGGCGAGCCGTCCACTCCGCTGCGGGTCTTATCCCTTTTGCAGGGCGTTGCTCCACGCTTCTTAAAATTGAATGGGACTGACAAGGTTATTGAGTCTCGCTACTACGCTCCAGGCGGCAATGGCAGAGGTGGCGGAGTAAATGTCAACCGTAGCCTTAGCGTCTCCGCCCTCTACCGTGATGCAGTGGTCGTCCCCTACAAAGCCGGGGACGCTGGTGACAGAAACTCCCGTCTCCTCCGGGGTGGAGCAGGCCAAAGAGGTGGCCACAGCCACGTTGACCTTGGTGGGCAAAAGAGCAATGGCCTCTTTGGCATTTCCTGTAAAGACGGTGCGCTCACTCTGAGGAAGGTCGTCGGTATAGAGGGGGGTGTTCTGCAAGGATTTTGGCCCCTTACGGGTGTCGATTCGCCCCTTCACCCCGTCGCTTACCTGTCCCATCAGGGAGATGGTGCGGGCCACGTCAAAGCCGCCCACAGCGCCGGAGGCAATGTGGACAGTAGAGCCGCTGTCCTTGGCGATCTGGGCAATATGGGTATAAAATTCAGCGTCGGCAAAGGCGCCGATGGAGAGGGTGACAAGATCCGCGCCGGAGGTCAGAATAGCTTCGGCATGATCCTTGACCGCCTGCACAGCGGCGCACTCGGCCACAACATCAGGGTGGGCGTCCTTGAGAAGTTGGTCCACACTGGAAAAGGCGGGACAACCTACTTCTCCGGCCAAAGCGGCGGTCTTTTCCGGGTTACGCCCGGTGACGCCTACCAGTTCATACTCAGGAAGCAGTCCTTCCTTCCAGGCCCGGGCAATAATGCCGCCCAGAAAGCCGGTTCCCAAAAGGGCTAATCTTTTCATAAAAAGGCCTCCTTTTTTATAAGAATTATGGATTCCAATGGGTAACGGTCCCGGAGGACAGGGATTTGGGTACGTCGATGAGCCGCTGGTTGCTGGAGCCCCGGAAGAGAAGGGTGATATCGTGAAGCTCCTCCACAAAAGGACCGTCTACCAGCACATCCAGCAGGGAAAGAAATTCATCTGTCACCTCACACCGGCAGCGGGAGGGTACTTTTCCGGTCAGTTGTTCCCAGGTAAAGCCGGAGTAGCACCAGATGGTTTTGCCTGGCAGTTCCCGCCGTACCCGGCGGAGAAAGGGAATCAGCCCCTGCTGGTTTTCCGCCTCCCCCGGTTCGCCTCCCAGAAGGGTGAGGCCGTCCACGTAATCAGGAGCCATCTCCGTCAAGAGCTGGTCCTCTACCTCCCCGGTAAAGGGCTCGCCATAGTCAAAGGCCCAGGTCTCAGGCTGGAAGCAGTTTTTGCAGTGGTTTCGGCAGCCTGAGACAAAGAGGGTCACTCGGACCCCTACGCCGTCGGCAATGTCCCGGGGCTTGATATTGCAGTAATTCATATATAGCGCTCCTTTGGCGAAAATCAACCGCCGGTTTGGTGGCAACCGGGCGGGGGAATGGGAAGACAGAGGGCGAAAAAGCATTGTAAAGAGAAAGGGACGGGCCGGGGGCCCGTCCCTTTTTTGCAGGAGTATACAGAGTGCGCCTGGAAACGGAAAGTCGTCTTACAGGTGGAGAACCCGTTCCTTAATCTCTTGTGTACGTCCCTGATTCCAGAATTGTGTTCCGATATACCCGCAGGTCCGCCGGGCCACATTCATTTTGCTCTGGTCCCGGTTCTTGCAGTGGGGACATTCCCACACCAGCTTGCCGTCGTCCTCAACGATTTGAATTTCCCCGTCGAAGCCGCAGACCTGGCAAAAATCCGACTTGGTGTTGAGCTCGGCATACATGATGTTGTCATAGATGAACTGCATAAGGGAAAGTACCGCCGGGATGTTTTGCTGCATATTGGGCACTTCCACATAGCTGATGGCGCCGCCGGGGGAGAGGGACTGGAACTTGGACTCGAAAGCCAGCTTGGAGAAGGCGTCGATCTCCTCGGTGACGTGGATGTGGTAGGAGTTGGTGATATAGTTTTTATCGGTAACGCCCTTGATGATGCCGAAGCGCTTCTGGAGGCACTTGGAGAATTTATAGGTAGTGGACTCCAGAGGGGTGCCGTAGAGGGAGAAGTCAATGTTGCTCTCCGCCTTCCACTTCTTGCAGGCGTCGTTCATATGCTGCATGACCTGAAGGGCGAAGGGGGTGCCCACCTCGGGCTCAGTGTGGGATACGCCCGTCATGTACTTGACGCACTCATAAAGACCGGCGTAACCCAGGGAGATAGTGGAGTAGCCGTCATACAGGAGCTTGTCGATGGGCTCCCCCTTCTCCAGACGGGCCAGGGCCCCGTCCTGCCAGAGGATGGGCGCGGCGTCGGAAAGGGTGCCCTTCAGCCGGTTATGGCGGCATAGGAGGGCCCGGTGGCACAGCTCCAGCCGCTCGTCAAAGATCCTCCAGAATTCATCCATGTCCTTCTGAGAGGAGAGAGCCGCATCCACCAGATTGATGGTGCAAACGCCCTGGTTAAAGCGGCCATAGTACTTTTTCTTGCCGGGGACGTAGTTCTTGGCCTTGGCAATATTACCCACGCCCGCCTCGGTAAACCGGTCGGGGGTCAGGAAGGAGCGGCAGCCCATGCAGGTGTAGACATCCCCCTTGTCCCGGAGCATGATCTTCTCGGAGATGTAGTCGGGCACCATCCGGCGGGCGGTGCACTTGGCGGCCAGCTCAGTGAGGTACCAGTACTCGCTGCCCTCGGTGATGTTGTCCTCCTCCAGGACATAGATCAGCTTAGGGAAGGCGGGGGTGATGAGAACCCCCTTCTCGTTCTTCACGC
>CANRZY010000095.1 GCA_947644625.1 uncultured Pseudoflavonifractor sp.
ATCGCTGTCCCGCTCCGTACTTCGGCCGCAGATGTCCACAGACTGTTCCTCCTTTATTGTTTGATGTTTGAGGGCTTATACCCTCTGATCTTAGAATATCACGCCAGGAAGGATTTTTCAAGCCTTTTTCTCCTCTTCCATGGTCTTCATTTTTTGTAAAAACCCCACGGAAAGAGGAATGGCGATGAGAAAGGCGCAGACGTCGGACAGAGGCTGTGCCGTCATGACTCCAACAAATTCAAACAGCCGGGGCAAAAGCAGGATCAGCGGCACAAAAAACAATCCCTGCCGGGCCATGGCGAGAATGGAGGCCCGGCCATTCTCCCCCACCGTCTGAAGCATCATATTATTGATGATCACATAGGCGGTAAGGGGCAGGCTCAACATCTGGCAGCGTAGCGCCACGATCCCCAGTTCTACCACCTTGGGATCGGCCTTCTGAAAGCAATAGACCACCTGGGGCGCCAACAAAAACATAATCGCCGCAATACCACACAGCGCCACAGTACCCACCCCGACGCAATACCGATAGCCACGGCGGACCCGGTCGTAGAGTCCCGCCCCATAATTGAAGCCGCACACCGGCTGAAATCCCTGACCAAAACCGATCAGGGCAGAACCGGAGAACATATTCACCTTGCTCACAATGGTCATGGCGGCGATAGCGGCGTCTCCATAGGGCTTGGCTGCCCAGTTGAGAAGAATAGAGGCCACCGAGGCAAGCCCCTGCCGGTAAAAAGAGGGCAACCCGCCTTTGATAATATGAAGCAACCGCTTTTCTTTCCAACTCACCCGCTTCCAGAGAATGGCAAGAGATCCCCTGCGTCCAGAGTTATATAAAAGGATACAAAAGCTCACCAATTGACTGATAATCGTCGCCAGGGCCGCTCCTCCCACCCCCATATCCCATCCATAGACGGTCAGTCCATGCCACTGCCGGGTGGGAAAAATAAAAAGCGGGTCCAAGAGCATATTCAAAATACCGCCAGTGGTAATGCCAATCATGGCCTGGGCGGAGTTTCCTTCAAAACGCAACAGATTGTTCAGTACCAAAGAACCCACCATCCAGGGCGCACCCACCAGGATAAAGCGGGCGTAGTCTCTTGCATAGGGTAAAATGGTCTCGGTGGCCCCTAAAACGCTGACCAGGGGCTCCAAAAACAGCAACCCCAACACCGCCAGGGCTACCCCTGTCAGGATAGCAGAAAAAAAGCCTGTGGCGGCAAAGGTTTCAGCCTCCTCCTGCTTCTGCTGGCCCAGGAGCCGGGAAACCAGGTTCCCAGCCCCGTTTCCGAAGGTAAAGCCAATGGCCTGAATGATAGCCATAAGGGAAAAGACGACTCCTACAGCCCCCTGCGCACTTTTTCCCAGGTTTCCCACAAAATAGGTGTCTGCCATGTTGTAGATGGAAGTAATCAGCATGGAGATGATGGTGGGCGCCGCTAGGCGCCCAATGAGCCCCGGCAGAGGAGCGGTGGTAAGCCATTGAAATTTTTCTTCGGGACTGTTGTACTTCGGCATAAAAGCTGCCTCTCTTCTTCCATATTTATTTGTTAGTATACCATCTTTTAAGCTCTGCCGCAAGCCGCCCTTTGGCGGTTTCCCTCATTGACGGCACTTGCTTCCAGTGATATAATAAACTGAATTTTTATATTGGGGAGGTGTGTCCAGGTGTGGATCGCCGACGGTTGGAAGGATTATGAGCTCATTGATTGCGGCAGCGGCGAGAAGCTGGAGCGCTGGGGAAAGTATATCCTGGTGCGGCCCGATCCCCAGGCCATCTGGCAAACTCCCCGGACCGATCCCCGGTGGAACAAGGCCAATGCCCGGTATGCCCGCTCCTCTACCGGCGGCGGACAGTGGGCCAAGAAGGAGCTCCCTGCGCGCTGGACTGCCAGGTATAAGGAGCTCACCTTCAATATAAAGCCCATGAACTTTAAGCACACCGGGCTCTTTCCTGAGCAGGCGGCCAACTGGGACTTTTGCGGAAACCTGATCCGGAAAGCGGGCCGCCCCATCTCGGTATTGAACCTCTTCGCCTACACCGGGGGCGCCACGGTGGCCTGCGCCGCCGCCGGGGCCAGTGTGTGCCATGTGGACGCGGCCCGTGGCATGGTCTCCTGGGCCAGAGAGAACGCCCAGTCCTCCGGGCTCTCCGACGCCCCCATCCGTTATATTGTGGATGACTGCGGTAAATTTGCCCAGCGGGAGATCCGCCGGGGACATACCTACGATGGCATTATCATGGATCCTCCCTCCTATGGCCGGGGGCCCTCCGGTGAGATCTGGAAGCTGGAGGAGAACCTATGGCCCTTTGTGGAGTTGGTGGCCCAACTCCTGTCCGATAACCCCCTGTTTTTCCTTATCAACTCTTACACCACAGGGCTGGCCCCCTCGGTGCTGACCTATATCTTGGAAACCCTGGTCACAAGAAAGCACGGAGGACATACGGAAAGTCAGGAGCTGGGGCTGCCTGTCACCAACACAGGGTTGGCTCTTCCCTGTGGGGCTACAGGCCGGTGGTTTCAATGAGACCGCAAGGCGTGGGCTCTCGAACGCGCCGCCAGTATGGAAAACGGTGGTTTTGGCCCGTCTGGGAAGCCGCGCCCTACATCCACACTGCACATCCACATCACTTTTTCAAGAGGTATTTGCTATGTCCCAACCAATCCTGAAAACGGAAAACCTCTCCTTCTCCTACCCTGCCGAGGACGCTGCGCCCAAGGTGGTATTGGACGGGGTAGAGCTGGAGATCGAGGAGGGCTCCTTTGTGGCTGTCCTGGGCCACAACGGCTCAGGCAAATCCACCCTGGCAAAGCACCTGAACGCCATTCTCCTCCCCTCCGGAGGCAAAGTATACGTCAGCGGTCTGGATACCGCCGATGAGGAGAAGCTGCTGGATATTCGCCGGACAGTGGGCATGGTGTTTCAAAACCCGGACAACCAGATCGTAGCCAACGTGGTAGAGGAGGACTGTGCCTTTGGTCCGGAGAACCTGGGGGTCCCCCCTCTTGAGATCCGGGAACGGGTGGACTCCGCCCTTAAAACGGTAGGGATGTACCAGTACCGGGAGCACGCCCCCCACCTTCTCTCGGGCGGTCAGAAGCAGCGCATTGCCATCGCCGGGGTGCTGGCCATGAAGCCCCGGTGCGTAGTGCTGGACGAGCCCACCGCCATGCTGGATCCCATTGGGCGGAAAGAGGTCATGGAGACCATTCAAACGCTGAACGCCGAAAGCGGCGTCACCGTTGTCCTTATCACCCACCATATGGACGAGGCGGCCCAGGCCGGGCGGCTTATTGTTATGAGCCGCGGGAAGGTCGTAGCCGACGGCTCCCCCTGCGAGGTTTTTCAGCGGGTAGAGGAGCTGAAAGCCGTGGGACTTACGGTTCCGGAGACGGTGGAGCTGATGTATGAGCTCCAAAAGGAAGGTTTGAACGTCCCCCTGGATACCCTGAGCGATGAAGGGTGCGCCCAGGCCCTTTATGAGCTGTTGAAAAAAGGAGAAGGGGCGGAGCCATGAACCGATATACACCTTTTCAGCGCGCTTGCGCCGCAGGGCTGGCGGGCTTTCTGTTGTCGTTGGTCCTTCTTTGGCTCCTGCTGGCCGGAACGGGACACACCCTTTGGACCCTGCTCCTTCTCAGTCTTGGCATTGGGCTTATTGTCTGTGCCGTTGCCTGGCTCCTCACCTCTGTCTCTGATCTACACTATCAGGTAGCCGCCCTGCGCGCCGAGGTAGAACGCTTGAAAAACAAGGAATGATACCGTTGGAACCTATCGTACAGACGGAAAAACTCAATCATGTCTATTCCGCCGGGACCCCCTTTCAGCATGCGGCCCTGGTGGATGTAGACTTTACCGCCTACAAGGGAGAATACCTGGGGGTCATTGGACACACCGGGTCGGGGAAGTCTACCCTCATTCAGCACCTTAACGGGCTTTTGAAGCCCACCTCAGGCCGGGTGCTGGTGGAAGGGCAGGATATCTGGGAGACCAAGGAGGCCACGCGGCAGGCCCGGTTTCGGGTGGGATTGGTGTTCCAGTACCCGGAATACCAGCTTTTTGAGGAAACGGTCTATCGGGACATTTCCTTCGGTCCCAAAAATATGGGGCTGGACGAAACGGAGATCGACCGCCGGGTAAGGGAGGCCGCCCAATTTGTGGGACTTCCCGACAGTGTCCTGGAGCAGTCTCCCTTCGAGCTTTCCGGGGGACAAAAGCGCCGGGTCGCTATCGCCGGGGTTATCGCCATGGAGCCTGCCGTCCTCATTCTGGACGAGCCCACCGCCGGTTTGGACCCAGTAGGCGTGGAGCGGATCCTGGGCAATATCCGGGACTATCACAAGGCCAAGAACGCCACCATTATCATCGTCTCCCATTCCATGGAGGAGATGGCCCGAACAGTAGACCGGCTGGTGGTGGTCAACGATGGACGACTCCCCTTTGAAGGCACTCCCAGGGAGGTCTTTGCCCACGGAGAGGAGTTGGAGCAGATGGGGCTGGGGGTTCCCCGGATGACCCGGGTATTCCACCGGCTGAGGGCCCTGGGGGTGGACGTGGACCCTTCGGTCTACACCATCGGGCAGGCGAAGGAAGCCATCCTGAATGCTCTGCCCAAAGCGGGGGCCACCCCTGGGGAAGGAGGGAAAGGCTGATGGCGCTCAAGGACATTACCCTGGGGCAGTATTTTCCCGGAAGCTCCATCCTCCACCGGCTGGATCCCCGGACCAAGCTGCTTTTGACGGTTTTCTATATTGTCGCTCTCTTTATGGCTAAAAATGCCCTGGGCTACGGGCTTATGCTGGGAGTCCTGCTGCTGGGCATCCGGGTCTCTCACGTGGGGCTCAAGGTGCTGGTGAAGGGCATGAAGCCTATCCTCTTTATCGTGGTCTTTACCGCTATCCTGAACCTTTTCTACACTCCCGGCCAGGGCAACCCTCTGGTGGCCTTCTGGATCTTCACCATCTACTGGGAGGGGGTCCGCACCGCCTTTTTTATGGTGCTGCGGATCATGCTGCTCATCTCCTGCACCTTCCTTCTGACCTACACCACCTCCCCCATTCTTCTCACCGACGCCCTGGAGGATCTGCTGGGGCCCCTGAAGAAGCTCCGCCTACCTATCCACGAGTTGGCTATGATGATGTCCATAGCTCTCCGGTTTATTCCCACCCTCATTGAGGAGACGGATAAGATCATGGCGGCCCAAAAGGCCCGGGGAGCCGACTTCGATTCCGGCAATCTTCTGGAAAAAGCCAAAGCTCTTATTCCCCTGCTGGTGCCCCTGTTTATCTCCGCCTTCCGCCGGGCCGACGAGCTGG
>CANRZY010000096.1 GCA_947644625.1 uncultured Pseudoflavonifractor sp.
CGCCGAAGCAGGCCGCTGACACTTTCAAAGTCCATGGGCTTAAAATCTCCGTTGCTAAGACCGTTAAAGCCGCGGCGTATGCCAACGCACGCGATCCCCATTTTTAAACAGCTCCGAACCACCGCCCGGACCGCCGCGTTCATACCCGGGGCGTCGCCTCCGCTGGTCAATACACCAATACGTCGAACCGCGCTATCCATGTCTGTTTCCTCCCTTTAATGCTTATCTTATACGGTAAGCTGGGTATCCGCCTGCCTGAGAGCGGTGGGATACCGCTTCAGAACAGGATGAACACAGCCGACCAAAAATTCCTCTACCTGCTCCGGACAACGGCCTATATAAGCGCCTGGGTCCAGATGAGCCTCCAACTCCCCTCTGGTCAGCCCAAAAACGGGATCTCCAGCGATCCGATCCATCAGATCATTGGGAAGGCCCAGCTCCTTAACGGTATGACCCGCCTCCAGAGAAAGCTGCCGGATCCGTTCATGGACTGCCTGCCTGTCCCCCCCTCGCTTTACCGCGTCCATCATAATATTTTCAGTCGCCATAAAGGGAAGTTCTTCTCTCACATGTTTGGCAATGACCTTTTCATGGACCACCAGTCCTGAGGCAACGTTGGCATAAAGATTCAAAATTGCGTCTACCGCTAAAAAGGCCTCTGGAATAGCAATACGCTTGTTGGCAGAGTCATCCAGCGTCCGTTCAAACCATTGACCGGCGGCAGTGATCACGGGGTTGACTGCATCCGCCATCACATATCGGGCCAACGCGCAGATCCGCTCACAGCGCATGGGATTTCGCTTATAGGGCATGGCGGAGGAGCCGATCTGGCTTGCCTCAAAGGGCTCCTCGATCTCCTTCAAATGGCACAGCAGCCGAAGGTCGGTGGCAAACTTGCTGGCCGACTGGGCGATCCCCGAAAGAGTGGAGAGCACAGCGGCGTCCATCTTCCTGGAATAGGTCTGCCCGGAAACCGGAACCACCCGGTCAAAGCCCATCTCCACAGCAATTTTTTCCTCCAGGGCCTTTACCTTTTCGTGGTCGCCATTGAACAACTCCAGAAAACTGGCCTGGGTTCCGGTCGTCCCTTTGGAACCCAAAAGAGCCATATGGGAAATTCGGTATTCCACCTCTTCCAGGTCCATAAGCAACTCATTCATCCAAAGGGTAGCCCGTTTCCCCACCGTAACCAATTGCGCAGGTTGAAAGTGTGTAAATCCCAACGTGGGCAACTCTTTATAGCAGTCAGCAAATTTTTCCAGATAGGCCAGCGTCTTTACCAGCTTATCCCGAATCAGGAGCAGTCCTTCCCGCATCAGGATCACGTCGGTATTGTCTCCCACATAACAACTGGTGGCGCCCAGATGGATGATAGGCATAGCCTTGGGACACTGTTCTCCATAGGCGTGGATATGAGCCATAACGTCGTGGCGAAGTTTGGCCTCCCATCGTTTGGCGGCTTCATAATCCACCTCGTCGGCGTGGACCTCCAATTCCCGGACCTGATCCTCCGTAATAGGAAGCCCTAATTCCATCTCTCCCCTGGCCAGAGCCACCCATAGCTTATGCCAGGTGGTAAATTTCTTATCAGGAGAAAACAGATACAGCATTTCGGGACTTGCATACCGGGAGGACAAGGGGGACTCATAAACATTTGTACTCATCCGCGGCCCTCACTTCCATATCATTTATCGCGCCAAAAACTTCTCCAGCCGGTCCAGGCCCTCCTTGATATTCTCCATAGAGGCCGCATAAGACCAGCGGACAAAGCCGGGCGCACTAAACCCGTCACCAGGGACCAGGGCTACCAGGCCGTGCTTCAAAAAGGCTGTGGCAAAATCCGCGTCACTGTTGATCTTCTCACCACAAATCGTTCTGCCAATTTGCTCTTTTACATTAACCATAATGTAAAACGCGCCCTCCGGGCGAATGCAACTAACTCCTTCCATGGCGTTGATCCGCTCCACCATGTAGTCCCGACGGGCCTGGAAGGCATCCCGCATAGCGTCGGTCTCCTCCTGCGGAGCGGTAAGGCCCCGGAGCGCCGCCCTTTGGGAAATGGAGCAAGGCGATCCGGTGGAATGACTGAGATAATTTGCCATCAGTTTTGCAATATGAGGCTCTGCCAAAGCGTAGCCAATCCGCCAACCGGTCATCGCATAGGACTTGGATACACCATTGATCAAGATAGTCCGCTTTTTGATCTCCTCCCCCAGTGCGGCAACACTGGTGAAAGGCTTTCCGTCATAGACCAATCCATAATAAATCTCATCTGAAATGATATAGAGGTCATGACGGACGCATACATCAGCCAACTCCTTCAGCTGCCGGGCATCATAGAGCATACCGGTGGGATTAGAGGGATTGTTAAAAATAATGGCCTTGGTCTTATCCGTAATGGCGGCCTCCAGCTTTTCGGGAGAAAGCTTAAAATGCTCCTCCTCCGTGGCCTCCACCAACACCGGAGTGGCCCCCACCATACGAATCAGCTCATAATAGCTGACCCAAGCCGGAGTGGGCAGGATCACTTCGTCACCGGGATTTACCAGCACCCGAAGGCTCAGATAAACAATATGCTTGGCGCCGCTGGATACAATGACCTGATTGGGCTGATATTCCACTCCGATATCGGCCTTCATCCGGTCGCACACTGCCTGCTTCAGATCCATGGCGCCAGAGGGCGGCGTATAGCGGGTATAATTATCGTGAATGGCCTGAATAGCCGCCTCTTTAATGGTATCTGGGGTATTAAAATCCGGCTCTCCGGCGGCAAAACCGATCACATTCTGTCCTTCCGCCTTCATCTGCTTGAACAGCGTATCGATTGCCATAGTTGAGGATGGGTTGATTCCCAATGCAATATGAGAAAGCTCTTTCATGGTGTATTCCTCCATTTGAAAACTGATTTTGCTTTCATCATATTATAGGCAAGTAACCGTAAAATTGCAAGTGCCCCCCCTCAACTTTTCATAATTTTTTATTTTGTCACAGTTTGAATAGGTTCAGACCGGATTTTTGGTCCAAACGCCTATGGTCTCATTCATTCCCGCAGGCAATACCAGCCCGGCGAAAACACAGAGGGCCCCACTGTACCAAACCGTTCCTTCCAACAGGGATATTTCCCTTTCCAGTATACCCATTTTCTGCAAAAAAGCAAGGTTTTGCAAAAAAGGGAGACGCGGAAGCGTCTCCCTTTTCAAATATCGGTCGATATTATCCCAGCTGCTCTTCTTCGCGCATTTTGGCAAAGCATTCACTGCAATACACGGGGCGGTCAGACTTAGGCTCAAAAGGAACCTTCGCTTCTCCGCCACAGTGGGCACAGGTGGCTGCAAAATACTCGCGCGGGCCGCGGGCCGCAGCCTTGCGCGCATCACGGCAGGCCTTGCAGCGCTGAGGCTCATTCTGGAAGCCGCGCTCCGCGTAAAACTCCTGCTCTCCGGCGGTGAACACGAACTCCTGTCCGCATTCCTTACATACAAGCGTCTTGTCTTCGTACATGATATTACCCTCTCTTTGCCCATTTTCCCAAGTCCCGGATCCGTTCCAAACAAGGCTGGGCGGTTTAATATTGCGATCAGCTTACACTGATATCGCCGGTAGTAAGGAATGGCGCAGCCTTGCGCCGAATGCGCTGAACGGCGTTATCCACCGACTTGAAGGAACGCTTCGTTTGCACGGCGATCTCTTGACAGGAATAACCGTTCAAATAGAACTCCAAAACTGTCACTTCAAAGGCTGAGAGCTTGCCACGCAATGCCCTCAGCCGAGCCTCTTGCTCTTCCCTGCTGATAAACATATCCTCGGGGTCATCCGTAGGAAAAGAGCCGACACTGCCCTCAAACAAAGGGGAATCCATGGAAACCGAACCGTTCAGAGGACCATGCTTTCCCCGTGCGGCTGCTTTTACCGCCGAATGGATCCGATTTCGGATACAGACCTCGGCATAAGAGGGAAATACCGTACCCTCATCCGGCCGGAACCCCCGGATCGCGGATAACAGACCGATCATCCCCTCCTGAATGAGGTCCTCACTGTCTCCGCCTGCCAGAAAATAGGGTCTTGCGCAGATCCGCACCAGCCTGCTGTATCGGGCAGCCAGGCTTTCCTCCGCATCCCTGTCTCCCAAAGCGGCCCAGCGACATAAAACTTCGTCAGTTTGTTGATGAAAAGGCACCATAACACAGGATCCTTTATACTTATATAACAGAGAATTTGGTGTTTGTCAATAGATTTTATACAAATTACAGCAAAACATCTAAAGCTATTACATATTTTTTATAAGATTCGCCAGTTTTTCCGCCTCGTCTGTGGCGGTCCTTTCTTCCTTAGCCTCGATCATGACCCGCACAAGCGGCTCTGTCCCGGAGGGGCGCACCAGGACCCGCCCGGTGTCGGCAAGCCGCTCCTCCGCCTGGATCACCGCCTCCTTCAGTGCCTGAGAGCTCATAATCTCCTGCTTCTTTTCCTTGCTGTTGACCGTTACATTTAAGAGCACCTGGGGATATCTGGCGCACATGGCCGCCAGCTCAGAGGCCCGTTTCCCCGATTTGTGGACCACGCTCAGAAGCTGAAGAGCGGTAAGCTCCCCATCTCCGGTGGTGGCAAAACGGCGGAAAATGGTATGCCCGGACTGCTCTCCCCCCAAAACAAAACCACCACGTTCCATTTCCTCCAATACATTCCGATCTCCCACATCTGTACAGATCAGCTCATAACCGTGTTCCTTGGCAAAGATACGAAACCCCAGATTGCTCATAACCGTGGCTACCAAAGTTTTTCCCGCCAACTCTCCCCTGCTGTCCAGATCTGTTCCACAGATCGCCAGGACCTGATCTCCGTCAATCAAAACGCCCTGATCGTCCACTGCCAGACAGCGGTCCGCGTCTCCGTCAAAGGCAATGCCCATATCGTATTTTCCCGCCTTGACCATAGCGGAAAGGGCCTCAATATGGGTGGAGCCACAGTCTTTATTGATATTGACTCCGTTGGGGTCGGCGTTGATGATATCGCTTTGGAGCTTGGGAAAGCGGTCAAAAAGTCGTCCCGCTGTGGCGGAAGCGGCGCCGTTGGCGCAATCCACCAAGATGCGCATACCGGCAAGATCGTTCTCTACGGTGGAGACCAGGTGGTTAATATAGTCTTCACTTCCCTGCTGGTCCAGGTATGTTACCTTTCCAATCTCCTCCCCCTTGCAGAGGGTGGGTTTTTCGTTAAAGAGAACGATGTCCTCGATCTTGTTCTCCAGCGCGTCGGAAAGCTTAAAGCCCTGACCGTTGAAGATCTTGATCCCATTATGCTCAAAAGGATTATGG
>CANRZY010000097.1 GCA_947644625.1 uncultured Pseudoflavonifractor sp.
CCGCAGCCGAAGCTTTTTTTCATCCCCGCCCACTCTGTCCAGGATCTCTGCCAACTCCTGCCGCAGTATGACCCTCTGCGCCTTGCCCAGGTTCTGTCCCAATAAGGTATTGCAATCGATCTCCAACGCGTTGGCTACCGCGATCAGGGTGGGCAGGCTTAACTGTGTACTTCCGTTTTCAATGTGGCTCATATGTTGATCGGACACCCGGACCATTTCGGCCAGATCCTTCTGTTTCAGACCTTTTTCCCGACGGCAGCTCCGGATATTTCTGCCGATTTCCATATAATCCAGTTCCATTTTATCACAATCTCCCAAAAATAAAAGTAGGAGAGACAAATAATCTCTAATAGATATATTATCTTGCATCTCTACGGTTGAAAATAGATTATACGGGCAAAAACGCCTTTTTAAGTATAGTTTTCGACAATTTTCCTTAATATTCCAATAATTATTTAAAGTAACCGCAACAAAACAGATTCCCCACGACATTTATATTATTAGCCTTTTTATTCTTTTTATGGCCTTCTCCCGTATTTTGACTTTCTACTCTTTGTTCCGGTGTGAATCGCCGGCGGCGTCATTGAGCTGGAAAAATCAGGAAGTAATGTCGAGTTGTGACGAAAAATAAGTATATTTGTCAAAGCTCTATATTATGGGACCATCTTAAAGAAAAGGTGGTTGCCCTCATGCAGTCTGCAAATAGTCTGGTACGTTCTATTTTCGGGTTTTCACGATGTAATATCGGGGCCCTGGTTCGCTGCGTCGAGATCGCCTATGAGCTTATGTTTGTCCAGGGCAGAAGTCGAAATTCCATTCAGGTAACAAAGGATGTTTACCCGGACGCGGCAAAGGACTTCTATCCAAAACGCTATCAAACGGTAGTCCGCCAGATCGAGCGGACCTGCAACCAATGCTGGGAACGGATCCAAAAGGATGAATACCTATTGAAAAAGATCGTTGGAAATCATTCCAAAGAGTTAGAGTCGCCGTCGGAGATCATTTTTCTTCTGGCTTGTTACATGAGATATGAAAAGCCTTTCCAAGAAGTCCTTGAGCAGGAACCCGCTCTGACTTTTTAGAAAGGCTTTTTGGTCCGCACGGCAAATGGGCTTTGCCCGCTTCTGATGGCTCTCCTCACACTACGATCGGCGCGCGGAAACCTCCGCGCGCCGATTTTCTTATCTGTTCTTATCGTTTATTCTCAACGCTCTTGTGGCATTCAGGATGGCAATGACGCTGACGCCCACATCGGCAAAGGTAGCCTCCCACATGTTGGCTTTCCCCAGCACACCCAGAAGGAGGAATATCCCCTTTACGCCCAGGGCAAATACGATGTTCTGGTTGGCGATCCTTAGGGTCCGGCGGGCCATTTGGATGGCCTGGGCCAGCTTGGAGGGCCTGTCGTCCATAAGGACCACATCGGCGGCCTCGATGGCGGCGTCGGAGCCCAGGGCTCCCATGGCCACCCCCACGTCGGCACGGGAGAGAACGGGGGCGTCATTGATCCCGTCGCCCACAAAGGCCAAGGTACCCCTGGGGGACTTTTCCTTCAGTAAAGCCTCCACCCGCTCTACCTTATCGGCGGGCAACAGCTGGGCGTGAACCTGGTCCAGGCCCAGTTCAGCCCCCACCGCCTGCCCTACCTCTTTGGCGTCTCCAGTAAGCATGACCGTCTTTTTTACCCCTGCCGCTTTCAGCGCGGCAATGGCGGAGGCAGCGTCCGGCTTTACCTCGTCGGATATGACAATATGGCCCAGGTACTTCCCTTTCTCCGCCACATGGACGGTGGTACCCACCTTGCGGCAGGGACGCCAGGTGACTGCCACCTCTTCCATCAGCTTGTCGTTACCCACATAGACCGTTTCCCCATCCAGGTCCGCCTTCACTCCCCGTCCGGCCAGCTCCTCCACATTGGCCACCCGGCGCTTGTCAGGCTCCTTACCATAGGCCTCCCGAAGGGAACGGGCGATGGGGTGACCGGAATAGCTTTCCGCCAGAGCCGCCAGCTCCAGAAGCTTTGCCTCATCGCACCCCTCCGGGTGGATGGCGGTCACCCGAAACACTCCCTTGGTCAGGGTCCCCGTTTTGTCAAAGACCACCGTCTCCGTCCGGGCCAGAGCCTCCAGATAGTTGCTGCCCTTCACCAGGATCCCGGCCTTGGAGCAGCCGCCGATGCCGCCGAAGAAGGTTAGGGGCACTGAGATCACCAGGGCGCAGGGACAGGAAATGACCAGGAAGATAAGGGCCTGCCGGAACCAGAGGGTCCAATTCCCGTCCAGCAGCAAGGGAGGCAGAACGGCCAGCATTACCGCTCCTATGACCACCGCCGGGGTATACCATCTGGCAAAGCGGGTAATAAATTGCTCGGTCCTGGCCTTTTTGGTGGAGGAGTTCTCTACCAGGTCCAGGATCTTGGCCACAGTGGAATCCCCAAACTCCTTGGTGGTCCGTACCCGAAGAAGGCCGCTCATATTGATACAGCCGGAGATCACATCATCCCCCTCACCGATATCCCGTGGCAGGGATTCCCCGGTAAGGGCGGCGGTATTGAGAGTGGAGCTACCCTCCAGCACCACGCCGTCGATGGGCACCCGCTCGCCGGGACGGATCAGGATGGTCTCCCCCACCGCCACCTCCTCCGGATCTACCGTCTCCACCTGTCCATTCCGCTCCACATTGGCGCTGTCAGGGCGGATATCCATCAGAGCCGCAATGGATTTTCGGGACTTCCCCACCGCCACATTCTGAAACAGCTCTCCCACCTGGTAGAAGAGCATGACAAACACCGCCTCTGGATACTCCCCAATGGCAAGAGCGCCTACGGTGGCGATAGCCATAAGAAAGTTTTCGTCAAAGACCTGACCGTTCCGGATATTGCGGACAGCCTTCCACAGAATATCCCAGCCGATGGTGAAGTAGGGGATCAAAAATACCGGAAGTGCGGAAATGGACAGCCGGGGCCTTATCAGCACCGCCGCCACCAGTAGAAGAGCGGCGGCAAGGATCCGGTAAAGGACCTTTTCTTGCTTTTTGTTCATGGGGTGGTCCCTCCTCTACATTACATCTCAATGGTGCAGTCGGGCTCCACCTTTTTACAGACCTTTACCACCTGATCCATAATGTCGTCAAACCGGGCGTCGTCGGCCTCGATGGTCAACTTCTGCTGGAGGAAGCTCACCGTGGCGGCGGTAACACCGTCAATTTTGTTGATGGCGTCCTCCATCTTGGCGGCACAGTTGGCACAGTCCAGGTCGGTCAGAGTAAATTTCTTTTTCATGGGTAGATCCTCCTTCTATTTCCGCAAAATCAGATTTGGCGGCGGGGGCAAGCCCCCGCCCTACTAAAGATAGGCTATCGCTCAGGCTCGCTTTCCCTCCATTTCGGGCTGGTCTCCGGGCCGCTGCACGGCCCTATGCTCGCCCTCGCTCCGGTCCAAGCTCCCCTGTTGCCTGCCGCTTCACTCTTCTATATGCTCCATTCCCTGGGCCAGAATGGTCACCACATGATCGTCCGACAGAGAATAGAAAACCGTCTTTCCCTCCCGGCGGTATTTCACCAGCTTGGATTGCTTCAGAGCCCGAAGCTGATGGGAGATGGCCGATTGGGTCATGCCCAGAAGCTGAGCGATGTCGCATACGCACATCTCCGATTCATAAAGGACATACAAGATCTTGATCCGGGTGGAATCAGCAAAGATCCGAAACAGATCCGCCAGATCGTACAGGGTCTCTTCCCCCGGCATCGCTTCAGTGACCCTCTTCACAATATCCTCATGGACATGGATAAATTCACAGCGCTCTACCCCCGGAATTTCTTCCGCCATATTCATTCCTCCCTCCCTGTCAAAACATATGAGCAATTGTTCATTTGTTTGGCTGTTCTTATTATACACCTTTTTTCCCGTCCGTCAAGTACCGCCACATATTTTTATCTTATACTGGATACACTGAAAAATACTCTTTCGCTGAAAAGGGGCGTTTTTTATGGTCAATATGCAAAAGGCCGCCGTCATTGGCTGCGGCTTCGTGGGGTCCTCCTCCGCCTTTGCCATGATGAGGACTGGGATCTTTTCCGAACTGGTGCTGCTGGACGTAAACCGGGGCAGAGCCGAGGGGGAAGCCATGGATATTGCTCACGGCCTCCCCTTCTCCCGGCCCATGAAGATCTACGCCGGGGATTATTCCGATCTTGCCGACTGCGCCCTTATCGTCATTACCGCCGGCGCAAACCAAAAGCCGGGAGAGACACGGCTGGACCTGGTGAGAAAAAACGTGGCGATCCTGGGTTCTATCATCCCTCAGATCGTGGCCTACAACCGGGAAGCCATCCTGCTTATCGTCTCCAATCCGGTGGATATTCTCACCTGGGCGGCCCAAAAGCTCTCCGGCCTGCCTGCGCAGCAGGTCATTGGATCGGGTACCGTGCTGGATACCGCCCGGCTGAAATACCTGCTGGGAGAACATCTGCGGGTTGACAGCCGCAGCGTCCACGCGGTCATTATCGGAGAGCATGGCGACAGCGAGCTGGCGGTATGGAGCGGCGCCAACATATCCGGAGTGGATCTGGACCACTTCTGTGAGCTGCGCGGCTTTATCGACCACAGGGAAAACATGGAGCGGATCTACAAGGACGTCAGAGATTCCGCCTATGAGATCATAGAACGAAAGGGAGCCACCTATTATGGGATTGCTGCGGCAGTGGCCCGGATCTCCCAGTGTATCGTTCGGGACGAGCACTCTATCCTGCCTGTTTCCGTTAATCTTCAGGGCCTATACGGGGTGGAGGATCTGTGCATGAGCGTACCGGCGGTGGTAGGCCGGGATGGGGCGGAAAAGGTGCTGGAGATCCAGCTCTCTCCAGAGGAGCGGGAGGCCTTTCAGCGTTCGGCAAAGACCTTGCATGAAGTGGCGGAGAGTTTGGAGATATCGGGTAAATAAAAAGTTATAGCGGGATCCATGCCTGGGCGGGCGGCTAATAGCCGCCCCTACACAAGACCGATGTTTACGAAGGGTGGGGGCGGATATCATCCGCCCGGCAGGACCACGGTTCATTTTTGATTTCCCCACCGGCACAATAGTACAACGCCAAATTCTGATTTATTCCCCGCCCAACATACAAAAAAGGACCAGCCTTTCGGCTGGTCCTTTTTATAATCTAAAATTGTAGATTACTCGTTGACCTTAATGACAACGCCGGAACCCACGGTGTGGCCACCCTCACGGATAGCGAACCGGACGCCCTCCTCGATGGCGATGGGGGTGATCAGCTCCACGTCCATCTCCACGTTATCGCCGGGC
>CANRZY010000098.1 GCA_947644625.1 uncultured Pseudoflavonifractor sp.
TGGTGCCGGAGACCGGAGTCGAACCGGCACGTTCTTTTGGAACACAGGATTTTAAGTCCCGGGCGTCTACCAATTCCGCCACTCCGGCATGGATGACACGGGTCCCTTAAGCGCCTATCTACTATACCATAGCTTATGAGGGGTGTCAAGAAGAAATTCTGAAAAAAGGAAAAAAATTCCATTTTTAAAGGGGCGGACATCTTTTTCTTTACAACCTGGAACCCTTTGGATATAATAGGAAACGACCTTTTTTAAGAATGTGAGTGTGAGTTATGCTTCAATTTGACGAATATAAGGTAAAGCTCAACAACCTGAAGCCCAGTCTGGACGATCTCAGCCAGGCCCTGGATCTGGAGAGTGCCCGGCGGGAGTTGGAGATGCTGGAATCGGAGAGCGCCAGCGACGGCTTTTGGGATGATCTGGAGAAGTCTCAGAAGGCCACCCGGCGGATGAATACCCTCCGGGGAAAGCTGGAGAGCCAGCAGCGCCGGGAGCGGGAGTGGGACGATCTGTTTACCCTGTGCGAGATGGGAAATGAGATGGAGGACACATCCCTGCTTCCCGAACTGGAGGAGGGGGTCGCCAAGCTGGAGGAGGAGATGGAGCAGGCCCGTCTGTCTACTCTGCTCACCGGGGAGTATGACAGCTCCAACGTGATCCTTACCATCCACCCGGGCGCAGGAGGAACGGAGGCCCAGGATTGGGCCCAGATGCTCTATCGGATGTATACCCGTTGGGTGGAGCGGAAGGGCTTTACCTATAAAATCATGGATTATCAGGAGGCGGACGAGGCAGGAATCAAGTCTGCCACCATTATGATCGAGGGGGAGAACGCCTACGGCTATCTGCGGGGAGAGCACGGGGTCCACCGTCTGGTGCGGGTATCCCCCTTTGACGCCAACGCCAGAAGACAGACCTCCTTTGCCTCGGTAGAGGTGATGCCCGACCTTCCGGAAGACGCGGACATTGAAATCAAAGAGGAGGACTACGAAATGCAGGTCTACCGGGCATCGGGAGCCGGTGGACAGCACATCAACAAGACCTCCTCCGCCGTCCGGCTCATCCATAAGGCCACCGGCATTGTGGTGGCCTCCCAGCAGGAGAGGAGCCAGTTCCAGAACAAGGATAACTGCTTGAAAATGCTCCGGGCCAAGCTGGTGGAGCTGCAAATGCAAGAGAAGGCGGAAAAGATCTCCGATTTGAAGGGGGTCCAGCTAAAGATCGAGTGGGGCAGCCAGATCCGCTCCTACGTGTTTATGCCCTATCAGATGGTGAAGGATCTGCGGACCAATTTTGAAACCAGTAATATAAACGCCGTGATGGACGGGGATCTGGACGGTTTTGTAAACGCCTATCTGAAGGCGGCGGCCACGGGGAACTGGGCCACGAAATAGGGGAAGGAAAAGATGGCTTGTTGGGGAGTCAGGCCTTGCGAAGAAAAAGTAGATCACAAAGAAAAAGGGGCCTTCCAGTTCATGGAAGGCCCCTTTTGTTGTAGACGTCAAGGGGAGAGGGCGGTAAGCTGTTGCGTAATATAGCCCTGACCGTAGACGGCGTCATAGACCAGGTTCCGCCAAACGGCTATGGTCTCCTCGCTGTCCTGGGGCGGCTTTTCGTAGGGGATGCCCTCTCCGGATACAAAAAGGCGGGGACGGTAGAGAAGGGCTTCCTGGGAAGCCTTGTCCACCCATTGAAAGTAGAGGGGACGCTCTAACCCCGCCCAGGAGAGCAGCCGGGTCCCTAAAGAGGTGCAGGAGACGGCTTGCGGAACGTCCAGCTCAGCGTCAAAGTTGTTCCAGACCAAAAAACAGGTGGAGTGCATTTTTTTCATCTCTTCCGGGGACCAGTCCTGAGTGTTGCTGCTGGTGCTGTAGCCCATGGCGGTATAGAGGTTATCCTCCTCGGTGACATAGAGTCCGGGCAGATGGTCGCCCAGAAAGACCACGATCACAGGCTCGTCCTGCCCGGAGAAATAGTCCAGCAGTTCCCCTAGGGCAGCGTCCGCGTCCCGAAGTCCAAGGGCCAGTGCGTCCATGACCTCCAGGCCCTCTTGGGTCAAAAGAGAGCTTTCCGTTCCCAGGCCGGAGCGCTCCCCAAAAAATTTTCCGGCATGATAGGGGGGGTGGTTCTCCATAGACAGGCCGTAGAGAAAGATAGGGCTGTCCTCTTTGGCTTCAAAGCGGCGGATCAGTTCCTGGGTCAGGCTGTGGTCGGAAAGGAAGCCCCCTGCTTCGTGGGAGTCCTTGGGGAAATCATCCTGGTAAACGGTGGTCTGAAAGCCCATCTTGGGGAGGTTTGTTCCCCGGTTATAAAGACTGTCGGTGTAGGTGTGGACCATTACCGTCTCATAGCCCTGGGTGGAAAAGACCTTGGCAACGGAGGGAAGGCGCTCATAGGCGGTGGGATCGGAGAGGGTGGTAAGGCTTTCCCCGGCTCCCAGAAAGGCGGAGGGGATACCGGTGAGGATCTCCATCTCCACATTTCCTGTTCCTCCGCCGTAGGTATTGGAGAGAAAAATGCCGGTAGGCCAGCGCTTGGAAAGGGCGTGGAAGTTCAGAATGGGGTCCCGGATAAAGGTAAGGCCAGGAAGCTGAGTGACGTCAAAAAAGCTTTCGCTGACCAAAAGCACCACATTGGGCCGCTTCTCCGGTTGGGGAGCGGCCTCGGCCTCCGACTCCAGATCCAGAAGGATCCGGTTCAGATTGCCCTCGGTGTAATCTCCGGGGCGGCTCATAACGCTGTCTACCCCGGCGCTGTAAAGACCCAGCAAAAGCCCCAGCCTCTCATTTCGCCCGGACTGGGTCTCTCCTTCCTCCCCGGCGGCAAAACCCTGAAGGGGGGAGGTAAAAAGGCAAAGGGCCAGGAGGACCACCATCATTTCGCAGCCTGCGGCCCGGTAGCGGCCGGGGGCCAGGGAGATCCCACGAAAAAGAAGAGCCAGGCTCAACAGCAAAGCGCCCAGTAGGAGAAGAGCGGGAAGAGTGCCCCGTCCCCAACTCATGCCGGGGCGGAGAAAACCGGCAATAGAGCCAGCCTGCCGCGCCATGGAAAGATCGCTGATGAGAAGGGGAACGCCGTTAACAAGCTCCTTCAAGGTGCTGGCGACGGCGAGGACCGCTATGGGAACAGCGGGGATCAGCGCCGCCCAGAAGGGGCGGCCCAAAGCCAGCAAAAGGGCCAGCTCTGTGAAAAAAAGAAGTCCCGCGGTAAGAAAAGCGGAGAGGGGATGATCGCCGAACCATAAAAGGGTCTTATCCAAAGAACGCAGGGTAATAAGCTGACAGCAGAAGGTGAGCAGCAGTGGGGACAGCAGGAGCAGGATCCCGCCCAATCTGCGGCGGAAACGTTCCTTCCGCGGAAGGTAAACTGGGGGGAGAGCGGATGTCCCGGAAAAATGACGTGTTGCGCCGGAATGCGTTTCCCGGCTCTTTTGCTGCTGCCGAAGGTCCTCTTTTTCTTCTGTCACCGCAAATCCCTCCCTTTCGGCCAAAATGAAACAAAGGCATTGTAACATCGCGCTTGTCAAAAAGCAACGTATTTTGACGATTTCCGTATGCCGCAAAAATTACCGCCCGGAAATTTTCCGGGCGGTAAAAGGAGGAAAAATGAGGGAAGGGAAGAGTTGCCCTTGCAACCGTATTTCTTTTGTGGTAGTATATATCTCACCTCCCCCGGCGGTGGAGCGCCGGAGAGGGAAAGATCAAAGCATAGAATGAAGGAGACGAGTAACATGAACAAGAAATTTGGCGCGCTGCTGCTGACCCTTGCCATGGTGATGAGCCTGGCAGCCTGCGGCGGCAAAGAGGCCGAGCCCACCCCTGATCCTGTGGAGCCCTCCGTAGAGGCTTCTGTGGAGCCCACAGCCGTTCCCTCTGAGGAGCCCTCTGTAGAGCCTTCCGAGGAGCCCAGTGTGGAGCCCACCGCAGAGCCTTCTGTGGAGGCTACCGCCGAGCCCACTGTAGAGCCTACCGCCGAGGTGATGGCCCCTGTAACCCCCGAGCCCACCCCCGAGGCCAAGCCCGAACCTACCCCGGAGCCCACGCCTGAGCCTGCCCCCAAGACCTATAAGGCTGGTACTTACACCGGTTCCGCCCAGGGCTTTGGCGGCTCTGTAGTCGCCACCGTTACCGTGGACGACGATAACATCACCGCCGTGAGCATTACCGGCGACGGCGAGACTCCCGCCATCGGCGGAGCCGCGCTGGAGGACCTGGCGGCCAGCGCCAAGGCTGCCGGAGCCAACATGGACAGTGTTGCCGGAGCTACCGTGACCTCCTCTGCGGCCAAGGAGGCTGTGGCCGCCGCTCTGGCCCAGGCCAAGAACTGATCCTGAAGCACAAAGAGAAAAAGCCCCGGAGGAGAGGATCTCCTCCGGGGCTTTTTTGATTGAAAGGGGAGACGGGAAATCCAGATTAAACAAATAATTGGGATCCCGTTTCAAAGATAGATTTTGGTCTACAGGTCTTATCCATTTGAACTGTCCTGAGGAAGAGAAGAGGGGGAGCAAGGAAAAGTCCGTTGGACCACCACGGTTCAACCGAAATATTTTCTTATAATTTGTTATAGCTTTTTTGTGAAAATGCTTATAAACAAAATGGACCGTTATATAATCGACAGAATAAGGTATACTGTCAAATGTGTCATTTTGTAAAAAAAGAAGTAAAATAGAAGAAAAAATGTTAAATAATTTACAAAATAGGGCCGGAGGTGTATAATAAAAATGTTCCCTGGTAAGGAATGCCAAAATATATGGTAAGGAGAGAACGTACATAAAGAAAAGGATCACCGCCCTAGCCCTGGCATTTGTCATGGTTCTGGGAACGGCCGCTCTGGCGGCTGGAACAGAGAAGACCATCTCTGTTACCCCCATGGACATGACCATCAACGGCCAGGCCGTCACCCCCACCAAGACCAACGGGGAAGCCGCCCAGGTGTTTGCCTACGACGGCGCTACCTACGTGCCCCTTCGCTACCTCAGCGAGCTTTTGGACATTGAGGTGGTATGGGACAAGGACCATCCCAACACCGCCGCGTTGGTGAACGTGCCCGGCTTCACGGCTCCCGCCGGTGGCACCTTCACCGGCACTGGCGCGGGCTTCAGTGGCGACATTACCGCCACCATCACTGTTGCTGACGGCAAGATCACCGAGTGCACCCTGGCGGGCGACAAGGAGACCCCCGCCATTGGCGGAGCGGCCCTTCCTAAGCTGGCTGAGCAGGTGAAGGCCGCCGGCAGCGCCGACATTGACGGCGTAGCCGGCGCTACCCTGACCACTAAGGGCGCCAAGG
>CANRZY010000099.1 GCA_947644625.1 uncultured Pseudoflavonifractor sp.
TACCTTCGCTTGACAAGGGCAAACACGCCCCAGAGGGCCCCAAAAGGCGCGCTGGCGGCGTTCTCAGGCTTGACTTACGTCAGTAAGCCTGCGCCCTGCGGCCTTGCCATCACACCCTTTGGGGCCCTCTGGGGTCCGAAGGAGTTTTGCGGGAGCCCAAGGCGCTCCCGGCAAGGTTGTCGACGCAGCCTTACTGGCGTAAGGCAAGGAGACAAAACGCAGTCCGGGGGCGGCTTGGGCCCCGAAAAACCGTGTCTGCCCTTGTCAAGCGAAGGTATTATAATGGAGGAAATTTACCCCTCCAGGACATATTTTTCCTGAAATTCCTCAAAGAGCCGCTGGAAGCTCCCCTCATCATGGCGGAGCCGGCGAAGGGCCTGGTGGAGGTTCAGATCGTTGTGAGCCATCTCCATAACGCAGCCGGCAATGTTGGAGCAGTGGTCCGCCACCCGTTCCAGGTCGGTGAGAATATCGGACCAGACAAAGCCGATCTCCAGGGAGCACTCCCCCCTCTGCATTCTCCGGACATGCCGGGAGCGCATTTTCTCTTTGAGCTGGTCCACCACCTCCTCCAGCGGCTCCACCCGCGCCGCCCTATCGGGATCATCCTTTAAAAAGGCCTCCAGGGCCAGCTTCAGGATCTCCCGAACCGCCTTTGTCAGTACCCTCAGCTCCGTCTGGGCCGCCCCGGTAAGGGTCAGCGCCTTTTCCTTCATGGCCTCCGCCGATTCCAGCAGATTTACCGCGTGGTCCCCGATTCGCTCAAAATCCCCAATCATTTTCAGCAGTTTAGCCGCCTGGGCGTTATCCTCCGCGCTGATGGGGCTGGCGCTGAGTCTGACCAGGTAAGTCCCCAAAATGTCCTCGTAATGGTCGGTCCGCTTTTCTCTTTTCCGAATGGCCTTTGACAGCTCCGGATCGGGGGCCGTCAAAACAGTCAAAGCGTCCTCCAGAGCCGCCCCAGCGGTCCTTGCCATCTCCGCCGCCACCTCCCGGCACCGTTCCAAAGCTACCGACGGAGCCGCCATCAGCCTTGGATCCAGCTCCTCCCTGTCCTCCGGGTCCCCTCCCTCCGGCACCAACTTATTTACAAGGGCCTCCAGCACCCCCGCCAGGGGCAGCAGCAGAAGGGCACACAGCACATTGAATACCGAGTGGGCCACGGCGATTCCCAGCAGAGAGGCCGGCCCCTCCAAAAAGGCGGGGCGGAGCAGCCACCGCAAAAGGCAAAATACCACAAGCCATACCGCCGAGCCTATCACGTTAAAGAGCAGATGGACCATGGCCGCCCGCTTGGCGTGACCATTGGCCCCCACCGAGGAGAGCATGGCGGTGGCGCAGGTGCCGATATTCTGCCCCATAATGATGGGGATAGCCGCAGCATAGCTCACCTGCCCCGTCACAGCCAGTGCCTGTAAAATACCTACCGACGCGGAGCTGGATTGGATCGCGGCGGTGAGTGCCGCCCCCGCCAGCACTCCCAGAACAGGATTTTCAAAGGCGATAAAGAGTCTTTGGAAGCCGGGCAGCTCCCCCAACCCCGCCACCGCTCCCGACATGGTCTCCATACCGAACATCAGCGTGGCAAAGCCCAGCAGGATCGTTCCTGTATCCCGCTTTTTGTCTCCCTTTCCAGACATATAGAGCAATATGCCCGCCAAGGCCAGCACAGGGGTGAAGGAGGAGGGCTTCAAAAGCCTCACCCACACGTTTCCGCCGCTTACCCCCGCCAGGCTCAAGACCCAGGCGGTGACGGTGGTCCCCATATTGGCTCCCATAATCACATAGATGGCCTGCTTCAGGGTCATAAGCCCCGAATTGACAAAGCCCACCACCATGACGGTGGTAGCGGAGGAGCTCTGGATGGCCGCCGTCACCCCGATCCCGGTAAGAAGCCCCACCACAGGCCGTCCGGTGAGCCGCCCCAGCAGAGACTTCAGCTGTCCCCCTGCCCTCCGCTCCAGGGCCTCTCCCATCACGCTCATGCCGAACAGGAACAGGCTCAACCCTCCCAGCATGGTCAAAAAATCAAAAATATCCATACTCTTCCCCCTTTCTTCCTCTTTGATTTTTCCCTTTTGTTCCATCAAGCAAACCTCTATTTTCGGACAGGGAAAAAGCGAGCCTCTGCCGCAGAAAACCGCAACAAAGGCTCGCTTTTTACTTCTCCCAAATATACCCTCACTCAACAAGGGCAGGTATCCCCTTTTTATCGATCATTTTCCTTCCCGTCCAAGGCCCCTTCCGCCGCAGCCCTGGCCTTTTCGAGATCCAGGCTCCGCCCCGTGAAATGCTCCAGGGCCAAAACAGCCTGGTGAAGAAGCATTCCCATGCCGTTCATGGCGGGATGGCCCTTCTCCCTGGCCCGCTTCAAAAGGGAAGTCTCCGCCGGGGCGTAAACGGCGTCGCACACCGCCGCCCCTGCGGGCAGGGCGTCCACAAAGCCGAGATCGGCAAAGTCCGTCCCCGTCCCCTCCATCCCCAGAGAGGTACAGTTCACCAGAATACCGCTCTCCTCCGCCAGACGGCAAAGCTCCTCCCGTCCAAACCCGGCGGGAGCCATCCGGGCGGAGTCGATCTCACAGATCCCCACCGCCTTTTCCGCCGTCCGGTTGGCTACGGTAACGTATGCCCCGGCTCCCGCCAAGGCCGCTGCCACCGCCTTGGCCGCCCCCCCGGCGCCCAAAAGCAACGCCCGCTTTCCTTCTGCCTCCACGCCCAGATCAGCCAACGCCCGGAGAAATCCCGCGCCGTCGGTGTTATATCCGTAATATTTCCCATCTTTAATACAGACCGTATTCACCGCACCACAGGCGGAGGCCAGGGGATCCAGCTCGTCCATCAGAAGGGCCAGGGTCTCCTTGTGGGGCATGGTGGCGTTAAACCCGGCATATCCGGCAAAGTCGGCATAGCGAAGCCACCGCTCGGTCTCCCCCCGGGGGACCCTCTGGCAGAGGTAGATATAGTCCAACCCCAGTGCGGAGATCATGGCGTTCTGGATCAGGGGCGACCTGGAGTGCAGGATAGGGTCGCCTATGACGCAGAGCTTTTTTGTGGCGTTGGTCAGTTGGACCTTCATGGCACACGACTCCTTTTCACAGTATAGCTGCCCATCGTTGCGCTTTGGCATTGGGTATGTTATAATTATTCCATAAACGGAGGGCTGGTATATGGCTTTGGAAAACAAACTGGGTATTACCGATTTCTCAGCGCTTGCCAGAGAGGAAGAGCGGATCAGCAAGGCAAAGGCCTTGGAGCTGTTTGAAAAGGGCCTGCTGGATACCTTTGAGGTGGGGACCTTTCAGGGCCTCGCGCAGATCCACAAATACCTTTTTGACGAGATATACGACTTTGCCGGACACCTCCGTACCGTGAATATGGCCAAGGGCAATTTCCGCTTTGCCCCTGTCCTTTATTTGCAGTCAGCCCTTGAAACGATCGGACGTATGCCGCAATCTACCTTTGATGAAATCATTGCCAAATATGTGGAGATGAATATCGCGCACCCGTTCCGGGAGGGCAACGGCAGAAGTACCCGGCTTTGGCTGGACGCGATCCTGAAAAAAGAGTTGGGAAAGGTCATTGACTGGAGCCAGGTGGATAAGGAAGATTATTTACTGGCAATGGAGCGCAGCCCCGTTAAGGATGTGGAGATCAAGATACTGCTGCAAGGGGCCCTGACGGACCGGATCAATGACCGGGAGGTCTATATGAAGGGCGTGGACGCCAGCTACCATTACGAGGGGTATGATATTTACAAAACGGCAGATATAAAGAAGTAGGGCGGCACCCAGTACAATAGAACACACACACCCGAACCCCGGCGGCGTTACGAAGTAAGCCGCTGGGGTAAGATTTCTTCCGCAGAAAAGCCTTGGGGTGTTTCCAAAGAGGGGCCGCCGCAGCGGTCCCTCTTTGGTCGTTGGGGGAGGAAGTCCAGAGGGAGGGCGAATCGAAACGCCCTCCCTTTGGCGTCCTTTCGCTTCCTTTCCCACGCGGGAAAGGAAGGCCCCCGGCAGGGCCCCTGCCGGGACAACCTCAGGAATCAGTACGGCCCATCAGATAGTCCAGCGTTACATCAAAGAAGTCAGCAAGCATAATAAGTTTTGCGATATTGGGTTCCACCGTTCCCTGCTCATAAAGCTGATACGAACGCAATTTCATATCCAGCATTTCTGCCGTCTGTTTTTGTGTTTTCTTTTTTTCCATGCGGACTGTCCGCAACCGTTTGCCAAACTTCTCCATAATTTTTATTCCCCTCTTGACATGCGCATTTTTTATGCGTATAATAATACGCAGATTAAATGCGTATGGAGTGACCTCTATGGACGACATTTTAGAATATCTGGAAGAAGTAACCCACCCGGAAGAACTTGGGCCGGAATATCATTCTCTCTTAAAAAAATTATCGCCGCTGAATGACATTCTGCAAACCGCCACCTCAAGAGAGTTTATGGATCAATGGTTCTTCGCCAACGCCGATATAGCGGCCTTTGAATGTCAGAGCGCCTTCTCCCGTGGCTTCCGCCTGGGCGCCCGGCTCATCCTTGCTCTTTCTGAGCCTTCCGCTCCAGGTATTCGTCATAGGTCATAGGCGCGTCGATAAGCTTTCCCTCAGACGTAAACTCAAAGATCCGGTTTGCCACTGTCTGGACAAGCTGGTGATCGTGGCAGGAGAACAGCACATTGCACTTTACCGCCTCCAGCCCGTTATTGACCGCCGCGATGGACTCCAGATCCAGATGGTTGGTGGGCTGGTCCAACAGCAACACGTTGGCCCCTGAAAGCATCATCCGGGAGAGCATACACCGCACCTTCTCCCCGCCGGAGAGGACCTTTACCGGCTTATACACATCGTCCCCGGAAAAGAGCATTCTTCCCAAAAAGCCCCGCAGATAGGCTTCGTGAGGATCGGGAGAGAACTGCCGCAGCCACTCCACCAGGTTGTCGCCGCACCCCTCAAAATACTGGGTATTGTCCTTGGGGAAATAGGAGAAGGTGGCGGTCTGCCCCCACTTCACCGTCCCCTCGTCAGGCTCCCACTCTCCGGTAAGGATCTTGAATAAGGCCGTCTGGGCATTCTCGTTGTCCCCGATAAAGGCGATCTTGTCTCCGTGCCCCACAATAAAGCTCACCTTGTCCAGCACCTTCACCCCGTCCACCGTCTTACTCACGTCGGTGACAAAGAGGATGTCCTTGCCCACCTCCCGGTCAGGGGAGAACTGGACCCAGGGATACCGGCGGG
>CANRZY010000100.1 GCA_947644625.1 uncultured Pseudoflavonifractor sp.
TCTCCGGCCCGCGTCTGGTATAATAAAAGATAGGCTCATATCCCTGAAACAGAACATAGCCGCTTTTTCTCATTATAACATAATCAGCAGGAGTTTCCTATGAAAAAATATTCTTCTCCCCTGGCTTTTTGCCTGGCTCTGGTTCTGGCCCTCTCCATGGCTCTGCCCGCTCTGGCTGCCGAGTCCGCCATTGAGCCTCCCTACATAGACGCCACCTCCGCCATATTGGTGGACGCTGACTATGACGAGGTCCTTTACGCTCTTGATCCCGATGAGCTGCGCTATCCTGCCTCCATCACCAAGGTAATGACCGGGCTGCTCACCATAGAAGCCATTGACCGGGGCGAGCTTTTTATGGATACAACGGTGACCCTGGGAGACGACCTCTACACCGGCATTGGAGAGGGAGGCTCCTCCCAGGGGCTGAAAACAGGGGAAGTCCTCAGCGTTCGGGATCTTCTCAACTGCGCCCTTATTCCCTCCGCCAACGAAGCCTGCAACGCTTTGGCCTCCGCTGTGGCGGGCAGTATCCCCGCCTTTGTGGACCGGATGAATCAGCGCGCCGCCCAGCTTGGCATGACGGGCACTCACTTTACCAATACCCACGGCTATCACGACAACGCCCACTATACCACCGCCCGGGATGTATCCCGGATGTGTCTGGAAGCCATGAAGCACCCCGATTTCCGGGAGATCGTCTCCTCCACCAGCTACGTGGTCCCCGCCACCAACCTGAGCCCCCAGCGGGAGCTCCACGACACCAACGCCCTGGTCTCCAACTTTCGCACAGGAAGCGCGGAGCTTCTTTACCGCTACGCCATCGGCATTAAGACCGGCTCCACCCCGGAGGCGGGCTACTGTCTGGCCTCCGCCGCCGAAAAGGACGGGCGGATGATGATCGCGGTCCTGCTGGGAGGCAAATATTGGAAAGCCAACGGGGAAATGGTGGAGCACAACTATTTTACCGACAGCAAGTCCCTTTTGGAGTATGGCTTCAACAGCTTCTCCCGAAAGACAGTCCTTAACCAGATCGACCCTATCTCCACTATTCCGGTAAGGCTGTGCGCCGAGCAGGACTATGTTACCGTCCAGCCTGCCGGCAGTCTGGAGGCCACCCTCCCCAACGATTTGGATCCCGCCCTGTTTGAGCGGAAAACCGTTCTGCCCGAGGAGCCCTTGGAGGCCCCTATCTCCCAGGGACAGGTACTGGGTTCCATCTCTGTATCCTATGGGGACCGGGACTTCGGCACGGTGGAGCTGGTCGCCACCACCACCTTGGAGCGGTCTCAATATCTCTATATCCTGGACCAACTTCAGCGGCTTTTCAGCAAACTGTGGGTAAAGCTCCTTCTGCTGGCCGTTATCCTTACGGCCCTGACGCTGGCTCTCCGCCGGGCCATCTTCGGCCCCAGCCGCCCCCGCCGGAACCGAAACAGCCGTGGCCGTGACCGGGGCCGGGCCTACAGCAGCTCCTACCGGGGCCGGAGAAGATAAATTGATGATCCAAACGGGAGGGGCTCAGCTCCTCCCGTTTGTCAAAGCAGCCGCCGGAGACTAAGCTCCGGCGGCTGCTTTTCAGTCAATTGAATTTATAGATCCTCCGGGCCAGGCGGTAGAGCTTTACCGACAGCTTTCTTCCCTGGTAGCCGGGAATGGTGCCTACCGCCGACAGCGCCCGGTACTTCAGTTTGTGGTGCAGCACCGGATCCACCGTGCGAAGATACTCCCAAAGCTCAGTTTTCATGCCCAGCTTTTCCGGTGTGCCATCAATGTTCAGAAAGATGGAAGAGATGGTCATCATCATGGAGAGATAGCTTGTCATGTACCGTCCCAATTTGGGGTGCTTTGCCCGTACCTCACGAAGGTCGGGGGCTGAGATCATCTGCTTTGTCACCCGCACCTGCTGGTCCACACGGCCCACCATCACCTTCTCATTTACCGACTGGTCCGAACGGCCAATGAAATAGCGGTAAAGGTCCAGATCCATGTAGTAAATGCTCTCCACCCAAGGAAGAGGCTGATAGACAAAGATATTATCCACATAAAAGGTATGCTTGGGAAGGACCAGGCCGCTGTCCCGAAGCAATTGCGTGCGGTAAATGACTGAGTGCATCAAAAGGTACTGAGAGGGGCGGAACCGGCCCATCTCCTCCCAGGTGAACACCCGGTCCTGGGGAAATACGTTGCGGTAGGCCATGACCTTTTGGGTGTTGTCCTCCGCATGCTCATAGACATAGTTGGCGATCATCAGGTCCAGAGGTTTGGGCCACCTGGCGCACTCCCGCAGCTTTCCAAGGACCTTCTGAAGAGCCTCGGTATCCAGCCAGTCGTCGGAATCCACCACTTTATAGTACATGCCCCTGGCATTGCACAAGCCTTGGTTGACTCCCTCCCCATGACCGCCGTTTTCCTGATGGATGGCCCGGATGATATTGGGGTATTTCTCCGCCCAGGCGTCACAGATGGCGGGGGTATCGTCCTTGGCGGAGCCGTCGTCCACCAGAATGATCTCGATGTCCTCCCCCCCGGTGAGAAGAGTCTCAATACAGTGGTCCATGTAAGCCGCCGAATTGTAGCAAGGGACGGCAAAGGTCAATATTTTTTCCATGTCAATTCACCTCTCAGGGGCGGGTCCCTGACCCACCGGTCCTTATTCACCCAGGAGCTCGTCCGCCAAAGCCAGGGCCCTGGCTACGATGGCGTCCATGTTGTAGTATTTGTATTCCGCCAGCCGTCCCAGCAGATGAAGGCCGGGATACTTTGCCGCCAGGGCTGCGTACTGTTCATACAGGGCGTTGTTTTCCGGACTAATGACGGCATAGTAAGGGATCTGGCCCTCCGCCCCGGTGTAAGCCTTGGAAAATTCCTTCATCACGGTGGTCACCCCCGGCTTTATCTGTCCGGTAAGCCGCTTGAACTCGGTGATGCGGGTATAGGGCTCATCCATGGTATAGTTCACCGTGCCATGACTCTGCCAGAAATCCGTTTCATAGGTTTCAAACTGAAACTCCAGCGTCCGGTAAGGAAGACGACCGAACCTCTCTCCAAAAAGCTCGTCCAAAGCCCCTGTATAGACTACCGGTCCTTCAAAGACCTCTCCGTCCAGCAGGACTTGTCCGCCAGTCAGGTCCAACCGCCGGGAAGCCTCCGTCCCCAGCTCCACGGTAATGTTGGGGTGGTCCAGGATCTTCTCAAAAAGGGGCGTATAGCCTTCCAGGGGCATTCCCTGATAAGCGTCCTGAAAATACCGGCAGTCCCGGCTCAGAAATATGGGCACACGGGCGGTAGTGTTGGGATCGATGTCCTCCGGCTTCTGGCCCCACTGCTTCATGGTGTAATAGACAAAAACATGCTCATAGACAAAATCCGCCAATGCCGCGATCTCCCGGTCAGGATTTTGCCGCAGCTCCAGAATGGTGACCTTCTTCTCCGATCCATAGGCGGCAATCAGCTTGTCTCCCAGCCGTTTTCCCTCCTGGGACCCAAAGGCGGTCTCCAGGGAGAGCAGATTGAAGGGTACCGGATACTCCAGCCTTCCCTCTCCCTCCGGCACATTGGCCACCACCTCATGCTGATAATCCCGCCAGGCGGTGTATTGGGACAGGTATTCAAAGACCCGCTTGTCGTTGGTATGGAAAATATGAGGACCGTATTTGTGGATCAGGATGCCCGCCTGGTCCAGGCAGTCGTAAGCGTTGCCTCCCACATGGTCCCTTCTTTCCAGCACAAGGACCTTTTTTCCGCCCCGACCAGCCAATTCTCCGGCCACCGTCGCTCCCGCAAAGCCGGCGCCGATCACCAGGCAATCATACTGTTTCATTTTACGCTCTCCTTTTTCAGGATCGTTTGTCGTTTTCTCTATTTTAGCATACCATAAATGGGAAAAAAGGAAGATTCTCTTAAATTTCCTTAAAAGCGGTCAGCAAAAGGTATCCCGGTAGCTGCGGATGGCGGTCTCGATCACCGCCATGGCCTCCGCCCGGTCCCGGATCCCTCCGGCAAAGGTGTTTTTCCCCTCCAGGGCCTTATAAACCGAAAAGAAGTGGGACATCTCCTCAAAAAGATGCTCCGGAAGGTCGGAAATATCCTGATACTCATTATAGGAGGGATCGGCAAAGGGGATGGCAATGATCTTCTCATCGCTCTTCCCCCCGTCCAGCATAGCTATGTAGCCGATGGGATAGCACCGCACCAGCGTAAGGGGATCCAAGGTCTCCGAACACAGCACCAGCACGTCCAGCGGATCTCCATCATCCCCGTAGGTCCGGGGAATAAAGCCGTAGTTGGCGGGATACCGGGTGGAGGTATAGAGGATGCGATCCAGAATGATCATTCCTGTGGGCTTGTCCAGCTCATATTTTTTCTTGCTGCCCTTGGGGATCTCTATGACGGCCAAAAAGTCCTGGGGAGAGATCCGCTTGGGGTCCACATCATGCCAGATATTGCTCATATCCTTCTCCTTTCTTTTCTCTGTATACCAGCATTATAAACGCTCAAAGGCAGAAAAACAAGGTGAACAGGGAAAAAGAACGGCTCCCGCCACAGATCCTGTGACAGGAGCCGTTCTCTCGTAAGGGGGAAACCTTACTTCATGCCGTTCTCGTAAGCCTCGATCATCTTCTTGACCATCTGGCCGCCCACAGAACCGGCCTGCTTGCTGGTCAGGTCGCCGTTGTAGCCCTGCTTCAGGTTGACGCCCACCTCGTTGGCGGCCTCCATCTTGAACTTGTTCAGGGCCTCACGGGCGCTGGGGACAACAGACTTGTTGCTAGACATAATACGCATCTCCTTTTGTTTTCTTTTTTATTCTCTCTTTGAGATTCGTTCGGATCGAGAATCCGAGCATATCTTTGCCCCCAAAAGATTTTATATACAAAAACGAAGATAGCAATTTCAGGAATTGACTCCATGACTATTAGCTCACTACGGATAAAGAAGCAAAGAGAGGTTAAAAATTTTTGCCGTCACTA
>CANRZY010000101.1 GCA_947644625.1 uncultured Pseudoflavonifractor sp.
AGGCAGAAAAAATTTGCAAAGCAGAGCCGCTGGTCATGGGAGGATATGCAACCTATCAATTGGTCGGTTTACAGATTGCAAACCGGGAAAATAATTACTTGCTGTAATTGCGCGTGGAGTGCGGTATTTTTGAAATGTTGCTGAATTGCACCGGGCAGCAGCAATACAGACGCTTCGTGAAAGAGCCTGCCGCCCCAACCCTTGACAAAGCCTTTAAAAGATTTTATAATAATAAAAACGCAAGGATGGGAAGAAGGCCCTGGGAACCCCTCCAGAGAGTCGGCGGATGGTGCGAGCCGACGGGAACGTCCCTTGGCGTATACTGATCCCGGAGCGGTCCGGCGGAACCCTATGGAAGTAGGCCGGAACGGAGAGGCCCCGTTACAGGTCCCGGCCTTGTTGGAGGCCATGAGGGCCGCTTGGGAAAACCGGCGGCTGAATCAGGGTGGTACCGCGTAGCTTACGCCCCTGACCAGAAATGGTCGGGGGCTTTTTTGTATCCCCGGCATACAAGGAGGTAACAACTATGAAGCAAGGCTATGAGAAGTACATCCCCTTTGTCCCCCTCAAGCGTGACCACCGTTCCTGGCCTGACAGGGAGATCAAGACCGCCCCCGTCTGGTGCTCGGTGGATCTGCGGGACGGCAACCAGGCCCTGGTGGATCCTATGAACGTAGAAGAAAAGTTGGAGCTGTTCCATACTCTGGTGGACATTGGCGTCAAGGAGATCGAGGTGGGTTTCCCCTCCGCCTCCGAGGTGGAATATGAGTTCCTCCGCACCCTCATCGAGGGCGGTCATGTTCCCGACGATGTGACCCTTCAGGTGCTGGTTCAGGCACGGCCACATCTGATCAAAAAGACCTTTGAGGCCATAGAGGGAGCCAAGCATGTTATTTTCCATTTCTACAACTCCACCTCCACCCTCCAGCGGAAGGTGGTATTCCACACTGACATAGCAGGGGTAAAGAAGATCGCCGTAGACGCTGCGGAGCTTATTTATGAAATGGCCCAGCCGGTCATTGCCTCCGGTATGGATCTGCGGTATGAATACTCCCCCGAGTCCTTTATGGGTACCGAGATGGACGCTGCCGCCGAGGTCTGCGCCTCTGTGTTGGACGCCCTTCATGCCGATAAAGACCACAAGGTCATTCTGAATCTGCCCACTACCGTGGAAAACTGTCTGCCCAACTACTTTGCCGATGAGATCGAGTATTTTATCGAGACCCTCCCTGGCCGGGAGCGGGCCATCATCTCCCTCCACCCCCACAATGACCGTGGCGAGGGGGTAGCCACCGCCGAGCTGGGACTTTTGGCTGGGGCCGAGCGGGTGGAGGCCACCCTTTTTGGCAACGGAGAGCGCACCGGCAATGTGGACATGGTGACCCTGGCCCTCAATATGTATACCCAGGGGGTAGACCCGGAGCTGGACTTCTCCCGCATCAACGCCATCCGGGAGGTCTATGAGCGCTGCACCAAGATGAAGGTGGGCCCCCGGCAGCCCTATGCGGGGGAGCTGGTCTTTACCGCCTTCTCGGGAAGCCATCAGGACGCCATCAACAAGGGGACCCAGTACATGAGGGAAAGCGGCACAGAGTATTGGGAGATCCCCTACCTTCCCATCGACCCCGCTGACGTAGGACGGGAGTATGAGCCCATTGTGCGGATCAACTCCCAGTCGGGCAAAGGCGGCGCCGCCTTTGTCATGCAACAGAACTTTGGTTATGACCTACCCAAGGCCATGCACCCCGAGTTTGGTCATATCGTCCAGATGGAAACAGAACGGGCAGGAACTGAACTGAAACCCCAGCGGATCCTGGAGCTATTCCAGCATAACTACATTGACGCCACCACCCCCTACCAGCTTATCCGCCACTCCTTCCAGGAGAATACCGATGAAAAGGGCAGATCTCATGTCCGCTTTACCGGCACCCTGCGCCACACCGATACGGTTTTTGAGGTCGCCGGAGAGGGCAACGGCCCCATCGACGCCTTCTTTAATGCCATCCACGGCCAGAAGATGGATCGGTTCACCTTTGTGGACTATAAGGAACACGCCATCTCCGACGGCTCCGACTCCATGGCGGTAGCCTATATCCACCTTCGGGACAAGGACGGCAAGGACGTCTTTGGCGTAGGAGTGGACCACAATATTAACCTGGCTCCCCTTCGCGGGATCCTCTCCGCCATTAACCGGGCCTGGACAGCCCGGCACCAACAGTAACCGTATGACAAAAACGCGCCATCGGAAACTCCTTTCCGATGGCGCGTTTTCTATCTCTTTCTATCCGATTCCCAAGTCTCTTGTGGCATAAGCATTTAGATCACTTCCCGCCACATGGCCCGCTGAATACTCGTAGTACCCCTGGCTGCCGATCATAGCTCCGTTGTCGCCGCAAAGCTTCAGAGGAGGCAGAAACAGCTTATCCCCTGACGCCTTGCAGGCCCTTTCCAGGTCGGCGCGGATCCGGGAGTTGGCTCCCACTCCCCCGGCCACCGCCACCTTGCCGTAGCCCTTCATCCGGGCCGCCTCCATCATGCGGGGGACCAGGATGTCGCTTACCGCCGCCTGGAAGGAGGCGGCCAGGCTGGGGCCGTCCAGCTCCTCTCCCTTTTGCTCTGCATTATGGAGCAGGTTCAGAACCGCCGTTTTCAACCCCGAAAAGGACATATCCAGGGGATGTCCCTCCACGTGGGACCGGGGCAAAACATACCTTTTGTCGTCTCCCCCCTGGGCCAGCCGGTCCATAGGACCGCCGCCGGGATAGCCGATGCCCAGCACCCGGGCCGCCTTATCGAAGCACTCCCCCGCCGCGTCGTCCCGGGTGGCCCCCAGCACCTCCATGTCGGTATAATCCCGCACATCGGCAATGAGGGTGTTCCCCCCTGATACACACAAACACACAAAGGGGGGCTCCAGCTCAGGGTGGGCGATGTAGTTGGCGGCAATATGGCCCCGGATATGGTGGACCGGGATCAGGGGCACCTTCCAGGCCAGGGCCACGGATTTGGCGAAATTAACTCCCACCAGCACCGCTCCGATGAGGCCGGGGGCGTAGCTCACCGCTACCCCGTCGATCTCCCCTTTTCCCAGCCCCGCTTCCCGAAGGGCCCTGTCCGCCAAACCCGCAATGGCCTCCACATGCTTGCGGGAGGCAATCTCAGGCACCACTCCGCCGTACATGGTATGCATATCGATCTGGGAGGCGATGGCGTCGGAGAGGACCTCCCTGCCGTCCCGCACCACCGCCGCGGCCGTCTCATCGCAGGTGGATTCAAAGGCTAAAATGTTCATAGGATCACACTTTCCGGCAGAATTTTTTCATTCCTCCACCCACTCCGGGGCAGGCCTGACCTCCTCCCCGGGGGCCAGTGGAAGCTGGATATACCGCTCCATGTGTCCGGGGGAAAAATAGTCTCCGTATACGCTCCGGTGCATGACCTGGACCTTTCTGTCGTCGGTCTCCGGTCCCCGGTAGATACAGTTAAAATGAACGCCGAAGAGGGCGCATTCATAATCCAGCACCCGGAAGCCGTTGCGTAGGTAAAAGCCTACCCGGTGGCGGCGAAGCTCGTTCTCCGCAGGGTCGTCGGAATCCTGCGCCTCCACCTCGCCAAAAAGCTGATCGTACCGCTCCCCAAGCGCGGCCAGAAGCTTTGTGCCCAAGCCTCCGTTTCGTTTCCCCCGAAGGATCCCCAGATATTCCAGCAAGGCTCCCTTCCCATCTCCGGCAAGCCAGATCATGGCGTAGCCCAGTTCTTCCCCGTCCTCCAGCGCCAACAGCGGCTCATAACGACTCAGATCCATCAGCCGGAGCATACCCCGAAGGGGCTTCAGCTCTGATCTTGGAAAATCAAACACCATTTCCGTCTGGTAAAGTCTTCTCAATTCCTCTTTATTCAGCAGCTTCAGTTCCATGATCAAACTCCAATGTCATAATGATGGCGTCCTCTTTGGGATCCTGGTAATAGTCCTTTCGGCGACCCACCTGAACAAAACCACGCTTATAGTAAAGCTGAATGGCCGGTTCATTGGAGGGCCGGACCTCCAGGGTAAGAAAAGCCAGATTTTCCCGGCCAAACCGGACAAATACATCCAGCAGATCATCCGCGATCCCATTGCCCCGGTAATCCTCCCGGACCGCGATGTTGTCCAGGTACCCCTCGTCCACCACCACGTGGAGGCCTGCATAGCCCAGCACCGCCCCGTCAGGCCGTTGGGCCACAATGAAGGAGGCCAAGGGATTATAGAGCTCCTCCTCCAGCATAGCCTCCGACCAGGGAGCAGAAAAGCATTCCCTCTCCAGTTGGGCGATCTCCCTTAGATGGGAGCGGTCCATAGGGACCAGCTTATAGTTTTTCATCCCTTCGCCTCCCCCCAGCTCTTCCCTGCGGCGGAATCCGCCTTCATGGGTACGGCATAGTCCACCACGCCTACCATTTCCTGGGTGAGCAATTCCTTTACCCGCTCCGTCTCATCCTCCGGGCACTCCACGATCAGCTCGTCGTGGACCTGAAGGATCAGCTTTGCCTTCAGCCCCTCCCTCTTCAGCGCCTTCCACACCCGGATCATCGCCAGCTTGATCACATCGGCAGCCGTTCCCTGAATGGGCATGTTGAGCGCTACCCGCTCCCCGAAGGAGCGAAGGTTGAAGTTGGACGCCTTCAGTTCCGGAAGCCAGCGGCGGCGGCCCATCAGGGTAGAGACATACCCATCGGCCTTTGCTCTCTCTACCACCTGGCTTTGGTACTGGGCTACCCCGGAGAAGGTGGAAAGATACCGCTCCATATACTCCTTGGCCTCATAGACCGGGACATGGATGTCCTCCGAGAGAGAGAAGGCGGAGATTCCATAGACGATCCCGAAGTTGACCGCCTTGGCCCGGCGGC
>CANRZY010000102.1 GCA_947644625.1 uncultured Pseudoflavonifractor sp.
TGGTCTATAAGACCGAGGCGGGCAAGTTCCGGGCGGTGATCCGCCAGATCCAGGAATGCCACGCCAAGGGACAGCCGGTGCTGGTGGGCACCATCTCCATCGAGAAATCGGAGATCCTGTCCGACATGCTGAAGCGGCAGGGGATCAAGCATAACGTCCTGAACGCCAAAAACCACGAAAAGGAAGCGGAGATCGTGGCCCAGGCGGGAAAATATGGGGCCGTCACCGTGGCCACCAACATGGCCGGACGTGGTACCGATATTATGCTGGGAGGGAACGCCGAGCTTCTGGCGAAGGCGGATCTTCGCAAGCAGGGGATGTCCGATGAGCTTATCGCTGAGGCCACCGGCTTTGCCGATACGGACGACGAGGAGATCATCGCCGCCCGGAAGGCGTTCCAGGAGGCGGAGGCCAAGTATAAGGAAGAGATCAAGCCGGAGGCGGAGAAGGTCCGCCAGGCAGGCGGCCTTTTTATTGTGGGCACCGAGCGTCACGAATCCCGCCGGATCGACAATCAGCTCCGGGGCCGTGCTGGACGGCAGGGGGATCCCGGTGAGACCCGGTTCTTCCTCTCCCTGGAGGATGATATCATGCGCCTGTTTGGCTCCGAGCGGGTCATGGGTATGATGGATCGGTTGGGGGTGGACGAGGATACCCCCATTGAGCAGAAGATGCTGACCAATGCCATTGAGAATGCCCAGCGGCAAGTGGAATCCCGGAACTTCCAGACCCGGAAAAACACCCTGGAGTATGACGACGTGATGAACGTCCAGCGTGAGGTCATCTATAAGCAGCGCCGCCAGGTGTTGGATGGAGAGGACCTTCAGACGGGCATTCAGAAAATGCTTCGTGCCGGGATCGAAAACGCCGTTCATGGCCACATTGGGGAACACGATCATCTGGACGCCGAAGGATGGCGGGAGGCTACCGAGCATTTTCGGGGCGTCTTTTTGGCTCCTGACGACTTTAAATATACCGACGAGGAGCTTTCCCGCTATACTGCCCAGGAGCTGGTAGAGCAGCTTACCCAGCGGGCTGAGAGTATCTATGCCGCCAAGGAGAGAGACTTGGGCTCCCCCCTTATGCGGGAGCTGGAGCGGGTGATGATGCTCCGGGTGGTGGATGAATACTGGATGGACCATATCGACGCCATGACCGAGCTTCGCCAGGGGATTGGACTTCGGGCCTACGGACAGAGCGACCCCATTGTGGAATATAAGCGGGAAGGCTATGATATGTTTGAGGAGATGGTAACTGCCATTCAGGAGGAGACGGTACGCCGGATCTTCCTGACCCGGGTCCAGCGTCAGGGAGAGGTAAAGAGGGAGCGGGTGGCAAAGGTCACCGGCACTTCCGGCGGAAATGACGGCACCGTCCAAAAGCGGCCCGTTGTCCGCAAGGGGATCAAAATCGGCCGCAACGATCCCTGCCCCTGCGGCAGTGGGAAGAAATGGAAAAAGTGCACCTGTAAGGAGTACCACAGCGAAGAGGATATGTAAAAAAGCACAGCCCTCGCCGCCGGAAAAGGGCGGTGGGGGCTGCGATTTCTCTGGGGAGGGTGTTTATGGAATTGGTGCAGCAGGTTCTGAAGGGAGTTCCCCTTCGGGTATCCCCATGCCTGACAAAGGCTGGGGTGGCCCACGGGTTTACCTCCAGGCTGGGCGGAGTTTCGGAGGGGATCTATGCCAGCCTCAACCTGGGAGGCAACCGGGGGGACGACCCTGGCAGGGTGCGGGAAAATTACCGCCGGGTCTGTGAGGCTTTGGAGGTGGACATGGGAAAGCTGGTCTTTTCCGGCCAAGTCCATGGGGATGTTGTACGGAGGGTGACTCTGGCCGACGGAGGGAAGGGACTGGACCGGAAGGTGGACTACGACGCAGACGGACTTGTTACCGACGAGCCTGGTCTTACCCTGGTGGTATTTGGCGCGGACTGTTTGACCATCCTGCTCTGTGATCCGGAAAGGAAGGTGGCTGCTGCCGTTCACGCCGGATGGCGGGGGACCGCCCTGGGGATCGCCGCCAGAGCGGTAGAGATTATGGTTCGGGACTATGGCTGTCGGGAAAAGGATATTCTGGCCGCCATTGGACCTGGGATCTCCAAATGCTGTTTTGAGACGGGGCCGGAGGTCCCCTTGGCAATGAAGGAGGCTCTGGGTGAGGAGGCTTTTCCCTATATCGGCCCGGAGCGAACCGGAAAGTACAAGGTGGACCTGAAGGGGCTGAATGCCCTGTGGCTGAATCGGTCTGGGGTGGAGACTACAAATATAGACATATCTTCAGAGTGTACCCTTTGCGCCCCGGAAACCTACTGGTCCCACCGGTATACAAAGGGAGAGCGGGGCAGCCAGGCAGCTCTGATTTGTTTGAAGTGAGGAAGCGGCCATGAAAAGAAAACGATGGATAGCTTTGATCCTGGTTGGCATTCTGGCTTTGGGGGGCTGTTCCGAACCAAAGGCGGAGCTTACGCCTACCCCCCGGCCTTCCCCTACAGCAGTCCCGAAAAAAGAGGGAGAACAGGGAGGAGAGTTTGCGTTGCCCTGTGTTCCGGAGGAGGGGTTTCATCCCATTGCCGGGACCAACCGGCTGAACCTGACTCTGGCCCCCTTGCTTTATCAGGGGCTTTTTTCTGTGGGAGAGGATTTTCAGGCAGAGAAGGATCTGTGTGAAAGCTATACGGTCAGCCAGGATGGCCGGACCTGGACCTTCCGTATTGCGGCGGCGGAATTTTCGGATGGGATGGCGCTGACCGTCCGGGAGGTGGCAACCTCTTTGGAGTTGGCCCGAAGCAGCGATCGATATGCGGGACGACTTGCGGATGTGGAAAGCGTTGGGGCGGAAGGGGAGACGGTTGTAGTCAACCTTCGGAGACCCAATGGGGGGCTTCCCGCATTGCTGGATATTCCCATTATAAAGGAGGGGGAAGATCCCCAGCGGCCGCTGGGAACAGGAGCGTATGTCCTTAACGGAACCCAGGAGCTTGCTCTTGTGGCAAGGGAGGGCGCCCAGGTTCCCTTGCCGGTGATCCACCTGCGGGCGGTGAGAGGTGGAGACGACCTGATTTATGCGTTTGACGCCCAGGAGATCTTTTTGGTGGATACCGATTTGACGGGGACCAATGCGCTGGGCTATTCCGGGCGGCTGGAAACCATTGACTATCCTACTACGACCTTATTATATGTTGGATGCAACCTGCGGGGTGGTCCCTGCCAGGAGCAGAAGATACGCCAAGCCATTGCGCTGCTTTTGGACCGGGAGGAGATCGTGGAGCGCTATTTGGCGGGACATGCGGTGGCCGCCCCACTGCTGGTTCATCCGGCTCTACCGGGATATGACCCCTCCTTGGGGAACCGGTGGCAGAGAGATCCGGATCGGGCCCGGAGCCTTTTAGAGGAAGGGGGCTGGCTGGCTGATGAAGAGGGGAGGCTGTTTCAGGGGCGGGAGCCGCTGGAGCTTCGCATGGTGGTCAACCAGGACAATACCTTTAAAACGGGGGTTGCGGAAGCGGTAGGGAAGGCGTTGGAGGCGGAGGGGGTTCAGGTTACGCTGGACAGGCTGTCTTGGGAGGACTTTATGACGGCCCTGGAGAAAAAGGAATTTGACCTCTACCTGGGAGAGACGACGCTGACTGCCGACTTTGATTTGGAACCGCTGTTGGGCCGGGAAGGGGCGCTCAACTATATGGGGTTTATTGACGGGGAATGCTGGGAGTGGATGGATCTATACCGAGGCGCGGAAGGAAAAGAAAGGGAGACTACACTTGTAAACATTTGCGGCAGAGCGGCTGAGCTGTCGCCGGTCATCCCGATCTGCTTTAAGAACGGTTCTCTTTTGACGCAGTGGGGACAGGTGTCCGGGGTGCGGCCCACCCAGCGAAATGTGTTTTCCGGGTTTGAAAATTGGAGCTTCCGCCATTCCTGAAGATTTTCTGACAACGTCCCGTCCCCACTTGACGCAGGGACGGGCGTCTACTTATAATAAACACAAGGAGGCGGGGGAAATGGAAAACAGGATCCTGGTGGTGGATGATGAGCCGGAGATCGCGGATCTGGTAACGGTCTATCTGCGGGGAGAGGGCTTTCAGGTATTTCCCTGCGGCAGTGGCAGGGAGGCTTTGGCTGTGCTGGAGCGGGAGAAGATCGATCTGGCGGTGCTGGATGTGATGCTGCCGGATATTTCGGGCCTCAGTCTCTGCGCGGAGATCCGCCGGAAGTGGCAATTTCCCATCCTGATGCTTACAGCAAAAACCGGGGACAGTGATAAAATTACCGGCCTTACCGTGGGGGCTGATGATTATATGACCAAGCCATTCAGTCCTCTGGAACTGGTGGCCCGGGTCAAAGCCCAGCTGCGCCGGTATACCCGCTATAACGGCGGGGAGCGGGAGGAGGGGGAGGCGCTGAACGTGAATGGGCTTACCATTAATAAGACCACTCACCAGTGCTGGCTTTATGATAAGCTCCTGAGTCTGACTCCCATCGAGTTTGATATTCTGTGGCTGCTGTGCGCAAACCGTGGAAAGGTGATCTCAGCGGAGGAGCTGTTTGAAACGGTGTGGGGAGAAAAGTATTTGGACCGGAATAACACGGTGATGGTCCATATCCGCAGGCTGCGGGAAAAGCTGGAGGAGCCCGGCAGGAATCCTCGGTTTATCAAGACCGTATGGGGAGTGGGCTATAAAATCGATTGATCTTCCGAAAAAAGGGAAAAATTTTGATTGACAAGAAGCTGGGAATCGGGTATACTAATTCATGCCCTGTTTTAGGGATCAGATGGCGGCATAGCTCAGTTGGCTAGAGCATACGGTTCATACCCGTAGTGTCCCCGGTTCGAATCCAGGTGCCGCTACCAT
>CANRZY010000103.1 GCA_947644625.1 uncultured Pseudoflavonifractor sp.
CGGCCCTTGGGGCCCATGGTGATCTTCACGGTGTCGGCCAGCTGGTCCACGCCCTTCTGAAGGGCCTTGCGGGCCTCCTCGCCGTAAGCAATGAGTTTAGACATAGAGATTACCTCCTAAAATTTATTCAACAATGGCCAGAATATCGCCCTGACGGACAATGGTGTACTCTTCCCCGTCCACCTTGACCTCGGTGCCGGAATACTTGCTAGTAATGACCTTCTGGCCCTTCTTTACGGTCATTTTGACCTCCTTGCCGTCCACCAGGCCGCCGGGACCCACCTCAATGATCTCGGCCACCTCAGGCTTCTCCTTGGCGCTGCCGGTGAGGATCAGGCCGCTCTTGGTCTTCTCCTCGGCCTCCATCATTTTAATGATGACCCGGTCTCCCAAAGGCTTCAGCTTCATAACTTGGTTCCTCCTTATATTATTTTTTCCACTAAACATTTCCAGGCGGTTAGCACTCTTTTTCTTTGAGTGCTAACCGCAAGTATGATAATAACGCCGCCGCCCAAAAAAATCAACCCCTTTTTGGAAAAAAAGGGGTTGACCGGTTAAAATTCAAGATTTGTTCATAATGTGGCGCAGGCAGCCGTTCCCTCCCACAGAAGCTCTACTCCGGCAGGCCGGAAGAAATTCACCTTATACTCCGAAAGCCGGATGGTGAAGGAGGTCCCCCGCAAAACCTCCCCGTCCACCACCGACACCAGCTCCTGGTTGCTCCGGATCTCCACCCCGGCCCCATGCCAGTCCCGGACCAGACGGGGACATTCCTTGTAGCGCCCCTTGGCGTACTTGCCCACGCACCCGGCAAATTGCAAAAGATTCACATCCCCCACCAAAAGGATATCCAGGATCCCATCGTCGGGCCGGGCCTCAGGGGCAGGACGAAAGCCTCCACCGTAATACTGGCCGTTGCATACGCACACAAGGGCGGTGGGGCCCTGGTGCCGGATGGGACCCATTTCCACCTCCATCGGGCGGACGATCCCCTTCAAAACCGTGGAGATCAGGGAGAGGATATAGGCCAGCTTCTTTCCTATAAAGGGCAGGCGCTTGAACCGGTGGACATCCGCCGCCACCCTGGCGTCCACCCCCACGCACACCACATCCAGCCCCAAAAGGCCGTTGCAGTCGATCAGGTCATACTCTGACTCAGGTCCGTCCTTCAGGGCGATAAGGTCGGTAAAGCGTTTCTTTCCCTCCCGCCCAAAGAGTCGGAGAAAATCATTTCCTGTCCCCATGGGTACGTTGGTCACCGCCGCCCAGCTCTTTCCGGCGGCGGCGTTCACCACCTCGTTCAGGGTCCCGTCTCCGCCGCAGGCATAGAGCCGCACCGGATCTCCCCTTTCCAGCGCCCGAAAGGCCAGACGGCCGGCGTCCCCTGCTCCGGCGGTGGTATACGCCTCAAAATCCCCCTCAGGAAACGCCGCCTCGATCCGATCCAAAAGGGCTTTGGCGCTGTTTTTCGGCCCCGCCACGGGGTTAATGATAAATACATGCCTCATCATCAGAACAGATCCACCCGCTGCTCAGGCCGGGCCAGCCGGGCGGCCAGGGCGGCGGCCTCCGCACGGGTAACCGCAGCGTCGGGGCGGAAGGACAGGTTCTCATTCACTCCCGTCAAAATACCCTTGGTATAAAGACCGTAGACTGCTTCAGCGTCAATGTCTCCGGCCTTCATATCCTCCACCGCCGCCATGACCCGGATGGGGCTGTTGCGCTGGGGAAGACTCCGGGCAAGCTCGGTGGCGCTGAATATCCGGGCAAGCTCCCGGCGGGTAAGAGGTCTCTCATAATCGTCAAACTGCTGGGCGGTAATGATCCCACTGGCCAGACAATAGGTAACAGCGTCGGTGTACCAGGGGGTGGAGACATGGGCGGTGGTGTGGAAGGTATCCCCCTTGTAGCGGCTATCCATATTGGCCGCCATCTGGATGGCCTCGGCTACCGTCACCTCCCGTCCCGGCTCAAAGGTGCTGCTCCCTGTGCCGGACATGATCCCCGTATTATAGGCGATATCCACCCACAGCGCGAACCAATCCTTGGCGTCCACATCGGTGAAGGAGGGCAGTCTTCCCCTGGTCAGGGGGAACCGGCTCCCCTCTACCCCCAGAGAGCCCAGAAGACCGGGGATCTGAAAGATGGGCGTCACCGTCCGTCCACCTCCCTTGGAGGTCAGGATCAGCGCGTCCAGCCCTCCGCTGGTCCCCTGCTCCACGCTCACATAGCTGATGGGATAGACCTCGTTGGTCTCCTGGCCGGAAGCGTCGGTATAGGGAAGAATACTCACCACGCCCCACTCATCCCCCTTCTGGGCCATATAGAGGCCGTAGCCCGCAGGCATGAGGGTATCATATTCCGGCTCGATAAGATACGAGCCGTCAGGGCGAATGACTCCCAGCTTCCCATCCAGATTCACCGCCGCCATTCCCAGGGAAAAGGAGACCACCGAGCGGTACTGAAAGGGAACGACCACCTCTCCGCCACTGCCCACAAAGCCCCACTTTCCCTCCTCCTCAGCCTGGGCCAACCCCTCGCTGTAGCCATAGACCGTATAGGCCCTTGCGCTGGAGGAAACTCCCGCCAGCAAGCTCAAAGCCAACAGCAAAGCCAGCAGCCCATATGTTTTTTTCATCCCGCCGCCTCCTTATCCGTAGAAAAACAGATCGCACTTCAGCTGTCCGTTATAAAGCTTGCGTTTTTTATCCGCCCGCCGCCCGAAGGTCCGCTCAAATTCGGTGTGGGAGGACAGAAGGCTCAGGCTCCATCCTTCCGGCGCCCTTCGCCAGGCTCTCCCAAAGGCGGCGTACAGCGCCTCCGCCTCCCGCTTTTCCAAGATCCGCTCCCCGTAGGGAGGATTGGTGACCACCCGCCCCACGGGCCCGGTGGGGGCAAAGCGGGTGGCGTCGGCCACCCGGAACCGGACCAGGTCCTCTACCCCGGCCTTTTGGGCGTTCTGCCGGGCCAGCTCCACCGCCTGGGGATCGATGTCGCTGCCCTCGATATCATAGGCCCCGTCATACTCCAGATCCATAGCCCGGTCTCCCTCCTCCTTCCACAGCCCGGCGGGAAGCCAGGCCCATTTCTGGGCGGAGAAGCTCCGGCAGAGACCGGGAGCCCGGTTTTTGGCGATCAGGGCAGCCTCGATGGGAATGGTACCCGAACCGCAGAAGGGATCCCGGAGAGGATCCTTTCCGTGATACCGGGATAAAAGCACCATCCCCGCCGCCAGTGTCTCCCGCAGAGGAGCCGTCACACTCATGGCCCGGTAACCCCGCTTATGAAGGCTGGGGCCGGTGGAATCCAGATAAAGCTCTGCCATATCGTCCATGATGAACAGGCGGATAGCGTATTCCGCCCCCGTCTCAGGAAGCCGCTCCAGGCCGTAGGCCTGTCCCAGCCTGTCTCCCACGGCAGCCTTTACCACCGCGGTACACCGCTGCTGGGAGGTGAGAGCGGAGTTCACCGTCCGGCATCGGATGGGAAAGGCTCCCTCCCTGGGGATCCACTCCTCCCAGGAAAGGGCCCGGACCCCATCATAGAGGGCGTCAAAGTCGGGCGCGGAAAACCGCCCCAGCCGGAGCAACACCCGCTCCCCGGTCCGCAGGCACAGGTTGGCCCGGACCAGGCTCTCCGGGGTATAATCAAACAGTACCCGGCCGTTCTCCCCCCGAACGTTTTTGGCTCCCGCGCGCTTCAGCTCCTGAGCGCAGACGCCTTCCAGCCCAAAAAGGGTAGGCGCCACCAGATCCAGCTGTGCCATCTTCCGCCCTCCTTTTCCTTCTGTGACGGTTTCTTTTTTGGACGAAAATCAAGTCGAAAAGTTCCTATTTTGTATTATAGCGGTTCCTGAGAGGTTTGGCAAATTTTTTTCGGAAGAAAAAGCGATTCCAAACGGTCGGCTCCTGACCGCTCGGCTGGAATTTTATCGTTAAAATAATAACGTTAATTTATTGACAATATTGACTGGGTATGTTATAATAGATCCATACAAGGAACCGGCCGGTTTATCTGGAAAGGAGCTGATGGTCATGCCTTGGTTAGCAAGCGTAATATGGCTGGTATTATTGATCCTGTTCGCCGTTGTGGAGGCCCTTACGGTAGGGTTGGTGTCGGTGTGGTTCGCGGCGGGAGCCCTTGTGGCTCTGCTGAGTACCTACTTCACCACCAATGTCTGGGTCCAGATCGTCCTGTTTCTCATCGTATCCATCCTCACTATGGCCGTTCTCCGGCCTCTGGCCCGGAAGTACGTCCTTCCCACCGTGGTCCCTACCAACGCCGACCGTGTCATCGGTCAGTCAGCGGTGGTCACCGAGGGGATCGACAATCTCACCGGAAAAGGGGCGGTGGTGGTCTTCGGGGTCGCCTGGACCGCCCGCTCGGAGGACGGCTCCCCCATCCCGGAGGGAACCACGGTCACCGTCAAACGGATCGAGGGAGTCAAGCTCTTTGTTTCCCCCGCGTCCCCCGCTTAATTAAGAAAGGAGTTTCGCTTTATGGGAGCCATTATCGGAAAGATCATTCTGGTCATTCTGGGCGTTTTTGTGGTGCTCACCGCCGCCCTTAACTTCAAGATCGTGCAACAGTCCAAGGCCTACGTCATTACCCGCCTGGGCTCCTTCCACACCATCTGGACCCAGGGACCCCACTTTAAAATGCCCTTCATCGACCGGATCGTAAAGGTTGTCTCCCTGAAGGAGCAGGTGGTGGACTTCGCCCCCCAGCCCGTTATCACCAAGGACAATGT
>CANRZY010000104.1 GCA_947644625.1 uncultured Pseudoflavonifractor sp.
AGAAGCCCCCCAAAAACATGAGGGGCCCCCCCACGGGGCGCCCCTTCTGTTTTTGCAACTTGGGAGAACGTTTCTCATACTCCTCTCTGGGCAACCGTGGGAGACCAAGGGTCAGGATCAGCTCCTTGATCCCGTCCAGGGCCTGCCATCAGGTCTAAAAGCTGTTTTGTTTCGATTTGCAGCATAATCCTCCCCGTCTTCTCCTCTGATCTTAAATATCTTTCGATAAAATGGTACAGAATGCAAGGTTGACATTTGTATACCTCTCTGTTATACTGGACATAGGAGGTAGACATTTGTTTACCCAAAGGAGGTATGTCCTATGAAGGTGAATCTTTCTGACGGCGAGTGGAGACTGATGAACAAGCTGTGGGAGGGCGAGGCTCTCACCATCACCCAGCTTACCGCCACCCTACAGCCTGAGATGGGCTGGGGCAAGCACACGGTCATCACCATGCTTTCCCGGCTAGAGGGCAAGGGGGCGGTGGTCCACGACGGAGGTTCCCCCGCCAAGCGGTATTCTGCCACCCTGCAAAAGGAGGACGCCGCCCAGGCCGAGACCCACAGCTTTCTGGACAAGGTCTACGGGGGGCGGCTGGGGCTGATGATGTCCGCCATGGTAGACTCCCAGGCCCTCACCCAACAGGACATCGACGAGCTGACCGCCATTCTGGAGAAAGCAAAGGAGGAAGACTGACATGATGAAGGAAATTCTCATTACCTCCTCCGCCCTGATCCTGGCCCTGCTGGTGATCCGCCGGGTCTTCCGGAACACCCTGTCCCGGCGGTTCCAGTATGCCTTGTGGGGCCTGGTGCTGGTAAGGCTGCTGGTCCCGGTCAGCTTTCTGCCCGCGTCTGAGTTCTCCGTTCTGACTGCCGCCCGGCCGGTGGAGCAGGCGGTGGAGGAACGGGTCAACCTAAACCGGATCTTCTATTTTCAGCCCCAGGGGCAGGTGTCCCGGGAGGAGCTTGAAAAGCGGAACATCGACCCTGAGGACGTCCCCACCCCCCAGGACCTCTTTGTGTTGGGGGAGAGCGACCCGGACAACCGCTTTTCTACCAATTGGCTGGTTCGGGACCCGGAGGATGGGGCGGTCACCCGCTACGCCCACATGAGGGTGGGCTGGGGCTTCATCCTGGACAAGGTCTGGAAGTTGGGCATGGTCCTCATGGGGGGCTTCTTTCTTCTCAGCAACCTGGGGTTTTATCTCAAGCTGCGGAAAAACCGCAGACCCTATGCCGTCTTCTTTGAAAATGGTACAAGGAGGGTCTATCTGGTCCCCGACGGGGTCATTCCCTCCCCCTGTCTCTTTGGGTGGGCCATCTACATGACCCCCGCCGTGACCGGGGATGAAGAGAAGCTGCGCCATGTGCTGTGCCACGAGGAGACCCACGCCCAACACTGGGATCCTTTATGGTCCCTCCTCCGGTGTGTGTGCCTCACCGTCTACTGGTTTGATCCCCTGGTGTGGGTGGCCGCCGCCTGCTCCAGAACCGACTGTGAGCTGGCCTGCGATGAAGGGGCGCTGAAGTCCCTGGGGGAGGAGGAGCGCATTCCCTATGGTCAAACGCTTCTCTCCCTCATTCCCGTGAAGCGGGTCTCCAACCCCATGATCGCCGCCACCACCATGACCGCCGGGAAGCGGCAGCTCAAGGACCGGGTAAGCCGGATCGCCAAAAAGCCCCGGCAGATCATGGCGGCGGCGCTGGCCGTGGCGGCGCTGGCTGTGGTGGTCTCCGCCTGTACCTTCTCCAGGGCGGGGCCGGAAAGCGCCTTTATCCCCGCCCCCTCCCAGGCGCCGGAGGAGGACGCTCTTCGCCCCCTCACCGGGGAGGAGCTACGGTGGTTCAATGAGGAGTTCTTCAACTCCTCCGGCAGCGATAAAAGCCGAGTCCATGGCGTCTTAGGCGACGGGTATCAGGAATACTACAATATCCGCAACCAGTTTATCAACGCTGCCTTCAACCTCTATGTCAAGCCGGAGGACATCGACCTGTACCAGCTGTTCTACTGCGACGGCACCATGCTCACCGAGGATGGGGAGATGAATTGCCCCGAATACAAGATGACCGCCGAAGAAATGGATAAAATTCTGAAGCGGTATACCGGCCTGACCCTTGCACAAACCAATATGGTGGGGTTGGAAAACTTTACCTATCAGAACGATACCTACTACTGGGCCCACGGGGATACCAACTACCCCGGAGAGATCGAGATCCTTTCCGGCACCCGCCAGGGCAACACCGTTAAGCTCTACCATCACGGCTGGAGCAGCGGCTCAGAGTGGTACTGCGTGACCCTAAAGGATGCGGGTGGGTCTGGGACCCGCCCCTACGAAGGAAATGAGAGCGAAAGCGGAAAACTGGAGGAGAGCCCGTATTGGTTCATCTCCAACCAGACCTGTGAAAAGCCCTCTATCCCCACCCCCTTCCCCACCTGGGAGCCGGAAAAAACCGTCTCCCTTACAGATCTGAAGCCCTATACCGCCCCCGCCGTCACGGTGGAGCCCCATGTGGGGGACTTTGACAACAGCTATGAAAACCGCCTGGAAAACTGGGACTTTGACGGTCACAACGTGGTGGTCTACCGCTCCACAAGCGGCAAGGTCTACGCCGCCATCCGACAGGAGGACGACACCATGAATGTGTTCCTCACCCTGCCCTCTGACGACTGCTCCCTGTTTTTCTACAACGACCTGATGGGCCACAGCGGATTTTACATCAAATATGTGGGAAGCGCGCCGGTCAATGACGGCAAAGACTCCGCCTATGGCGCCATTTACGAGTATTTCTATATGGATGAGGGCGGCGTTCCCGTGCGGTTGCTGCGCAACCCCTCCTCAGGCAGCGCCCAGATCGACCTGAACGGAGACGGCCAGGATGAGCTGCTGGGCAGCGGCGGGTTCTTTTTTCAGCGGGAAGGGCAGATATACCAAGCCCTCTTTACCCAGCAGGATAGCCTGTGGCCGGGACACATCGAAACCGTCTCTCTGGACCCCTACGGCAAATACTTTACCGTCCGGGGATATACGGAGGACTACAAGGAGTGGACCCGCTATCTCTATTTTGACGGGGAAAGCCTGCTGATCTATAAAAATGAGAAGCCCACCAACGACCATATGGTGGTGGGGGCAGACGAAGGAGTGCCGGAGGCTGTGGTGGCAGAGGCCAGAGACTATGTTCGGCAGCTCTATGATGAGGCCAACCTCCCCGCCACCGAGTGGAAACTCCGCAACTGGGGCGACGGAACGGTCTGGGACGATTGGCGCCTGGACTACTTTACCGGCCCCTACACCTACTCCCACGGCGGGGCTACCGTAGAGGGCTGGCAGTTCAACTACGAGATCCACACCACCACCCCGGAGAACATCGTCCTGGCCGGGGGAACATACCTCACAGAGGACAACTGGGTGTCCCCCGGCTATCCCGGTTGCGACACTCTGTTCTTTGAGGTAAAGGATGGGGAATACCGCTTTCTGGACCGCAATATGATCCAGGAGAGTATGGATTCCTACTATGTGGACGGCGTGGTCCTTTCCTGCATGGAACGCCGGGGTGTGGAGCTTACTGACGGCTCCACCTACCCCCAGCTCTCGTTCCGGAAGGTCCTGGGACATCTCACTGACCACACCGATGAGCTGCGCCTCCAGTATGACGACGGTCAAAGAGGCGGTGGGACCTATCTGGAGAACCCGCAAGACGGCAACGGCCCCTACTACCTGGGCCAGATGAGGGACAATTACGCGGTCTGGAGCTGGGCTCAGGCCCCCGCTACCGAGCCCCAGGGGCCCTCGGTGACCCTCTCCACCTCCGACTGGTATGAGATACTCCGATTCTGGCAGGACAGCGGTCTTGTGATGTATAAGCAGGAAAACAGAAACCCCCTGTGGTTTGAGGTGACCTATGACGGGAACCCCGCCCAGGACATGTACGCTTACCGGGCTTATCCTTACTATTGGGCACGGTGCTGGTTTGACGACGCGGAGGTAGAACGATTTACCAGCGTCGCTTTGGGAGATCACGGCGACGGAGACTATCAGGAGGTGGCCTTAGCCTATCTGACACTGTATGAGGAAGCCGCAAAGCGGAACGCCTCTCCTGGAAGCAGCTATGCCTGCACCTATGTAAAGTTGGAAAATGTGGAGATATTGGAGGATATGCCCGAGACCTGGTTCCCGGCGGACATCACAGGCTATCCCCACTTTGCCTTTGCCTATGACGTCGTCTTTGTCCCAGAGAATGAAAACGCGCTGAACACCCTGATGGCAGGCAACACCGGAGAGTATACGGGCAGCGACCCCGATGTGCCGGAAGGAGCGTTTCAGTATTCCCGCCGGGGCTCCATGTACCTGATGGATGGGCACTGGTACTGTGCAGGGGTAGGGACAGGGTGATAGGCGGGTAAATCACTATTTATAAGGGTATGGAACCACCCTATTTGATCCGATATGGTCCTGTAGGGCGCGGCCTCCTGGACGCGCCGCCGATGGTTACCCACATGGGTTTTGCGGGTCTGGGAAGCCGCGCCCAACAACTTCTATCGAACGTG
>CANRZY010000105.1 GCA_947644625.1 uncultured Pseudoflavonifractor sp.
CCAGCACCCGCGAGCAAATGGTCTCCGTCCGGGGAGAAAACACCGTCACATCCACCGACGCCTCCGCCCGCACCAACACCTTCCTGGGATTTACCGTCCGGGTATCCGCCCGGCACAGACGGGCCGCAGCCACCACCACGCAGCCCGAGGCGATATAAGGCCCATCTGTTCCGCAGGTAAAGGGAATATTGACCTCCAGGTGGCGTACTCCGGTCTCTCCGTCCGGCAGATAGAGCACCACCGCTTTCATGGTCCCGGAAAGTTCCACCCGCCCATCCATGGTCTCCTTACGGTGCAGCAGAACCTTTCCATCAGTCTCCACCACGCGGAGGATATCGGGGCAGGCGTCCGGAACGATCATCTCCAGCGTCTCCTCCGGCTGGAGAGTCGTATCCAGCACGGCATCAAACCCATTCATCTGCGTCCTGTCCAGTTCAAATTCCATAAGCGCGTTCCACTCCTTGTGTGGGCATCCCGCCCCGTTCTTCTGTGAATCTATATGTACAAGGTCTGCCCGGTATGTCTCTCTTCGCCTTAACATTTTTAAGCCCCGGGGCCTTTTCTCCCCGGGGCTTAAAAATGTTACCTGTCATTTCACATGAAAAATGCGCTTGAGAATGCCCTTCAGAGCCTTGGGCGACCTTACCACCACGATCTTCACTGCCGCTCCCCTCCTTTCAGCAGTTCCCTGATACGGTCCTGCCCCTTATAGCCCAGTACGATCCCCAGTCCCAGGGTCACGACGCTGGCAGGCGCCAGCAGCACCGCCAGGCCTCCGGTACAGGCCGCCGCCAGGGCCAGATCCCGTTTCCACTCTTCCGACAGCATAAAAAACCGCCTCCCTCCGTATCTGGATATCCCAGTATACGAAAGAAGGCGGCCCTTGGTGCGGAAAGGGCGTATTCAGGATCATTTTCCTTTTACTCTTTGCCATTCGGGGATCTCTTTTGCCTGAGCATACAAGCGGACATAGCTGTCATGCCGGCTTTGGGCGATCTCTCTCTGGGCCAGGGCCTCCAGAACGGCGCAGCCCTTCTCCGTTCCGTGGGCACAGTCCAGAAAGCGGCATTTGCCCAAGTAAGGCTTGAATTCCCGAAAGGCATATTGCAGCTGCTCCGGCGGACACCCCGCCCCCTCCTCTTCAAAGGATGCAAAGCCCGGTGTGTCCGCCGCCATCGTACCATTCCCCAGAGGAAACAGCTCCACGTGGCGGGTAGTATGCCGACCTCGGCCCAGCTTTTCGCTGACCTGCCCCACCGGAAGCTCAATGTCCGGGGCCAGCGCGTTGAGGATGCTGGATTTTCCTACTCCCGAATTCCCTGTAAAGGCGCATACCCTTCCAGCGATTAAGGCAGAGAGCTCTTCCAGCCCCTCCCCCGTTTCCGCACTGACACGCAGGGTTGGAAAACCCGCGCGGCGGTATACCTCGTATAGGTCCCACGGCTGCTCCATGTCCCATTTGTTAAAGCAGATCACGCTTTCACAGCCCTGACGCTCGGCCACCGCCACCACCCGGTCGATCAAAAAGGGATCGGTAACAGGCGTAGCCCCTGAGGCCACAACCACCAGATAGTCGATGTTGGCCACCGCCGGACGCCAAAACTGATTTTTCCGCGGCAGGATCGCGTCTACGGTCCCTGTTCCGTCCGGCTGAACTGTGATCGCCACCCGGTCTCCTACCAGCGGGGATACCCTTTCGTGGCGGAATTTACCCCGCGCCCGGCATGTCACGCTCTGCCCGCCGCAGTCTACATAGTAAAACCCGGAAAGGGCTTTGAAAATGATCCCCTCCATCAGCTCCCGAAGTCCTCCATATAGCTCTTTACGGGAGCGCCGTCCAGATAGACCACGATCTCCTGAACGCCGCTTGCCTCCACAGTGAACCGGGCCATACGCATCCGGGTCTCCACCACCTGGTCATGGACCTGATCCGTACCACCCACACTTACCCGGACCGTTACCGTCTCCCGGTCATTGGGAAGGTCCACCGTCACGTCCTTCCGGCTGGTTTGGGCCGCCGTTGGCGTAGGCTCCGGTGTGAAGGAAGGCTCCGCAGTCTCGTCCGGCCGGGGGGAATCCGTCATTTCGGGCGGCTGCACTGTCACGATCCCGGTGCTTACCTCCAGGTCAATGACCGTTTCCTCCATCACAATGTTATTGACCTGAACGCTCTGGGCGCAAACCTTTCCCTCTTCATACTCCTCACTGGGGACCGGCGTTACTTTCCCTACCCGCAGCCCCATCCCCACAAGGGCGTTGGTGGCCTCCTCCTGGGTCATGTTCATCACCGAGATCATGGTCATTTCCTGTAGCTTCCGCCCCAGGCTCACCACGATGGTGACCTCCTGTCCCCGTTCCACCTGCGTGTTCTCCTCCGGAGTCTGAGACATCACATTGCCCTTGGTAATATCCTCGGAATAATCATACTCCACTTTAGCAGTCAGTCCCAGCGCCTTCAGCCGGGGTTCCGCTACCCGCTGATCCAGATTATAGACGCTGGGCATAAGAAGCCCTTCATTGCCGGTGCTGATCTCCACTGTAATGGTCTGTCCTCCGGCTTTTACCACATCCTCCGCTTTGGGGCTTTGGTTGACGATCTTTCCGGGTTCTACCGTATCATCCGTCACGTAGCGGCCCTCCACCACGGTAAAGCCGTTATCCACTACTTCAGGAAGGGACTGGGCCTCCTCCAGGGTATAGCCCACCACACTGGGCACCGTATACACCTCTCCCGGATCCATCATACCGCTGAAAACATTGGTCCAGAGAAAGGCGCCCACGCCCACCAGACACAGGACTACCACCACTACCGCCACCAGCATTCCGACCCCGCCGCCTTCGTCATAATCGTTGGGATCCTCCGGCTCTGGCTCAGACCTTTTCTTTCGGACAGGCCGTTCTACCTTTCCCTCCTTCCCGCTCTTTGGGGGCTCCTTCCGCCGCTCCGAATGGACCGGACGTACGGGAGCCTGCTGAGAAGGAACAGTCCGGATCGGCTGGGTAGGCTCATCCTCCACCTCCAGCTGCAGTTCATTGGGAATGTAGTCAAACTTGATGCTGGGATTCTTGCGGACCTTTTCCAGATCCTCCAGCATAGCGTCCGCTGAGGGGAACCGCTTTTCCACAGAGGAGGCCATGGCTTTCACCGTAATGGCCTCCATAGCCTCCGGTATGGAGGGATCCAGCTCTCTGGGCGAGAGGGGGATGGAATTGATATGCTGGATGGCCACCGCCACCGGGGAATCGCCCTCATAGGGCAACCGACCTGTCAGCATCTCGTAAAGAACAACACCGGCAGAATAGATATCCGTCCTGGCGTCCACCCGGCTTCCCCGCGCCTGCTCCGGAGAAATATAATGGACCGACCCCAGCGCCTCCTGGGTCATGGTGTTCTGGGCCGAGGACATAAGCCGGGCGATCCCAAAGTCGGCTACCTTTACGCTGCTGTCCTGAAGGATCATAATATTATGAGGCTTGATATCCCGGTGGATGATCCCCCGGCTGTGGGCGTGGGAGAGTCCCTTCATGATCTGGATGATATAGTGAAGGGCTTCCTTCCACTCCAGCTTACCGCCCCGCTTCAGCATCAACTGCTTCAACGTGATCCCCTCGATCAGCTCCATGACAATATAATCGGGCTCCGATCCATCCTCGGAACGGGACACATCGTAAATGGAAACGATATTGGGGTGAGACAGCATGGCGACGGCCTGGGATTCCTCCCGAAACCGACGGCGGAACTCCTCGTCATGGGCCAGATCGTCCTTCAGGATCTTAATGGCCACATAGCGGTTCAGCCGGTGGCATTTGGCCTTATATACCATGGCCATTCCACCGGAACCGATCCGCTCCAATATTTCATATCGATTTCCAAGGAATTTCCCTATGTATTGATCCATAGTTCATTCCCTCCCTTATACCAATTGAATCAAAACTGCGGTCACGTTGTCCGGCGCTCCGCGGGATAGGGCAATCTCCAGCATCCGCTGGCAGCAGCTTTCAGGCGCCTCTCCATACAGGACCTCATACAAAAGCTCCTGATCGGTCAGCGTATTGGAAAGCCCATCGCTGCACAGAAGCAGGAACTCCCCCACTTTCAGCTCCAGATCATAGAGGTCTGTCCTGGCCTCTGGCTCGGCCCCCAGGGCGCGAGTGATCAGGTTTTTCTGGGGATGGCTTCTGGCCTCCTCCGGAGTAAGCTCCCCCCGATGGACCAGATCCTCCACCACCGAATGGTCCCGGGTCACCTTTTGTACTCCGTCCTCCCCCAGCAGATAGGCTCGGCTGTCTCCAATGTTGAGGATGTGCGCTTTCCGTTCGGAAAGGATGACCGCCACCATGGTGGTGCCCATGCCCCGGCACGCAATGTCCTGCTCCGCTCGATAGTAGACCGCGGCGTTTGCCAAAAGGGCCGCCTGGATCAAAT
>CANRZY010000106.1 GCA_947644625.1 uncultured Pseudoflavonifractor sp.
GTCTGAACCCCTTTATCAACGCCCAGGGCTGTGGGCGCATTGGAATGAGGACGGTGGCGCTGGGAGCGGTGGTGAATCTGGTCCTGGACCCTGTGTTTATCTTTCTTTTCCATATGGGGGTCCGGGGGGCGGCCCTGGCAACGGTGATTTCCCAGGGCTGTTCGGCTCTGTGGGTGCTGCGTTTTCTTACGGGACCTCAGGCTATTCTCCGGCTTCGGCGGGGGAGCCTTTCCGTGCGGGGCGCACGGGTCTGGCGGATCCTGTCTTTGGGTAGCTCCGGCTTTGTCATGGCCCTTACCAACTCCCTGGTCCAGGTTCTGTGTAACGCCACCCTCCAACGAACAGGCGGGGAACTTTATGTGACGGTTATGACGGTGATCAACTCGGTGCGGGAGGTCATTACCATGCCCGTCAGCGGCGTCACCAACGGCTGTCAGCCGGTGCTGGGATACAATTATGGGGCGGGACTTTATAAGCGGGTCCGGGAGGGGATCCGGTTTACAACAGCGGTGACTATGGCCTATTCTGTGGGGGCCTGGGCGCTGGTTATGGCCGTTCCCCAAGTGTTTATCCGTATTTTTAACAGCGATCCAGAGCTTTTGGCTGCCGGTGTTCCGGCCTTCCGCGTTTATTTTGCCGCCTTTTTCTGTATGGCCTTCCAGTTTATTGGACAGTCGGTGTTTGTAGGTCTCAACCGCTCCAGGAGCGCGGTGTTTTTTTCCCTGCTTCGTAAGGCTGTCATTGTGGCCCCCCTTACCGTTTTGCTTCCCGCCCTGGGCTGGGGGGTAAACGGGGTTTTTTGGGCCGAGCCCATCTCCAATGTGCTGGGCGGACTAGCCTGTTTTATCACCATGCTTCTGACAGTGTATCTCCCTCTGAGCCGCAGGCCGGATGGGACCTGAAGGGACGTTTGGGCCGCCGGAACGGCGGCCTGTTTTTTAAAATTTTTGCCTTATGAGATTTTTTGGCCCTTTGCTGGGTATTCTCAGTGAAAGCGCTTTCCAAGACCCAGGAAAGGGGGGTTCCCATGACGGATGAAGCATTTGAGCAGGCGGCCCGCGGCTATACCAATACCATTTTCCGCGTGGCCTGCCATGCCCTAAAAGACCGGCAGGAAGCGGAGGATGTGACCCAAACGGTATTGCTTCGCCTTTGTCAGTATACTGGGGAGTTTCAGAGTGCGGAGCATATGAAGCACTGGCTTCTTCGGGTAACGGTCAATGAGAGTCGAAAGGTCCTTCGTTCCCCCTGGCGGAAGAGAATGGTGCCGCTGGAGGACTGGGACGCCGCAGCGGAGGAGCCGGAGGAGCCGGGGGTACTGGAGGCGGTGATGGCCCTGGAGGCCAAATACCGTTTGCCCATATATCTCTATTATTACGAAGACTGCTCTATTCAGGAGATTTCCGCCGCTCTGAGGACCAATCCATCCACGGTACAGACCCGGCTCCAGCGGGCCAGGGAAAAGCTGAAACGTATCCTGTGTGAGGAAACAAAGGAGGGAACCGCCTGTGTTCGACCCAAAATTGTATTGTAACGACTGTGACAGGCTTTGCCTGGATGAGGAAAAAATCAAGGAGATGGTCACTATGACAGAAAATCAGAAAAAGCCGGTCCACCGCCCTGCGCGGGTGGCATTAGTGGCTGCCGCACTGGCGGCTGCTTTGGGGATCACAGCCAGCGCTGCCGAGATCCCTGCAATCAAGGAGTTCTTTACCACTATGTTTATCACCATTGCCATCAAGGACGATCCGGCGCTGGGGCTTTCTCTGCCCACTGTGTCAGTGGAGGAACGGGAAGGCCGCAGGATCCTGGTGGTAAATGAGGACGAGGTAGACGTTACTGACGCCCTGGTTCAGAAGGGGGAGTATCTCTACGAGGGGGACGGTTTCCAGGTGGCGGTAGATGAGGACGGAGCGGCCGTCGTCACCACTTACGGCGATGATGGAATGACGGTGACCTATTCCGTCGGGGAAGCCGAATCTCAAAGTGGGGCGATCTATAAGGTCGCCACCGAGGGCGATATTAGCTATGACGATTATACCGTCTCTGTGGACACGGAGGGGACGGACACGTCGGTAGGAACGGAAGCCGACCGGATGGGTGTCTACAATATCGTCACAGACGAAAGCGGAGCCATTGCCATCAGCCCCGTTACGGAGAAGTAAATTCGGATATCGGAAAGACCGCCCCTAAACGGGGCGGTTTTTCTTGCCCTTGTTGGGGAAAAATGGTATACTGTATTTTGAAATTTTATGTTTCCCTCCTGGGAGGTATCTCCATGAAGCTGATGGTCATTGACGGTAACTCTATCCTGAACCGGGCCTTTTACGGAGTCCGGCCCCTGTCTACCCGGGACGGCACCCCTACCAATGCGGTGTTTGGCTTTCTCAATATTCTTTTGAAGCTGGTGGAGGAGGAAAAGCCGGAAGGACTTTGCGTCACCTTTGATGTAAAGGCTCCAACCTTTCGCCATCTGTCCTATGAAGGCTATAAGGCTCAACGCAAGCCTATGCCTGAGGACCTGGCGGCCCAGTTGCCTATCATCCGGGAGGTCCTGGACGCCATGAATATTCCCCGCTATGAGCTTTCGGGCTGGGAGGCGGATGATCTCATCGGCACCATCTCCCGACTGGACCGGGAGGCGGGATGGGAGACTGTGGTGGTGACGGGAGATAAGGACTCCCTTCAGCTGGTGGACGACCATGTGACGGTGAAGCTGGTCACCACCCGTATGGGCCAAACTACCACCCGGGATATGACTCCGGGAGCCTTCCGGGAGGAGTACGGCTTTGAGCCCATCCACATCATTGATTTGAAGGCACTTATGGGAGATAGCAGCGATAATATCCCCGGCGTCAAAGGGATCGGAGAGAAGACCGCCATGGGTCTGATCCAGCTCTACGGGTCTATCGACCACCTCTACGACCATATGCCGGATATCTGCCAGGCCCCTGAAACTCCCGCCAAGCCCGGCGTCATTAAGAAGCTGGAGGAGGGGGAGGCCGACGCCAGAATGTCTTATGGCCTGGCTACCATCCACCGGGACGCGCCCATTGACTTTAAACCGGAGGACGCTCTTCGGAGGCCAGTAAAGGAGGAGGAGCTTTACGCTCTTTGTCTCCGGCTGGAATTTTCTAAGCTGATCGACCGTCTGGGACTGCATGGAACAGGAGAAGCCTCTGAGAAGGGGAAAGCCTTTACAGAAACTGTGATTTCAGAGATCGTGGATAACGACCAACGGGCAAAGGAACTGTTGGAGCGTTATGAAAAGGCTTCCTGGGTCGGCGTGATAGCCGTCCCCGACTTTGCCGCGGTGGCGGCGGGCTGCCGGGTGGAGGAAAATCAGCTTCATATTGCCCTTTTTTACCCGGATAAGCTGGAGGGCTTTAACGCCTTTCTAAAGGCGCTGTTTGCCCCCAGGGTAAAAAAGATCTCTCATGGGGTAAAATATTTGATGAATGCTCTCTTGGGCGAGGGCCTTTCCACAGAAGGCTTTTGCTTTGATACCGAATTGGCCGCCTACCTTTTGGCGCCCACTGACGGCAGCTATGAGCTGGATAAGCTGGGGATGGCCCGGTTTCATCAGGAGTATCCCAAGGCAAAGGACTATACGGCCCAGGATGCCTTTGCGCCTCTAGCCGACCGGAAAGGGGCGGAGCGGGCGCTGGAGGCCCACTGTATGCTGGCCTGTACCCTTTGGGAGGAGATGGACGCCCGTTTGCGGGAGCTGGGGTTGGATAAGGTGTACTATGAGATCGAGCTTCCCCTATGTCCGGTGCTGGCGGAGATGGAGCGCACCGGAGTGCTGGTGGACCGGAGGGCGCTGGCGGAATTTGGGAACATGCTGGATGAGCGGCTGGAAAAGGAAGAGGCGGAGATATATAGGCTGGCGGGGGAGACGTTCAACATCAACTCTACCCAGCAGTTGGGACATATTCTCTTTGACAATTTGGGACTTCCTCCGGTAAAGAAGACCAAAACAGGGTATTCCACCAACGCGGAGGTCTTGGAAAAGCTCCGGGGGCAGCACGATATCATTGATCGAATCTTAGAGTATCGGCAGTATGCCAAACTGAAATCTACCTATGTAGATGGACTGGGCAAGGTGGTCGGGGCGGATGGCCGGATCCGAACCTCTTTTCAGAATACCGTTACCGCTACCGGGCGTCTCAGCTCCACCGAGCCTAATTTGCAGAATATCCCGGTGCGGACGGAGCTGGGGGCCAAGCTGCGCTATATGTTTGTAGCGGGGCCGGGAAATATGCTGGTGGACGCTGATTACTCTCAAATCGAGCTTCGGCTTTTGGCCCATATTGCCGGGGATAAAGCCATGCAACGGGCCTTTTTGAGCGGGGAGGATATCCATACCGCCACCGCTTCTCAGGT
>CANRZY010000107.1 GCA_947644625.1 uncultured Pseudoflavonifractor sp.
CCAGCCGCGCCGCCCTGGTGGGCGGCGACGCCGACCCTGACAAGAATCATTACCTCACTGTGGACGCGGTACGCAAGGCGGTGCGGTTCCTGAAGGTAATGAACGCTCCCCGGATCAACGGCAGCTATGTGGGCATCATCCATCCCGACGTTTCCTACGACCTGATGAGCGATCCCAAGTGGGTCAATGTGAAGACCTACGCCGATCCTGAGGGGATCTACGCGGGGGAGATCGGCAGGATCGAGGGCGTGCGGTTCGTGGAGACCAGCGAGGCCAAGGTGTTTACCGGAGCGGGCGCCGGAGGCCGGGATGTGTACTCCACCCTGATCCTGGGCGCCGACGCCTACGGCGTCACCGAGATTACCAACGGCGGACTCCAGCACATTATCAAGCAGCTGGGCTCCGCCGGTACCTCCGATCCCCTGGATCAGCGCGCCACCGCCGGCTGGAAGGCCACCAAGGTGGCCGAGCGGCTGGTGGAGGCCTATATGGTCCGGGTGGAGACCACCAGCACCTTTACCGCCTAAAGAGGCGTTTTGTCCGGTACCTGTGTTTCCTCCCCCGGAGAAAAGCTCTGGGGGAGGGGACGCCCTATCAAAAAAGATCATAAATAATTATAAAAACAGGAGGAAAAGAGCATGAGCAAGACTGTCAAGGAAAATGAGAATGGTATGGGAAAGCTGGAGGGGGAAGAGATGGTCACCATCCGGCTGTTTAAGGACAATGAGCGTTACAAAGACGACGTGTTTGTGGCCATCAACGGCAGGAGCTTCCAGATCAAGCGGGGGGAGAGCGTGCAGGTGCCCAAGTGCGTGGCCGACGTGCTGGAGCAGTCCATGGACCAGGACGCCGCCACCGCCAAGCTGATGGACCGGGAAAGCGCCGGCTACAGGGCCCAGGCGGACAAGCTGGGGATTTGAAAAGTCCCTGAGATAACGGGGGCAAAGCATGATAAAACAAACCAGCGCCATGGGCGCGGACTGGAAAAGGGACCCATGGGACAAGAATAAAAGGGCCCTGAAAAGCAGCGTAGGGACCGCCGTCCCCGGCGGTCCGCCCCCCACCCCATCCTCTCCTGAGGAGGAATACCATCCCCAGCCTGCCTCCACCTACGCGGCGGCAGCCCAGGAGCCAGAGTATCCAAACTCGGAACGGGAGTATTCTGTTTTCGACGAGGAGATCGATGAGGTGGATCGGCTGATCAAAAAGGCCTCTTCCAATACAAAGGAGGCCTTCCCCAGTTCAGAGGAAGCCCAGCGGATACGGCAGCTTCGCCATTGGAAGGGGCTCCTGAAAAGCCAGCGGGACGAGCTGACAAGGCTGCCCTCCTCCGCCGTTTCAACGCAGGCGGCGGAGGAGGGATCCAGGTATGAAGAAGCCCGCAGGGCTCTGGGGCAGGATACCATGCCCTCCTATGCTGCGTCTGCCGGAAGCAAAAACCCTCCCGGACCTTCCCCTGTGGCGTCCTCCTATGCCGCTTCAGCGGGAGTGATAAAGAGCGAGGAGGAGCGGGAAAGGGAAGGGCGGCTCCGGGAGGTGGGACAGGCCCATGCCGCTTTGCCTTTTCCCTCCGTGGGGGAGCGCTTGGGACTTACCCTCTCCGGGGCTGGAAAGGAATACGCGGGGAGTATGGCACAGGCAGGGGCTTCCGCAGTGGATGTGATGGGACTGGATCAGATCATAAATCACTTTTCAGGCTCGACAGGTGCTCCCATTCCAGGGCCCTTGCTAAAGCTGGCGACCATTCCTCTGGAGAAAAAACTGGTAGATACAGCCCAAGCGTTTTCAGATAGGGCATCGGAAAGCGCAGCCCAGGATATTGCCAGGGCCCAGGAGGGCCTTGACCCCATGGGGAAAATGCTGATAAACGCCGGGGCGGCAGTGGCCCAGATGGGAGGAGACGCTGCCATTGCCCTGGCGACAGGGGGAAGCTCTATGCTTCCCATGGTGATCCGCGCCTTCGGCGGCGGGGTCCAGGAGGCCAGGGCAAAGGGATACGATGAGAACCAACAATTGCTTTTGGGGCTTACCAACGCGGCTACGGAATATTTCACTGAAAGGCTGTTTGGCGGAAACCCGGTCTATGATACCGACGCGGGGCTCATAAACCGAATGGTGGGAAAGCTGGTGAAGAACCCCAAGGTTATGGAATTTCTGTCCTCCGCCCCGGTGGAAAAAGTAGCCGAGGGACTGGAGGAGATGGTCAGCGACGTGCTGAATCCCCTAGCAGAGTGGGCCATCACAGGAACAAGGCCGGAATATGAGCTGGACCAGATCGTGGAGAATGGGATCACGGGAGTGATCGCGGCGGTCATGGCCGGAGGCGGGAGTAAGGTGGTAAATAAGGTCGGGCAGGGTCTGACCTCCCTTGTAAGCGACGCCACGGCGGACAAGATGCTGCTGGAGCGGACCACGGTGGATTTTCTGACCCGGAAGGGCGGACTGAAGCTGACGAAGGGCATGACCCAGGAGCAGCGACGGGCGGCAGTCCGGCAGGCTGTGGAGAACGTGGTACATAAAGAAAAAGCCGCCTCCATGGGGGAGGCGGGAAAGCCCAGGATCACCATGACGGAGTTTACCGATCCTTCAGCGCCGATCTGGACCAATGTGGAATATGGGGACACTGTGACCCAGGCAAAAATCACCCAAGATGTTCACCGGGAAATGGTAGACGCTGGATGGGTCGTGCAGATAAGTCAGGGAACAAAAGAGAAGGTAACGCAATCGTACCCGGATCTGAGAGGGATGAAGAAAGTGGAGCGGCTCCCGATTTTACGGCAAAAAATGACAGAACTGAAAAATTCTCTGCGGAGCTTTCTAGGCGGCTTTAAGGACACAGATATTGAGTTTGACGTTAAGGGGAAGGTGTTGGAAGCGAGGCTTTATGACACCGGGATCCGGGAGGTGCTGGAAAAGGTCACCCAGGATAAAGCGTCTATGCTGTATGAGAGCGGAGAGATCTTCAAAAATGCCCAGTATCTCTACAGTACGCCGGACTACGATGGAGATCCCAACGTATACCGCTGGAACTATTTCTATACCCCGGTACAGATCGGGGATGATGTGGTGGGAGTGAGGATCGCGGTGAGGGATATGGTACCTAGTGTAGACGGGAAAATGGATAGTCAAATTTATAACTGGGGAATAAAAAAAGGCACTGCCTTGGACGATGGAGGGCCGGGATAAGTACCCAACACAACCGGTGTCTCATCAGCAGCACCTTAATAGAAGTATATCACGAGAAGAGTGCAATAGCAAGGAAGAAAACAGAGCACAGGGGGACGGTTCTTCTGTGCAGGAGCGAACACAAAAGAACCGTCTCTCCGTGTCTGAGTGGGTAGCTTTCCTGAAAGGCTGTTTTTTTAAAGCACGGAGTTTAGTGGACTGGATAGCGTAAAGGAGTGAGAGGATGAACAAAAAGATCATACCGTGCCGGGTGCGGGAGGAGTACGTGGAGGGCGCGGGGGTGGTTGCGGGGGCTGCGGGGAGCGGGGGAGACGCGGTACTCCAGTTGGAGTTCGGGCCCCGGTGGGAGGGGCTGGTGAAGTACGTCACCTTCCGGGACGCCCTGAAGGAGAACCCGGTGACGGTGATCTTGACCACCGATATGATGGAAAGGGTCATGGTACCAAAGAGGACGGATTGCCGCGGGCCTTCGGCCCTCGCAATGACGGGCGGGGGAGAGGACCGCACGGGCGAAGGGAGTGTGGCGTTGTGCCCCCCAATGGGACAAGGGCAGCGGGCGGATGATATCCGCCCCTACGAGGAGATCCTAATTTATAACGTACCCATTCCGGCCAAGGCCAAGGCTGTAGCCGGGCAGATGGGGGTGGTGGTCCAGGGGTACGCCGTGGCGGAGGATGGAACGAGGGTAGAGGGGGCCGTAATGACGGCCAACGCCTATTATAAGATCCTGCCTGCGGACTATGCCCCGGTGGAGGACGGGAGCGTGACGCCCACCCTGTCCCAGCAGCTTCAGGGGCAGATCGAGGCCATAAAGAAGGACATTGTGGGAGCGGCGGAGGCTGCGGACGCCAAGGAGGCGGCCCAGAGGGCCCAGGAGGCCGCTCAGGCGGCAAAGACGGAGGCGGAGGCCCAGGCCCAGGCGGCGGAGAGGTCCGCCCAGGCCGCCGCCGGGAGCGCGGAAGAGGCCGGGACAGCCGCCGGGGAGGCCAAGGCGGCCCAAGCCATTTCCCAGGCCGCCACGGAGAGAAGCGAGGCGGCCCGGCTGGGCGCGGAGGAGGCCCGCAGGAAGGCGGAAGCCGCCCAGGCTGGGGCGGAGGAGGCCGGGCACGCGGCCCAGCTTGCCCAGGTGGGAGC
>CANRZY010000108.1 GCA_947644625.1 uncultured Pseudoflavonifractor sp.
TCTGCTCCAAGTGTCACCCCTTCTTCACCGGCAAGCAGAAGATGGTGGACACCGGCGGACGTGTCAGCCGCTTCAACAGGAAGTTTGGTCTTAAGTGATCTGCGGGAAAAACAAAATATGGGCCCGTGCCGGTCTCGGTACGGGCCCTTTTTGCGTATCCTATAGACGGAGGCGATCTTGATGAAAAAAGTTGCGCTGAAGGACCTGAATATGAACTTGCCCCAGCTGCTGGAGCAGCGCTGGGCCCTGCTCACTGCGGCGGACGGTGAGGGATGCAATCCCATGACCGTCAGTTGGGGCGGGATCGGCCGGCTGTGGAACCTGCCGGTGGTCACTGTCTACGTCCGTCCCCAGCGGTATACCAAAGGGCTGATGGATGCTGAACAGTATTTTTCCCTTGCATTTCTTCCCGAGGAGCTCCACGATGTAATGGCGCTCTGCGGCTCCAAGAGCGGGAGAGATATGGATAAGGGAAAGGAATGCGGCCTGACGGTTATGACCGATGAGAAGGCCCCCTATTTTGCCCAGGGGGAGCTGACCTTTATCTGCCGGAAGCTCTATGAGCAGGACATGACGGGGCAGTGCTTTGTGGATCCCGCTGTGGAGGAAAAGAATTATCCGGGGAAGGACTATCACCGGATGTATGTGGGCGAGATCGTGGCGATACTCGAAAAATAGGGACCGCCGTTCCCGGCGGTCCGACAGGCGGATGAAAACGTCCCCTATGGAACGGAAAACCCATCTGGGTCGAAAGCGGAGGTACTATGTTCGATAAAACCTTTGACGGACAAAAAATAAACCGGGCGGTGCTGGCGGGGCTCAATTCTCCCGTCCTCAGCCGGGAGCAGAACGCCACCGAGGAGTCTCTGGAGGAGCTGGAGGCCCTTTTGGAGACCGCCGGGGGCTCCTCGGTGGGGATCATCCTTCAGAATAAGGCCACCCCCGATCCCAGGACCTTTTTGGGGGAGGGGAAGGTGGAGGAGCTGAAACAGCTCTGTGAGGCTGCGGGAGCTGACCTGGTGGTCTTTGACAACGACCTTTCCCCCTCCCAGCAGCGGGTGCTGACCGAGATGCTGTCGGTCCAGGTGCTGGACCGCTCCGCCCTCATTCTGGACATCTTTGCCCAGCGGGCCCGGACCAGCGAGGGCCGCTTGCAGGTGGAGCTGGCCCAGTATAAATATCTGCTGCCCCGGCTCACCAGCATGTGGAAGCACCTGGAGCGGCAGGAGGGAGCCATCGGTACACGGGGTCCCGGTGAAACCCAGTTGGAGACCGACCGGCGGCTCATCCGAAAGAAGATCGCCAAGCTGGAGGAGGAGCTGAAGGAGGTCCGGAGGATCCGGGCTACCCAACGCTCCCGCCGGGAAAAGAATGAGATCCCGGTGGTGGCCATCGTGGGCTATACCAACGCGGGGAAATCCACCTTGCTCAATTATCTGACGGGGGCAGGGATTCCCGCCAACAACAGGCTTTTCGACACCCTGGATACCACCACCCGGACCCTGGAATTGTCCGATACCTGCACGGTGCTGATCTCCGACACGGTGGGATTTATCTCCAAGCTGCCCCATCATTTGGTAGAAGCCTTTAAGGCTACTCTGGAGGAATTGGAGTACGCCGACATGCTGCTCCACGTGATTGACGTTTCCGATCCCCTGTGGAAGGAGCAGGCCCAGGTGGTGGAGCGGCTCATTACGGAGCTGAACGCCAGCGGTACGCCCAGACTGGATGTGTTCAACAAATGCGATCTGCTGGAGGGGGAGATCCTGCCCCATGGGGAGGATTGCGTGGCCCTCTCGGCCCGGACGGGGGAGGGGATCCCCCTTCTGCTGGACAAGCTCCGCTCCCGCCTGGACAAAGGGACGGTGCGGGTCCGGCTGGCCATCCCCTATGACCAGGGGGGGCTTGTGGATATGCTCTACCGGGAGGCTAAGGTGGAGAAGGTGGAGTACGGAGAGACCATTCAGGTAGATGCCGTCTGCCCGCCCAAGGCTCTGGGACGGGTGAGGGACTATGTCACCGAAGGGTGGAAACCGGAGAAGGAGTTCTGGGAGGATTAAACCAGGCGGAGAAGCCGGAGGCCGAGGGCAAGGCCGGAGGTGAAGGCGGCCTCCAGATGAATGGCGTCCAGATGGTTTTCCTCATCGATCAGGACGTCCAGTTCCTTTTGGGCCGATTCGTTCAGCAGGGTGCGGATACGGTCATAGACGGCGGAGTTGGCTTTTCGCTTGGACAGAAAACGGGCATAGCCGTCTATGTACTTAGGAAAAATGTTTTGCTCTATGGCATAGGAAAACAGGATGGAAGCAGGGTCATTCATAAGAACACCTCGTTAGTCCGAATGGAATAATTCTATTATAATTTGTCCAAACGGAATTGTCAAGGGGGAAGTGGAATGAAATTAGCGGAAAGAATGAAAATGCTGCGGTTGGATAAGGGACTCAGGCAGGAGGATGCGGCGAAGGAATTGGATATTTCCATGAGTGCGTATTGCCGTTATGAGTATGGAAAGCGGGAGCCCAATGCCTCTGTGCTCTGGCGTATGGCGGACTTTTTCGGTGTGACCATCGATTATCTGGTGGGCCGTACCGATTCTTGAACTGGTTTCGGTAGGACCACCCGGCGGATCCCGCATCGGTCTGGAGAAATGCAAAAAAGAATGCCGTGGGACGCGACGACCCCGGAGCGCCTTAATGTGGCATCACTTAAAAGGAGGGCCTGTTTATGACTTTGGAGACCCAGCGGCTGATTCTGCGCCCTTTTACGGAGGCTGACGCTTCCGATCTATACGAATACGCCAAAGACCCCAGGGTGGGTCCCGCCGCCGGCTGGCCTCCTCATAAGAGCCTGGAGGAGAGCCGGGAGATCATTGCCGGCGTCTTTTCCGCCCCCAACACCTTCGCCGTGGTGGACAAGCCCACGGGGAAGGTCGTCGGCTCGGCGGGCTTTGTGGATCGCCACCAGACCATGCTTCCTGGGCCTGACGATGAGATCGGCTATGCCCTGAACCCTGACTTTTGGGGGCGGGGGCTGATCCCGGAGGCGGTGCGGGAGCTTCTGTGTTATGGCTTTGAGGAGCTGGGCCTTCAAACCATCTGGTGCGGACACTATGATTTTAACCATAAGTCCCGCCGGGTGGTGGAGAAGTGCGGATTTCTCTACCGCTTTACGGAAAAGGCCTGGGTAGAGTTGATGGGGGAGGAGCGTACCGAGCTCCACTATGCCCTGACAAAAGAGGAGTGGCAGGCCCTATGAGTGAATACTATATCCCCACCGGGCCCTCGGAGACGGAGTTTACCGAAAAACGGTCCCGGTTTATCGGCCACGTCTGGCCGGTGACCACGGAGGAGGAGGCCAGGGGGTGTGTGGAAGCCATGAAGAAGCGCTACCATGACGCCCGCCACAATTGCTGGTGCTATATCCTCCGCCGGGGAGGTGTGGTGCGCTACTCCGACGACGGGGAACCCCAGGGAACGGCGGGCCAGCCTATGCTGGGAGTGTTTCAGAAGGAGGCTATCGAAAACGTTTGCTGCGTGGTGACCCGGTATTTCGGCGGCGTTCTGCTGGGGGCGGGGGGACTTACCCGCGCCTATGGCCGCAGCGCCAAGGATGCCCTGGACGCCGCCGGAGTCTCGGTGGTCCGGCCCTGGACGGCGGTGGAGACCGATTGTCCTTACCCTCTTTTTGAGCGGCTGAAGCAGGAGCTTCCCCCCCTGAAGGGGGTGGAGGGGGATCACATCTTCTCATCCCAGATCACCTTCCGGGCCCTTCTGCCCCAGGGGACGGAGGAACGCTTTGCCCAGCGGTTGGGGGAGCTTTCCGCCGGTGGGATGGACCTCCGGGTCACCGGAGAGCAGTGGAAGGCGGTCCCCAGAGAAGAAAAAAAATAAAAAAATTTTTCTCTTAAAAAGAGGATTTTTGATTTTTATGGCGTATAAAACATATAGAGGGACAAAACAGGAGGGAAGCGGCATGACCATTCGGGAAGAGCTGGAGCGCCGGGAGGAGAAGGATCTTTCGCCTTTGGCCTGTCTTGCATCGGAGAGCCGGGGCCGTCAACGCCCGGAGGAGCCCTGCCCTGTGCGGACCTGCTTTCAGCGGGATACGGACCGGATCGTCCACTCCAAGGCTTTTCGCCGCCTCAAGCATAAGACCCAAGTATTTTTACAGCCCCAGGGGGACCACTACCGGACAAGAATGACCCACACGTTGGAGGTGGTCCGGGTGGCCCGGACCATCGCCAGGGGCCTGGGCCTCAACGAGGATCTGACAGAGGCCGCCGCCCTGGGCCACGATCTGGGCCACAC
>CANRZY010000109.1 GCA_947644625.1 uncultured Pseudoflavonifractor sp.
GTGGAAAGGCAGATCCCTTGCCCCGGTCTGGTGCTCAAGGCAATACGGTCGGTCAAAGAAACCGACTGCATGACCATTTTCATTTCGTGATAGCCATCCTCCCGCTTCCCCAGCTCTATGGTCAGCTCTCCCCAGTCCACACCTGTGGCCTGACGAAGCTTTACCGCCCCCAAGGCGGCCAGGTTATGCTCATCCAGGGGCAAAAAACCCAGATTTGTGGAAAGGCAGATCCCTTGCCCCGGTCTGGTGCTCAAGGCAATACGGTCGGTCAGGGAGACCGACTGCATGACCATTTTCATTTCGTGATAGCCGTCCTCCCGCTTCCCCAGCACATCCAGAGTCAGATTCAGCTTAGCGGGGGCCTCCACTGTAATAGACGCCATAGCCCCTCCTTAGCGGATCTTCCGGGCTTCCAGATAGAAGCGTTTGTCATGGGCCTGGCCCATGGAAAAGGTCTTTCGCGGCAGCACTCCGTCCCGAAGCACTGTGGGAAACAGCTGCTTCTTCTCCGTAGGTAAGAGCAAAAAGGCCATATTGCCGTTTCCCCGGCCCAGCTGGGCGGCCACATCGGCTCCGTGGATGTAATCTACGCTTCCTCCATGGGCGGGGATATACTCGTCCAAAAAGCTTTGAAGGGTCCCTACAGGAAGCTGCTGGACGGGATGGGGCACGGTAACGGCCCCGGCGCCCTCAGCCCAGACATAGCGCAGGACATGCCCCTCCCCCTCTCCCAGGTATGCACCGGGAAAGGCTTGCAACATAGACTCCAGCAGCTCTTTCCCCTTTACATGAAAGGCTACCCGGTGAATGGGCTCAAATTCCAGGGAAGGGTCGTGAAGATCCACCAATTCGCAAAGGGCGTACCGGGCGGGCAGCTCCTCCCATTTATCCGGCGAGGTAAGCCGCTTTTGCCGCTCGTAGCACTCCTTGGCGGTGGCAAGGGAGTGATTCCCGTCTCCCACGGCAAACTGGAATACGCCCCCGTCCTCTCCCAGGGCGTACCGGGCCCGGAATGCCTTGGGATCGCAAAGCGCCTGAAGGGCCTTTGCCACCATATCTACGCTGTCCTTATCCAACAGCCACCCCGCCACATGGCCGCTGTCCTCCATCAGGTCAAAGTCATAAAGGATAGACATTCTGTCCTTTCTCTCCGCCAAAGGCTCAATGACCGTCTTCTGCGGATCGTCACACAGAAGCATGGCATGGGGAAGCTCAATGGGCGCGTTTTTCCGCACCGCCACCCTAGGCGGGATCCGGCTCATAACCGTTCCCTCCGTGGCCCGGACGGCGGTCTCGGAGCCCGCCTCATAGTCGTAACACTCCAGATCCACCTCACCCACCAGCCCCCGGCGGACCTTGCCGTTCCGCAAAGTCCGCTCCACATAGACAAGGGCGTTGGAAAACTCCCGGAACCGCTCCTGGCGGAGATATCGGGTCATGGTGGTATTGATCTCCAGGATATCGGTCTCCACATTGGGGCCGTCCAGACAGCTTTCCGGCAGAATGAGACGAAGGGCGGAGGGGGCGGAGCCCACGCACCGCTCCACCTGGGACCAGTATTCCGGCTGGGAGGTATACTGGTCGCAGGCCACCACCGCCCACTTGCTGTATTCGCAGTTTTGGGGCAACAAAATATCGGCAGGGCGGAAGGCCAGCCCTTCAAAGCCCACGTTCATCCCGCTCACTCCTCTTTTTGATCCAGCACGTTTTTGATGGCGGCCAGCAGGTCGTCAAACTCCTCGTAGGCAGGCAACTCCGGGTGGTCCGCCTTGATCTGGTCGGTACTCTTGAAGAGAAAGCCCGCCTTACTCGCCTGGATCATCCCCAGGTCGTTGTAGCTGTCCCCGGCGGCAATGGTATCAAAGCCGCAGGACTGAAGGGCCTTCACTGTGGTGAGCTTGGATTTCTCACAGCGCATTTGGAACCCGGTGATCTCCCCATCAGGGGCCACCTCCAGGGTGTTGCAGAAAATGGAGGGCCAGTCCAGCTTCTCCATCAGGGGCTTGGCAAACTGCTCAAAGGTGTCGCTGAGGATAATGACCTGGGTAAGGCTCCGAAGCTCGTCCAGAAAAGCCTTGGCTCCCGGCAGAGGGTCGATCCGGGCAATGACAGCCTGGATCTCCCGCAGGCCCAGGCCGTGCTCCTTCAGGATCCCCAACCGCCAGTTCATCAGCTTATCATAGTCGGGCTCGTCCCTGGTGGTCCGTTTCAGCTCCGGGATCCCGCTTTGTTCGGCAAAGGCGATCCAGATCTCCGGGACCAGGACCCCCTCCATATCAAGGCAGACAATGTTCATCAGGGTTCCTCCTTTTGTTGGGAGCAAAATTTTAATAAGGTTGGCGCGGCGGGGGCTTGCCCCCGTCCTACAGGGTTTTCAGGAACCGCTCCAGCCGCTCCAGGGCCTCCCCCAGGTCCTTCATGGAGGCGGCGTAGCAGGCCCGGACATAGCCCTCTCCACCGGGGCCAAAGGCGGTGCCGGGAATGACGGCCACATGTTCGGCCTGGAGGAAACGGTCACAGAACTCCTCGGAAGTAAGGCCGGTGGAGCTGATACAGGGGAAGGTGTAGAAGGCCCCCTTGGGCTCAAAGCAGGAAAGCCCCAGGCGGCGGAAGCCGTCCACCAGGAACCGGCGGCGGCCGTCGTACTCCTCCTTCATGGCCTCAATGTCCCCGTCCCCGTGCTCCAAGGCCTCTATGGCGGCATACTGGCTGGTGGTGGGGGCGCACATGATAGCGTACTGGTGGAGCTTGGTCATGGCGGCGATGAGGGGCTTGGGGGCGCACACATAGCCCAAGCGCCAGCCGGTCATGGAGTAGGCCTTGGAAAAGCCGTTTATTACAATGGTCCGCTCGTACATGTCCGGGATATTCGCCATGGATATATGGTGCTGGCCGTAGGTGAGCTCGGCATAGATCTCGTCGGAGATCACCATGATATCGGTGCCCCGAAGCACGTCAGCCAGCGCCTCCAGGTCCTCCTTCCCCATAATGCCGCCGGTGGGGTTATTGGGGAAGGGCAGCACCACAGCTCTCGTCCGGGGAGTAACGGCGGCCTTCAGCTCCTCCGCCGTCAAGCGGAACTCATTCTCCGCCTTGGTCTCCACCAGCACAGGTTTTCCATGGAGCATGGACACCAGGGGACCGTAGCACACAAAGGAGGGGGTGGGGATAATGACCTCGTCCCCCGGCTCCAGAAGGCACCGGAAGGCCAGGTCCAGTCCCTCGCTGCCGCCAACGGTAACCAGAACCTGGCCTGCCCCGGCATACTCCAGGTCAAAGCGGCGCTTCATGTACCGGGAGATGGACTGGCGAAGGTCGGTAAGGCCCGCGTTGGGGCTATACTTGGTAAAGCCCTTTTCCAGGGAGTAGATCCCGGCGTCCCGGATATGCCAGGGGGTCACAAAGTCGGGCTCCCCGATCCCCAGGGAAATGCCCCCCTCCATGCCCTGAAGAAGGTCAAAGTATTTGCGGATGCCGGAGGGCTGGACCTTTCTGATCCTGTCGCAGAGGATCTTATCGTAATCTATCATTACTCAAACACAAACCTTTCCTGCTGCTCTTCCCGCTTCTCGAAGATCAGGTGATTTTCCTTGTACTTATGGAGGATAAAATGGGTGGCGGTGCCCGTCACATCCTCAATGGTGGCCAGCTTCTCCCCTACAAAGTGGGCCACCTCCTTCAGAGACCGGCCAGAGATGATAACGGTAAGGTCGAAGGCCCCCGACATGAGGTAGACGCTCTCCACCTCGTCATACTGGTAAATCCGCTCGGCTACCCGGTCAAAGCCCTCCCCCCGTTGAGGCGTCACTTTTACCTCGATGAGGGCGGTGACCGCCTCCCGGTCGGTGCGGTCCCAATCCACCACAGCCCGGTAGCCCCGGATCAGGCCGTCCTCCTCCAGGCGCTTCACCTCCGCCTTTACCTCCTGGGCGGAAAGGCCCGTCATGGCGGCAAGCTGGTCATGGGTCAGGGTGCAGTCGCTTTCCAACAACTGTAATAGCTTGATATGATCCTTCATAGAACAGTCCCTCCGTCTTACGTTATTGATACCAGTATAATATGCCGCGTCCCCATTGGCAACGGAAAATTTCAGCGCCGGTCGCTGCGGCCCAGAAGATAATCGGTGGTAACATGAAAATAGTCGGCCAGTTTTATAAGCGTTAGAGCGGGGATATTGATATCCCCGTACTCTA
>CANRZY010000110.1 GCA_947644625.1 uncultured Pseudoflavonifractor sp.
CGCCGCAAAGAGGGCGCAAAATAGGGCGCGCTTCATCGGTCAGCCTCCATAGGGGGCGGAGGGACCTGCTTTACTATCTCGTCAACGATCTCCTTGACCGGGACCCCTTCCACTCTGGCGGAAGAAGAAAGAATGAGCCGGTGAGAGGCCACAAAGGGAAACTGCTCCCGAATATCCTGGGGGGTGACAAAATTCCGGCCCGCCATCCAGGCCGACGCTCTGGCGATCCGGGCGAGGGCGATGGTCCCGCGAGGGCTGCATCCCCGCTCTATCATAGGGTGCTCCCGCGTGGCCCGGACAAGCCCTGTAAGGTATTCCCCCACGCTGCCCTTCATAAACACCCCGACGACCTCCCTTTGGAGGGCCAGCAGCTCCTTTCCCTCCATCACCGGAACGACCTGTGCCAGCCGTTCTTTTCCCATAGGGGAGAGGGCAAGGGAAAGCTCGCTTTGCAGGTCCGGATAGCCAAGGGAGAGGCTGATGAGGAAACGGTCCACCTAGGCCTCCGGCAGCGGCTGGGTCCCGGCAGTTCCGGCCGGATTTTGGGTGGCGATGACCAAAAAGGGCTTTGGAACCGCTCTGGTGACCCCTTCCACCGTTACCTGCCCCTCTTCCATCACCTCCAGCAGCGCGGACTGTGTTTTGGGAGAGGTACGGTTCAACTCGTCCGCCAACAGAAGATTGCAGAATACGCTCCCCGGCTGGTAGACAAAGGTTTCGGTCTCCCGCCGGTAGATGGAAAAGCCGGTAAGGTCGGAAGGAAGAACATCCGGGGTGAATTGGATGCGGCGGTGCTCCAGCCCCATGGCGCAGGAAAAGACCAGGGCCAGAGTGGTCTTTCCCACGCCGGGAATATCCTCCAGCAGAACATTTCCCCCTGCCAGAAAAGCCAGCAGGATCTCTCGATTTTCCCGCTCCTTCCCCAAAATCACCTGATCGACCTGTTCCAGAACCCTTTGAAGCATCCGGCGGTTTTCCATACCGCTTCCCCTTTCTTTTTCAGTCTTTGCTTTTATTATAAAGAAAACAGGACTCCCTGGGGAAGTCCCGTTTGGTTTATAGGTTGATACCCAAAGGTTATTACCCCTTCATCCCTGCAGCACGGTCTGGGTGGCAGAAAGGAATTTTTGCACCGTTTCCGACGGCTGGGGGGAATGGAGCAGCCCGTAGGGAATGGCGTGGTTCCACTCCACCGGGATGACCTTTAACAGCGGGTGGACGTTCTCCCAGGCCTGCACCGCCATGAGGATACTGCCGCCGTTTTCGCACCGGTTAAAGACCTCCACGCTGTAAAAATCGAAGTCCTCAATGCGGATCTGGGGATGGTTCTGCCAGATGTCGTCCCGAAGCTCGTCCACATAGCGGCTCCAGTCCCGGCGCATGAGCATCAGCTTTTCGCCGTAGAGCTCCTGGACGGTAAGGCTGTTTTTCGCCGCCAGGGGATGGTGGATGGAAACGGCGCAGCACAGGGGCTGGCGGAAAAGTTCAAAGCCGGCGCACTGGCGCAGCTCCAGCATGGTTTCATCGAAGATGCCCGCCACCACATCAATGTTCTGCCCCAGGTTTTTCAGAATTTCCCTGGCGTTTTCCGGGGTGTTCTCAAAGGGGATCAGCTGGAACTTGATCTCCGGGCAGAGGGCGTGGATCTTAGGCCAAAGCTCCACCAGCACCTGGGCGGGGGTCATGGGAGAGGTTCCAATGCGGATCACCCCCACATCCTCCTGCATGGCGTTTTTGGCCCGTGTCACCGAATCCCGGCAATACTGGATGATGTACCGGGCGTCCTTATAAAGGGAATGCCCTGCTTTGGTGAGGGTAAGCCCCCGGTGGGAGCGGACAAACAGTTTTACCCCAAGGGAATCCTCCAGGAGATTTACCTGCTTGATGACCGCCGTGGGGGTGATGAAGGCTTCCTCCGCCGCCTTGTTGAAGCTGCCGGCATCGGCCACCTTGAGAAAGGTCTCCAGCTGGGGATTGTACATAGGGCGTCACCGTCCTTTTCCGGTTAGATGATATTATGATAGGGGACAAAGGGGCTGGCGTCAAGCCCCGGCTTTATCCCGTGAGCCCGATCACTCCATTTACCGCCAGTCCGCAAAGGAGGGCAAAGGCCATCACAAAGGCGAGGTACAGCAAAAACCGCTTTATCCCCAGCACGATCTTTACCGCCCCCAGGTTGGTGATCTTGGTGGCCGGGCCGGTGATCATAAAGGCTGCCGCGCTGCCCATAGACATCCCGTCCAGCAGCCATGCCTGCAAAAGCGGAATGGTTCCTCCGCCGCAGGCGTAGAGGGGAACACCAATGGTGGCCGCCATCAGCACCCCAAAGGCCTCGTTTCCCCCAAAGAGGGAGGTCATCAGCTCCTGGGGAACATACCGCTGGAACAGAGCGGAAAGAATGATGCCAAACAGGAAATAAAGCCCGGTGGCTTTGATGTTCCGTCCCAGATTTTTGAGGAAGCGAAGCAGAATATTGGGGTCGGTATCCCGGCTTTTCGGCTCATCAAAACCGGTGAAGTTGAAGAAAGACTTTTCCCGGTAGAATACCCGTACCAACAGGCCCGCCAAGATCCCGCAGAGAAAACAGGACAGGATGCGTACCGTGAGGGCGGTAGTCCCCAGGGCGGCGCTGTAAACGATCAGCTGGGGATTGAGGAGGATGGAGCTCATCATAAAGGCGGCCAGCCAGTCGTCCCGTATCCCGCTGCGGGAGAAGGAGGCGGCGATGGGGATGGTGCCGTACATACACAGGGGCGAGGCGATTCCCAGGGCGCTTGCCGCCACAATGCCCAGCACCCCCACCTTCCGCTTTCCCAGGGTACGGAAGGTGTTGTGGATGCGGTCCTTGGCGAACACCGAGATGGCGGAGCCCAGTACCATTCCCAATACCCAGTACCAGAAGATCTGACGGAACTGGATGTCGAAATAATACCACAGATACACCGCCTCCCGGCGGGTCACCTCAAGCATCCAGATTCTCCAGCCGGTAGCTGCGGCTCCCCAGGCCAATCTTCTCCCCATGCTCCACCACATGGATGGCGTTACGGGATTCCATCCGCTGGATGAGGGAGGCGGTGTCATCCTGGGAGGCATAGACCAGATCGACGCAGGCTTGGTCCAGGGCTACCGGGTCGGCGGAGGCCAGAATGCCGATGTCGTGCATATCCGGCTGGGCGGGATTGCCGTTGCAGTCACAGTCCACCGAAAGATGGTTCATCACGCTGATAAAGAGGATGTTTCCGTCCAGGCTGTCTACGACGGACTTCCCGGCCTCCGCCATGCTCTCGGTGAAGGGATCCTGTTCCCCGCCCCAGGGGCTGTCGTGGCTCTTTCCGGCGGTGTGGATGAGGCACTTGCCCTCCTGGCTTCCCAGGCCGATGGAGATGTTCTTGATGGCCCCGCCCATTCCCGCCATAGCGTGGCCCTTGAAGTGGGAAAGGACCAGGTATCCGTCATACTCCGGGAAGTGGGCGCCCACCAGATTTTCGGTGAGCTGCTCCCCGCCGTTTACCGGCAGGCTTACCGAACCGTCCTCGTCCAGCACCACAAAGTCCGCAATATCGGTAAAGCCGTGGTCTTTGGCCACCTGGTAGTGCATGGCGGTATTGGCCCGCTGACCGCCATAGGCGGTGTTGCATTCCACAATGGTGCCGTTTACCTGCTGCACCAGGTCCTTGATGAGATTCGGGTCCAGGTAGTTGCTGGCCGGAGGCTCCCCGGTGGAGAGCTTCACCGCGATCTTTTCCCCGGTGACTTCCTGGCCAAGGGCGGCGTAGATGGAGGTCATAGCCTCCGGGCTGATTTCCTTGGTATAGTAGACGGTGGAGGACGCCCCATCATTCTGATGCTCCAGAGCGGAAAGGGCGATGGTTTCTCCGCCGTTGGTGACGATGCTGTCCCCATCCTCGGAGGAAGAGGATGCCGGGGTACCGTCAGAGGAGGTAACGGCAGATTCATTTTGGGAAGAGGAAGGCTCAGAGGAGCTGGCCGGCTCACTTTGAGAGGATGGGCTTGCGGGAGCCTGGGACGAGGGAGCAGAGGTTGGATTTCCGCTACACCCCGCCAAAGTCAGGGCAGCCATTGCTCCGCAAAGGAGAAGGGAAAGGACTCTTTTCGCGTTCATGGGGGATACCTCCATTTTCTGGAATGTTTA
>CANRZY010000111.1 GCA_947644625.1 uncultured Pseudoflavonifractor sp.
GCTGTCCATGAATCTGGAGGAGGAGTTTGGCATTGAGGAGATGGGGGAAGAGGAGATTGCCTCCATCCATAATGTGGGCGATCTGGTGAACTACCTCCAGAAGAAGCTGGGCGAGTAATGGAGACACTAGAAGCGAAATTGGGCTATACCTTTCGGGACCGGAGACTGCTGGAGAACGCCCTGACCCATTCCTCCTACGCCAACGAAAACCACAGCCCCTCCGGCAGCAATGAGCGGCTGGAGTTTTTGGGAGATTCCGTTCTGGGTATGGTGACGGCGGACTTTCTCTACCGGGAGCATCCCGACCTTCCTGAGGGGGAGTTGACCCGGAAGCGGGCGGCCCTGGTGCGGGAGGAAAGCCTGGTAGAGGTAGCGGACCGTCTGGACCTGGGGGCTTACCTGAAGCTGGGCCGGGGCGAGGACCATGGAGGAGGGCGTCAGCGCCCCTCCATCCGGGCCGACGCGGTGGAGGCTGTCCTGGCTGCCGTCTTTCTGGACGGGGGACTGGGGGAGGCCAAAAAAATTATCCAGCGCTTTATTCTGGACAAGGAAGAGGAGAAGGCCGCCAGTCAGGACTATAAGACGGCCCTCCAGGAGCAGATCCAGCGGGAGAGCGGCCAGGTGTTGAACTACCGCCTCACCGGAGAATCGGGGCCCGACCACGCCAAGGTCTTTTCCGTGGCGGTGGAGCTCAACGGAAAGACGGTGGGCCAGGGCCAGGGCCACAGCAAAAAAGAGGCCGAGCAGCTGGCCGCCAAGGCGGCCATGGAGGCCATTAAAGCAGAATAAGACCCGGGAACGCTTTCGATAAAGCGTCCCCGGGTTTTTATATAGGGGAAGGGAATAAAAATTTATCTTTTAAAAGTCTTCTCCCTGCAAGGGGAAGCCTAAGGGCAAGGGCCGGCCCGATGGGGACATCGGGCCCTACGAAAGGACACCAACCGATCTGTAGGGACCGGTGTCCTCACCGGTCCGGCAGGCAGGACCACCTTTTGTCTTTATGCTGCTTATCGGCGCAATGGTAAATTCCTATTTTCCCCCCATCCCCCGGATCTCTTCATACACACTTTTTGGTTTGCATACCCGGTGGAAAAGGGCCTCTGCTGCCGTCAGCGCCGCCCCCGTTCCAAAGGCCAGTCCCGCCACCAGAGCCGCCGCCCTGGCCCAGAAATCCTCCGGCAGGATCAGGATGATCTGGTCATAACGGTAGTCAAAGATCCAGTTTTCCTTTCCAGGGAAGCAGAGGGTGTGGAAGGCGGTGAACAGGGATTCAAAGTGAATCACGCCCCACGCTCCCAGGATCAGGACCATCCCTCCCATGCCTGCAAAGGCCCAAAAGCAGGGTCCCCGGTTTCCGAAGCGGTACAGGGTCAGCTTCTTTGTCGCCACAAGGATGAAAACGGCTGCCAGTATGGTGGCGGAGATCTCCAGCGCCAGAAAATCCAGCTGGAACAGCGCCCGGCAGTCGGCAAAATGGGCCATGCCGCTGTCCGACCACCGGAGGCTTCCCGTACCAAATTCGGCCCCCCGGACCAGATAGTCCATTACCTGGTCAAAGGCCTCCCGGATGATCTCCGGGGAAAAGCCGGTCCGGGCGGGGAGGGAGAGGGAGTTGATCTGTCCATAGTAGAACCCCCGCCACAGGATGGGAACAGCCACCGCCCCGGTAATCAAAAACAGGATCAGAGAGACAGAGGTGAGAAGAGAAAAGAGCTTAGAGCCTTTTTGCATGATGGACCTCCCTTTCTTCTTGGGACAGAACAATAAGGACCTGAGAGGGCAGATAGAACAACCACATCCCCACCTGGGCAAATTTCCCCAGGGAGGGAGGAAGGAACAAGGAAACGTTCCAGGCCCCTACGCACAGGTCACAGCCGACAAAGAGCAGAAGCCCCACGGCGAACCTGCGCCGGGAGGGGCCCAGAGCAAAGGCCTCTACGGTGTTGATACAAAGATTGGAGAAATAGAAAAGAGCCGCCCAGAGGGAAAGAAGGGTGGGGGCGATCACCGCTCCCGCTCCGCAAAGAAGTAGCAAAGCCCCCCGGAAAAAAAGGAGGGAGGAGATCGTTTTCCGCAGCCGATAGATCCGCAGGGCATAGAGCCCCTGCACGATCAGAAACAGCCCTACCCCCACAAGATAATGCTCGTCCGGTACCAACAAAAACCAATCCGCCGCCACCGTAAAGCACAGGGCGGCGGCCACCAGCCTGCCGTCAAAGGTTCCGGCCCCCAAGAGAGCGGTAAAGCAACACAGGCAAACGGCGGTATATTTTACCCAGGTGCTGTCGGCCATATTTGTGACGTCCAGAAAAAGAAAGATTGCCCATAAGATCCCGGACAGAAAGGGAAAGATCCGGCTTCGGTAATGGGTCATGACGCCGCCGTCTCCGCCAAGTCGGCCAACCTGGCGTAAGCCTTTCGCCGAATAATGAGAAAACAGAGGATATGGACGCTGCCGGTAATGACCCAGGTGACGGGATAGGAGAAATAGAGGCACTGGGGGGTGTGGTAGACTTGAAACACGGTGGCGATCCACAGAAGCCGAGCCCCGCAGACCCCAACCACCGATACGAACATGGGGGCTACGGACCAGCCCAGGCCCCGGAGTGAGCCTACCATCACATCCATGATCCCGCACAGGGCGTAGGGGACGGAGATATAGAGCAGCCGGATCATCCCCTGGGCCACCACGTCGGGGCTGGGGGAATATATGCCGAGGAGCTGGGGACCGAAAAGATAGGCCAGGTTTCCCAGTAAAAGACCTGTGACAAGGGAGTAAAACTGGCACCAGAGAAGCGTCTTGTCCACCCGGTCACACTTGCCGGCGCCGTAGTTCTGACTGGTAAAGGTAAGGCAGGTCTGGTAAAAGGCGTTCATCCCCATATAGACGAAGCCTTCAATATTGGCGCTGGCTCCGGAGCCCGCCATGACGATATCTCCGAAGGAGTTGATGGAGGACTGGATGACCACATTGGAGATGGAGAACACCATTCCCTGGAACCCGGCGGGCAAGCCGATCCGGACGATGCCCCAAAAGACCTCCTTGTCGATCTTGAGGCGGTTCAGCTCCAGGTGGAGAGGTCCGGATTCCCTCATCAGACACCGCAGGACCAGAAGGGCGGAGATATACTGAGAGATGATGGTGGCGATGGCGACCCCTGCCACATCCAAATGAAAGACAATAACCAAAAGCAGGTTGAGGCATACATTGATGATCCCGGCAATAAACAGGTAGTTAAGGGGCCGCCGGGTATCTCCCGCCGCCCGGAGAAGGGCGCTGCCAAAGTTATAGAACAGGGAGGCGGGCATACCCAGAAAGTAGATCCTCAGATAGAGGGTGGACAGGCCAATGACGTTTTCCGGGGAATCCATCCACTCCAGAAATTGCCGGGCGCAGAAAAAGCCTATGACGGCCAGCAGCACTCCGCTGAGCAGGCTGATAAGTACCGAGGTGTGGACCGCCTTGCCGGCCCGCCGCTCATCTCCGTGGCCGATGGCCTGGGCCACCATCACGTTGGCGCCGATGGACAGGCCCATAAAAAGGTTGATAAGCAGATTGATAAGGGAGCCGGTGGAGGTCACCGCCGCCAGGGAGGCGTCCCCGGCAAATTTGCCCACAACGATCACGTCGGCGGCGTTGAAGAGAAGTTGGAGGATACTGGAGAGCATCAGGGGCAGGGCAAACAGCAATATTTTAGAGCCCAGGGGCCCGTTGCACATATCAAGTTCAAGGCGTTTTGTCTGCATATGTATAAAAACCTCTTTTCCTTGCTCTAGAATAGCACGTCTTTCCCCTGTTTGCAAGGGCCGGAGCAATGGGAAAACTCGATGAAAAACCATTGCAAAGGGAAAGGGATTTTGCTATAATATAATATCTATCATCATGTCCGAGGAACGAATGAAAAGAAGGGGCCGGACCATAGCCGCGCCCCGGAGGAAATGAGTGAGACCATGTACCTGAAGGCGCTGGAGATCCAGGGGTTCAAAAGCTTCCCCGATAAGACGGTCCTTTCCTTCAACGAGGACATCACCGCCATCGTGGGCCCCAACGGATCGGGAAAATCGAATATCTCCGACGCCATCCGCTGGGTCATGGGGGAGCAGTCCACCCGGGCCCTCCGGGGGGGCAAGATGGAGGACGTGATCT
>CANRZY010000112.1 GCA_947644625.1 uncultured Pseudoflavonifractor sp.
CCCCGCCGACTGGGCCCGGGACGCGGTGGGCAGAGCCTACTCCCTGGGCATCTTCCTCCCCGGCAGCGATATGCCGGGTCTCGGCAGCGGGGGCGACCACGGCGCCAACGGGAAGATCCCCGACTCCTCCTACGCCGCCCCTATCACCCGGAAGGACTTCTGCAATCTGGCCATGAGGATCTATAGTAAGCTGCGGCCCGAGGAGTATCGCCAGCTCCCGGAGTCCCTGCCCACCTCCTTTACCGACACGGACAGCATGGACGTCCGCCGGCTGGCCTATTTGAAGGTCATCAGCGGCGTGGGGGACGAGAAATTTGACCCCGACGGAGAGCTGACAAGAGAGCAGGCCGCCACCATTCTCTCCCGGTTGGTGGAGGTGCTGGGAGTGGGGCTTGACAAAGCGGCCCCCACCTTTGACGACAATGGCTCCATCGCCCCCTGGGCCAGCGAGGCCGTGGGGCAGATGCAGGCCGCCGGCATCATGGGCGGCCTGGGCAACAACCAGTTTGGCCCTCAGGGAACTTACAGCTGGGAGCAGTCCATCGCCACCCTCATGCGGATTTACGATATGACGCTGTAACAAGGGAAGGCGAACACACCATGAAAAAACGTATCCTACCCACTCTTCTGGTCCTGACCCTGTGTCTTGGCCTGCTGCCCGCCGTCGCTTTGGCAGAGTAGGACTGCACACCCAACGTTGAACACAGAGGGACGGTCCTTCTGTGTTCTCTCTAGCACAAGAAAACCGTCCCTTTGTGCTAAGATAGCCCCGCCTCACCCATTGGGTGAGGCGGGGCTTTTTCTGCCTATCTACCTCTCTGCCGCCTGGTCCAGCAGCCCTGCCCGGTCCAGCCAGACCAGGGGTTGAAGATTGCTCTCCCATATGTTGACTGCCCCGGAGGCGTCCATATTGACCACTCCGGCGTGAATAGCCTTGGTACACGCCTCCCTGGCCCACTCCGGCATATCCTTCACATAATGATACATTTTCATTTCCATTTCCATTTTCTCCGTAGGGCGGGGGCTTGCCCCCGCCGCAGTATCATATCCGTCGCCCCCCGTAGGGCGCGACGCCCCCGGCGCGCCACTCAACCTCACCTTAAACGCCGCCCAGGCTCCGGCGTCCATCAGATACGCCGGACAGTGCTTCCCCGTTACGTCAAAGTGGCGCACCACCCGCTCAATAGGGATATGGTACTTTTCCATCAGCTCCCGCCCCAGCTCTGCCGCTCTCTGAAGTGTGGCCTCCGAGGCCATTCTCTGTCCGTTCCGGGCGGTGCCGCACATTTCGATGGAAATGCTGTTGCCGTTGGTCGCAACTCCATAGAGGCGTCCTCCCCCTGTTTGGGGACAGTCCGCCCACTTTTTTCCACCCACCGACCAGGCAATTTGCAGATCCTCCACCGACTGATAGATCTCCCCGTCGTCCACAAAATAGTGGGCCGACGCCTGTACCACTGTATTCTGGTAGTATTTGGCGTTGTTGACCGCCTTGTCCCCCTCATTGCCCGTGTAATGATAACAAAGGTATTTGACCTGCTCCCCTTTCCTCTGCCCGCCCCGGTTTTTGGGGTGGCAGGGCAGACGTTTTACACTGTCCAACATAACTCCCATCTGAATTTCCCCCTTGTCTTTTCTGTATGCCGCCTTGTTCTATCCTTATCTTACCTCCGGCAGCCCCGCTATAGAAGTCAGCAGGGACAGGACCCCCGCCAGCATGGCGGCCGAGCAAACCATCCCCCAATGTACATCTCCCATAACAGCCGCCGTCCCAATGGTCGCCACAGCCGTTTGGGCCACTGTCTTTGCCGCGCGGACCCCCGCCGCCTTCCACCACTTCTTTGTCTTCTCGCTCATGTTGATTTTCCTCCCTTTCCATGTTTCATTTTCCCGTTGCTTCCCAGGAGCGGCCTTCATGGCCGCTCAACCTTTTGCTTTTTCTCCTATTCCGGTTTATGGAATCCCTCCAGGTCCTCGATCCGGTGATTGATAACCCGAAGCTTCTCCTCCTGGACCTCTGTTTTCTCCTCCAGATGATAGGTCCTTTCCACCAGATTGTTGTGGGCCTGCACCCGTTTTTCCAGCTCCTCCAGCCGGTAGGCGATAAGGGCCGAGGACTTCCGGTTGGCGAGGTATGCCCCCGCCAGCGTCCCCATCAGCGCCAACACCGCCACGATCACATTTTCATTCATTCTTCTCCTCCGTCGTTTAGTTCACTAAACCTCTGTGTCAAAAAAAGAGATCCTACAGAACAGTTTTCTGTATCCTCTTTCGCACAAAAGAACCGTCCTCCTGTCACACAGTTGTGCTTATCCGAATTGTGCCTGCCGGTCGTGCTTAAATTTCTCATAGATAGAACGCAGTTCTGCCGCATAGGCATCAAAATCAAAAAATGCCCGCCGAACTTGCTCTTCCAGCCCAAATAATTTTCCGCTCCCTATGTGTCCCCAGAGGATGGCATTAATCTCATCGTATAACCGTATAGTCTCATCTTCGCTCATATTAAAAAGGTCAATTCCACAATGTTCGGCAGCTCCCTCCATAATGCGTCCGGCTTCCTTCGCTGTGAAATTCAACATTTCCGGTACGCGTTCAATAAAATCTAAATACAGCTGATAACGTAACTGACACATAACATGAACGATCTCATGCTTTCCAAATGTCCCTCGGTATTCTTCCGGCAATGACGCTCGGAAGTAAATCTGCCCATGGGACGCAAAGGCCGGCTCTCTATAGTTCTCTTTCTCCCAAATCTCATCTTGAATCACATAGCTTGGGATGTAGAATTCTTGAACCGTCTGCTGCTCTTCCTGCGCTACCGAACCGTCAATCGGTGTCACTAACACCTCCTTCGCCCATACTTTTACCGGCTGTACCCCAAAAGAACTGTCTGTTATTCCTCTTCTCTTGGGTGCGGCCACCCCCCCAAAGCCTTCAAAAATTCTTCCGTCTCCCTTTTGTACTCCGGATCCGTCTCCATTTTGTGCTGGTGTTCCCGCATTGCGTCCTGAATCTGTTTTATCTGCCTTTGTTTTTTCTCGTCCATCTTGAATACCTCCTATCGCACTAAACCGCGCTATTTTATTCAGGAACACAGGGGGACGGTTCTTCTGTGTTCAACACAGGGGGACGGTTCTTCTGTGTTCGATTTAGCACAAAAGAACCGTCCCTTTGTGCTCTGCTCATGTGCTTTTACCCTTGTCTTCCCAACTTCACTTCTCCTCAAACTCCGGGCAACCATTCAGGAGTGCCTCTTTCGGGATTAGTTTCGGATATACCGTGCAAGTCACCTTTGTCCGCTTCTTGCACTTGTTGCACATCTTCACTGCATTCCGAGGGATAAAGTCCCACTCACCCTTCGCTTTCTCCGACATTGTATATTACCTCCTTCATTTTGATATGATAAATCCCATCTAAACCCTTTTCAACTTTTGTAATGTAAAACGCTGTGTCACGGGGGAACAGTGCCTCACACTCAAAATTGTTTCCAACGCCGTCAAACCGTCGGGCACTCTCTCCGTCAATTTCCAAAACAACACCGTACTTGGTGCCATCAGTCAGAGGGTGTCCATCCTGCTTTGTGGACGTCGAGGTATATGCAGGGTAGATAATGACGCTTTCTGCTTCATGTTCAGCAAGGAAAGCCGCCAGTTCCCCTTCTGCATCAGAGAGGTCGTCAAAGCTAAGTGTGCGGTATACCGTTCCCTCTACCGTTGGAAGCTTTTCCAATGCGCTATCCAAGGCAGATACCATCTCCTGCTCTAAAGGGGTGAGGGGGAGGCCATCCCTCAGCTTTGCATTGACTTTATAGCTCTCGCTACTTTTGTAGGCAAGCACAGCGGCATGTTCTGGTTTGGTAAGATCCTTCACAGAATACTTAATATTTTTTATTGTACCATCTCCACCCGCCTTCTGCAAGGTTGCCGTCTCCTCCATGGCTTCCAGGAGCTTCGCTTCCGCCGTCTCGGCCTGCCTTCGCTCTGTGCCGGTCAGCTTGGAGATCATGTCCCTTACGGCGTCCAATACCTTCTCCAGAAGGGTTCGGTCCGTTTTGTGCCGCTGGATGAACTGGTCCAGTACAGGGCCCTTCTCCAACAGCCGCCCGGCGTAGTTTGCCGTGGCCTCGTCTATGG
>CANRZY010000113.1 GCA_947644625.1 uncultured Pseudoflavonifractor sp.
TGCTATGGGTGAAGAACAAGGCCACTGATGAGCTGACGCAGGAACTGATGGGCAGCGCCGACATTGACTCCTACATTAAAAAAAATGAGGCTCTCTTTGTAGATAAAACGGTCATTGAGCTACTGAGGGAGCTCTATGGGCACAAGGCCATCCCCAAAGCGGCCCTGGCCAAGCAGGCAGGGATGAGCGAGGTCTATGTCCACCAAGTCTTTTCCGGCCGGCGGAACCCCAGCCGGGACCGGCTGCTGTGCCTGTGCATCGGGCTGGAGGCCACCCTGGATGAGACCCAGCAGCTTTTGAAGCAGGCCATCTACGCCCAGCTCTACCCCGCCAACAAGCGGGACGCCATCATCATCCATGGCATTGCGCACCACACCAGCCTGACCGACATTAACGATAAGCTGTTCACAAAAGGTGAAAAAACGTTGTTTTGAGGAGGAAACCGCCATGAAAAAGCGCATGTTATCCACCCTTCTAGCCCTGCTCCTCTGCCTGGGCCTGCTGCCCTCCGCCGCCCTGGCAGCTGGGCTGGACAACTTCCGGAAGACAGAAGCCTACACTCCGGGTATCTTTTTGGACATCCCTGCCGGTGCCTGGTACGGACCTGACGTGCAGACCGCCTATGAGCTGGGGCTGGTGAAGGGCAGTAGCGCCAACGCTTTCTCCCCCGAAGGGCCCATCACTGTGGCCGGGGCTCTGGCCATCGCCTGCCGCATCCACAGCATCTACCACACCGGCTCAGCCTCCTTCATCCAGGGAGACCCCTGGTATCAGGTCTATGTGGACTACGGGATAAATAACGGCATCCTCACCACCGGGCAGTTTGCCGACTACAACGCCAACGCTACCCGCTCCCAGTTTGCCGCCATCCTGGCCAATGCCCTGCCCGACGCCGCCCTCTCCTCCATCAATGAGGTGGACAGCGGCAGTCTACCAGACGTGCCCATGAGCCTTGCCGGGGCGGATCAAATCTATCGGCTCTACCGGGCAGGGGTACTAACGGGCAACGACCGGCTGGGCACCTTCACCCCCCACGCCGACATCCAGCGCAGCTCGGTGGCCACCATCGTTACCCGGATGGCCGATCCCTCCCGTCGCAAGAGCCTGAGCCTGCAAAAGCTGCCCGCCATGGTGCAGTATGTGACCCTCAGCCAGACCCAGCTCACCCTGAGCCTGGACGAGACCTATCGGGAGATCACCGTCACCTACACCCCTGAAGAGGCGCAGAACAAATTTGTCAACTGGACCTCCTCTAACCCTGCTGTGGCTACGGTGGACACGGACGGCGCCATTCACGCCGTGGCCTCCGGCGCCGCCGACATCACCGCTGCCACCTCCAACGGAGCCACCGCCGTGTGCCATGTGACCGTCACCTCCAACAAGATGAACGTCTACGACTTCCTGGTGAACTATGTGAAGCAGGAGAGCTACTCTACTCTCTTCGGGGATCAGAAGACAGAGGTGGGATATCCCTGTGAAGGGCAGATCTACGCCCATCTGGGGTGGAGCAGCTCCAATTCCGACTGGTCCTATCATCTGTGCTACGACGAGGAGACCAACAAGATCACCATGAACTGCTCCTATGTCCATGTCAGCAGCGGAAAATACCGCTGGTCCTCCTCCGCCAACTACACCCTGGAGCTTAATCCTATCCTCCAGGGCCCCTACTTTGGAGAGAAAGTAGACGACTACAAGCCCGTGGGCACCATCTACCTAGATCCCGCCTCTCTCACCAGGAGTACCAAAAGTGTGGACTTTATGACCTACTCCGGCGACCGGGCCGCCAACGATCAGGAGCAGTTCGCCATCAACATCAAGAATTTCCTCTACAAGCTGGACGATAAAGTATTGTCTCCCAACGGCTACACCCTGGCTGATTTAGGGTTTGTCAACTGGTAAAATTTTAGGGAAAGAAGGAAAATCACCATGAGAAAACGAGCGCTGTCCCTGATCCTGCTCCTGGCCCTCTGCCTGGGCCTGGTTCCCACCGTCTCCGCCGAGGGGGGCGCCGCCTACGCCTCCACCCAGACTGTCCTTGTGGACGGCTCCGCCGTAGTCTTTCAGGCATACGCCCTAAAGGATCAGAGCGGGAATGACACCAACTATGTGAAGCTCCGGGACGTGGCCCAGATCCTGAATGGTACCGCCGTTCAGTTTGAGGTGGGCTGGAACGGGGCGGTAAACATTGAGACCGGGAAGAGCTATACCCCCAACGGCTCGGAGATGAAGACCCCCTTTACCGGCAACCGGGCCTACTCCCCCCCTACCGCCCCCACCAATATCAATGGCGCTGCCGCCGGTCTGGAGGCCATCGTCCTCACCGATGACGCCGGTGGGGCCTACACCTACTATAAGCTCCGGGATCTGGGCGCCGCCCTGGGCTTTTTAGTGGACTGGTCGGCGGAGAAGGGCATTTTTATCGAGACCGGCTCCGGTCAGGTCCCCACGCCTACTCCTACGCCTGTTCCAACACCCGCGCCTACTCCCGCTCCCACGCCGGAGCAGCCCAAGGCCCTCAGCGCCGCCCCTCTCTATGAGGACAGCAATGTGAAGATCAACTTTGTCCGGGTGGAAAAATACAAATACGGCGATGACCAAGTTGAGCTCTACCTGGACGTGGACAACAAAACCAACGAAAAAATTACCGTCCAGTGCGATGCGGTAAGCCTTAACGGCTACTGCTTCAACAACATTATCATGAGTGACGACGTCTCCGCCGACAGCATCGGTACGGTGAACGCCTCCATTGAAGGGTTTGACTTCTCCCTGGTAAGCCTGGACAAGGTGGAGACCGTGGGCGGCCAGTTCCGGATCATTCCGGCCAGCGGCGACAGCTACAGCGCCCTCTTTCCCGCCCGGAATATCTACACCGCCCAGACCGACAGCGCCATCCCCTCCGCCGGGGACCGCACCGCCCTATACAGCGACAGTAAGGTGGAGATCTTCTTTGACCACGCTGAGCCCTACAAGTATTCCTCCGACGGCAGCCGCATCGAAGTCTATCTGATGGTCCGCAACAAGACCTCCAAGACCCTGCTGATCCAGAATGACACGGTAAAGGTGGACCGGAGAAGCTTTGAGGACACCGTCATGTCTGATCCCGTGCTGCCCTATTCCACCGGTTATGTGAATGTCTCGGTAGAAGAGTATACCGGCCCCGCCGCCAACACCATCACCACCATTGGGGGTGACTTCCGCATTATCGACGACGCCGCCCGGGACAGCTATGACGTCACCCTAGGCAGCCTTGACAGCCTAGGCAGCGACGGTGGAAAGGGCGCCACCCCTCCTGTCGCCACCGACCCGGATACCAACTCCTCCAACGACGACGTAATTACCGGAGAAATCAATGAGAATCCTGTGCCCACCACCTCCATTACCGGCGGCCGGGTCCAGATCAATCCTAAGGATGGGATGCTTTTGAACTACGCCCCCGGTGTGGAGGCCCCCGACGCCACCTATCCCAACTTTCCCGAAGTCCCCGACTTTGGCCTCATCAACGGCATCCAGTACGACCCCAAATACTCCAACTCCAAAGCGAACGAGGAGGGACAGATCGACGACTCCTACTGGTATCATTTCAATCTCGGTTTGGAGGGCTACACCGCCGTGGGGCTGGCCGAACTGCGCAACGCCTATCTGAGTGAGCTTTCCAGTCTGGGCTTCTCCAACCCTCTCGGCACCAGCCTCCATTCTGAAAGCGCCAGCGACATGATGGTCAAGAATACGGACAACGGCAGGCTTGCCGTCCACATGATGGTGGCCGCCGACCCCGGAATTGGTTTTGGCTTTATCATTATCAGCATAGGCTATTTTTAAAGCCGAAGCGATCCCTTTAAATATCCATGGCTGGAAAGGGCACATTTTTAATCTGTTAAATATTTCACGTTTTCATTGCTTTTTATGTCCTCCGGTGATACAATGCTTTTGTTGTTTCTTATTTCCAACATTTTTTAATGAGGAGGACATTACTATGGATCGTTTAAAGGGCAAGGTAGCCATTGTTACCGGCGGCAATTCCGGCGTGGGCGCCGCCACCGCCGCCATGTTTGCCAAGGAGGGAGCCAAGGTGGTCATCAGCGCCCGCCGTCAGGCCCAGCTGGAGGAGGTCGCCGCCAAGATCCGC
>CANRZY010000114.1 GCA_947644625.1 uncultured Pseudoflavonifractor sp.
ACAGCCTCTCTTCCGGGACCAGCCAGCTTCCCCGGATCCAGCTCTCCGTCCCTCCCAGAGTGGTCTGCTCCAACACGGTGGAGTGTATGCAGTCGGGCGCCCTTTACGGCCACGCCGCCATGCTGGACGGACTCATCGACCGGGTGGAGGCCGAGCTGGGCGAACCCATGGCCGCCGTGGTCGCCACCGGGGGCCTTGCCCCCACGGTAGTCCCCCTTTGCAGGCGGGAGATCTCTATTGAGGAGGATCTTATGCTTCACGGGCTCAGGCTGATCTACGATAAAAACCATTGAGGCCCTTCCCCCTCCATGGTAACATAGCGCCCAGCGGCAACAAGCTTCCCCGGAATTTTGCCGCCCGGCGGTTACGGGCCCCGGCTTTTGGGCAAAATCAAAAAAGCCAAAGAAAATGTGCCTTGACATTCTGGGGCAAATCACATATAATATTGCTGTTAAAGCCATGGTTATGGCCCTTTCGCGGTGGACGAGTTCCCGCCGCTTCGGAGGGAGGGGAAGTCAATGTCGGAGATCCACGTAAAAGAGGGCGAGTCCCTGGAGAACGCACTTAAGCGGTTCAAGCGCAGCTGCGCCAAGTCGGGCGTGCTGGCCGAGGTCCGTAAGCGCGAGCATTACGAGAGCCCCAGCGTCAAGCGCCGCAAGAAGTCTGAGGCCGCCCGGAAGAATCGCAAAAAGTTCTATTAAGAGCGTCAAAAGCCCTGTGTCGCGAGGCACAGGGCTTTTTCCAGCTTTTTGGTCTTTTAAACGGTCCTTTATCCCAGCAGCTCTCCCAACAGATCCCCCGCAGTCTCATAGGGCAGGAGGGCGGTTTTGATCCCCAGCCCAGAGGCCAGCCGCAGCTTTTTGCGAATACTTCCGGCGTCGTCAAAGAGGACAAAATGTCCCTTCTCCCCCGCCATATAGGTAAAATAGTGGGCACAGAGATCTCCGGAGAAAAAGACGTCCGCCCTGTATTCCTCCCGGCGGCGCTCCAGCTCCTCCACCGTCAGGGGGGCTCCCGTTCCTCCGGGAGAAGGCAGCAAAAAATCCTCTGCGGTCCGCTCTATCCACAGGGCAAGCCGCCGAACCCCAAAGCTTTCTCCGGCTCCCTCCAGTCTTCCCTGAAGAGAACCTCCGGAGAGCGCGGTAGAGATCACCACATTCGCGGAAGGAGCGGCGGCCCCATAGGGTTCGGAGACAAAGCATTCCAGGCCCCGGCTCCGGCACAGCTCCCCCAGCTTTCCAACCGTCTGGGTAAGGACCGGGACCGGATGGCCCTGAAAACGGCATACCACCCCGGTAAACTTTCGGGCGGCGCATTCCCGCAGCACCTCGTTGCAAAAGCCCTCCGCCTCCCCGCCGCCGGAAAAGCCGGCGTCGTCAATGACCATCAGTCCCCCCTGGGGAGTGACCGGGCCGTTGGCCCGAAAAAGGTGGGGACCACCTCCTACCCGGTAGGCCATATGGGCCAAAGGTCTTCCCCAGCTTCCGGCGGAGGTGATCTCCCCCGGCTTGGCCGCTATGATGATCCGCTCCACATGCTCCATCTCATTTCCCCCTTGTCCAAATACCCAAAAAAGTGGTATAATCATTTTATCTTATGACCTGCCCCGGAAAAACAGAAGTCCCCGCCCGGCTAAAGCCATGAAAAACAGCCCCATGAGGTCATGGGGCCCTGGGCGGTATGCTTCCGCTGTTTCTTTTGTAGAAGAGGTGATCCCTTGGCCTGTCCCCTGGCGCCGCGCCGCGTGATAAACAGCATATATGACCTGCGGCCCCAAGAGCTTCGCTCTCAGGGGATCCGGCTGGCGCTCTGCGATCTGGACAACACCCTTGCCCGCTATGAGGAGCCTCTCCCCTCCCCCGCCCTCCACGCCTGGAAGGACGCGCTGGAGAGGGAGGGCGTCGCCCTTTTTGTGGTCTCCAACAGCCGGAAAAGCCGCCGCTGCCCCGACTTTTGCGAGAGTCTGGGCATTGCCTATGTCCGCCACGCGGGAAAGCCCAGCCGGAAAGGATTCCGGGAAGCCCTGGCGGCGGCTGGGGTCACGGCGGAGGAAGCGGTCATGGTGGGAGATCAGATCTTCACCGATATCTGGGGGGCAAACCGGACAGGAATATATTCTGTCCTGGTGAAACCCCTGGCCTGGGGGAAAAACCCCCTTCGGAGGGTACGCTACGCCATCGAGGCCCCCTTTCGGTGGGCCGGGAAAAGGAAGTGAACAGTATGGGCGCTCAATTCGGTCCCGCCGGGAATTCCGACGCTTTTCCCTATAAGTCCTCCATCGACGCTCCCCGGTGGCTCAGGGACCTGGGGCTGGACTGCTATGAATATCAGTGCGGCAAGGGAGTCCATGTGGGAGAAGAGTCCGCCCGCAAGCTGGGAGCGGCAGCACGGGAGGCAGGGATCGCCCTGTCTCTCCACGCTCCCTACTTTATCAATCTGGCAAACCCCGATCCCGAAAGCCTCAGAAAGACTACGGGGTATATCCTCTCCGCCTGTCAGGCCGCCGATTGGATGGGGGCCGTCCGGGTGGTGGTCCACACGGGGGCTTTGATGAAGCGGTCCCGGCGGGAGGCGCTGGATATCGCCATTGCCTCTATGAAAGAGGCGCTGAAGGTCTGGGAGGGAGAGGGATATTCTCATATTGCCCTGTGTCCCGAAACCATGGGAAAAATAAACCAGTTGGGGGATCTGGGAGAGGTCCTGGAATTATGCGCTCTGGATGAGCGGCTTATCCCCTGCGTGGATTTTGGGCATCTGTACGCCAGATCCCTGGGGGAGCTGACAGGCCTTGAGGCCTGCCGCGCCATGCTGGACCAGATGGAAAAGGCCCTGGGGGCGGAGCGGGTCAAGACCTTCCACAGTCATTTTTCCCAGATCGAATTTACCCCCAATGGGGGTGAAAAGCGCCACCGGACCTTTGCCGACAACGGCGGCTTCGGCCCCGACCCGGCTCCCCTGATGGCGGAGATCGCCCGACGGGGGTGGAGTCCCACCTTTATCTGCGAGAGCGCCGGGACCCAGGAGAAAGACGCGCTGGCGATGAAGCGGTTGTATTTAGAGGCGCAGTAGCTCCAGGCCCAGGCGGAGGCCGTAGAGGAAATAGCGGTAGTTTTCCAAATTCTCACGGTCTGTATATATGGCGGTCACCTTTTCCGCCATATCCTCCCCCATGGCCTTCTGGATATCCTCCAGCACCAGGGCCCGGATCTCGCGGTTTTCCCGGTACTCCGGGGTATCCGGTTCTTTTTCTTCTTGCAGGTCGTAGTATAGGGTCTCTAAGAAATTCAAAAGTTCACCTCCCAGGTGATTCTATTATATCACCCAGAAGGTGATTTGTCAAGGGGGCATTTTATGTTTTGCCAAGAGAAATTTGCTCTTCGGGTTCGTGAGCTGCGAAAATCCCGCAATGAAACGCAAAAAGCGGTTGCAGAAGCCCTTGGGGTCAGTGTCAACCAAATCAGCGAGATGGAAAAAGGCACAAAGATCACCTCATTGCCCAAGCTCTGCCTCCTCTGCGACTACTTCAACGTCTCCGCCGATTATCTTTTGGGGCGCACGGATATTCCATAAGACTGATAGAGGGTACCGTTTGGTTGATGGTTGCGATCAAAGCTATCCGTTGCGTGGTTCTGAAGGACTATTCTTTTCGAGAAAAGAATAGCCCCTCAGACTCCCCAAGAAAAGCCTTCTGACGGTGTTGTTTCCGGCTTATCAGTAAAGTTAGGATAGCTCTTCCAGCCCCACTGCCGTTACCGTCCGGAAAAGAGGCAGATATTTGCCGCTGACCGGGAAGCGCCTGGAGACATCTGGTCGTTTCGTTGGCGGCGGGGCCGCACCCCACCCAGGCGGCGCGCCCCACGGGAGCCTCCCACCCAGGCGGTGGGGAGTTCAGCGAAGAACCCAAAGGTTATGATGTTTTTAGCGGCAGCGGTGCAAGAGGGACGGCGGGTCGACATGAGGGAACCGCCGGTCAATAACGGGCGTAACCTTAGGGTTTTCATTCGAGGGATAACCCGGCAGCTCCCATCCCACGTAAGGTTGTACCGCAGTTCCCCCCCATCCTCCACTGGTCTTATGCCCTTAAAGATTCGGAGTCCAGAACCGCTTC
>CANRZY010000115.1 GCA_947644625.1 uncultured Pseudoflavonifractor sp.
CCTCGGCCTTGATGGTGGCGTCCACCTCCCGCTTGGCCTTCTCCACCATCTCCTCAATACGGGCGGGATGGATCCGTCCGTCCTGGATGAGCCGTTCCAGCGCGATCCGGGCGATCTCCCGGCGCACCGGTTCAAAGCAGGAGACGGTGATAGCCTCAGGAGTATCGTCGATAATGAGATCCACACCCGTAAGGGTCTCCAGGGTCCGAATGTTTCGGCCCTCCCGGCCAATGATCCGCCCCTTCATATCGTCAGAGGGAAGGGCCACTACGCTTACCGTAGCCTCAGCCACATGGTCGGCGGCACAGCGCTGGATGGCAAGACCGATGATCTCCCGTGCCAGGTTGTCCGATTCTTCCTTATAGTGGGCCTCTGCCTCCTTGATCTTGGCAGCGGATTCGTGGGTGACCTCCGCCTCCAGCTGGCTGACCAGCATATCCTTGGCCTCTTCGGCAGTCATGCCGGAGATCCGCTCCAACTCAGCCATCTGCTTTGCTTTGATCTCCTCGATCTCCGCCTTGGACTGCTCCAAATCGGCAAGCTTCTCCTGAAGGGCCTCTTCCTTCTTCTCCAGGTTCTCCGTCTTCTTGTCCAGATTCTCTTCCTTCTGTTGCAGGCGGTTTTCCTGCTTCTGAATGTCGCTGCGGCGCTCCTTTTCTTCCTTTTCCCACTCGTTCCGGGCGGTAAGGATAGCTTCCTTGGCCTCGACCATGGCTTCCCGCTGCTTGCTTTCGGCTGTCTTGATGGCGTCATTGAGGATCCGCTTGGCCTCCTCCTCGGCGGAGCCCAGCTTCTTTTCCGATACGTTCTTGCGGTACACACTGTCGGCTACGACGCCTATCAAAAGGGCCGCGACGCCGACAATCACACATAGCAAATTGAATTCCATAGCGTACTTTTTACACCTCCATTTGATTTTTTCGCGGGACAAAACCCAAAAGAAAGAAAGGCGCGTCCGGCGCCTTTCTACAATGCACCTTTTCTATTTTAAGACCAAGCCGCTTTTCTGTCAAGGAGTTTCGTTTCCGAAGGTCAAAATTCGCCTCTGCCGGTCTCCAGGTCGTTTCCCTTTCCAAAAAATATCAAAAGCAGGATTCCTTTTTTCTTTTCTTTATGGTACAATGGTGACAGATTGTAGAAGGAGGGTCCTTTTATGCAACAAAAACTCACCCTTCGCCAGTTGACCCTGATTGGTTCCATGCTCTTTGGCCTGTTCTTTGGAGCGGGTAATCTGATCTTCCCCCTGATTCTGGGAGCCAGAGCGGGCTCTCATCTGCCCACCGCTCTTCTGGGGCTGCTCATCACCGCCGTGGGGATCCCCCTGCTGGGGGTCATGTCCATGGGCGTCTCCCGGAGCGAGGGGCTGCTGGATCTGTCGGGCCGGGTATCTCCGGCTTTCCGGGTCCTGTTTACCTGCGCCCTCTATCTCACCATCGGGCCTCTCTTCGCCATTCCCCGGTGCGCTGCCACCAGCTTTACCATCGGTCTGCTTCCCTTTGCCGGGGACCGGGTGTGGCTTTGGCAGCTCCTCTTCTCCGTGCTGTTCTTTGGCGCGGTACTCTACTTTTCTCTGAGGCCCTCCAGGATCCTGGACTCGGTGGGCAAATTTCTGAACCCCGCCTTTCTCCTCTTCCTTGGAATTATGTTAATTTCCGCTCTTATAGATCCCGTTCAAACCGTTGGTTCTGTTGCTCCAACCGGAGATTATGTAAACTCTTCCTTCTCCGCCGGGTTCCTCCAGGGCTACGATACCCTGGACGCCCTGGCCAGTTTGGCCTTTGGTATCATCGTGATCCGCTCGGTCCGCCAGCTGGGAGTTACCGAGCCGGGACGGGTGGCCGTTAACACAGTGAAGGCCGGAGCGGTAAGTATGTCTCTCATGGCGCTGATCTATGCCGCCACCGCCCTGGTGGGCGCTCAGAGTTACGGCCTGTACGCCGACAGGCTGGCCGATCCCGCCTTTACCGGCGGCGACGCCTTTGCTTTGATCGCTCACCACTATTTCGGAAAGGCCGGCGCTCTCCTTCTGGCGGCCACGGTGACGCTGTGCTGCATGAAGACCGCCGTGGGGCTTGTCACCTCCTGCTCGGAGACCTTTGAGGAGATGTTCCCCGGCAAGCTGCGGTATCCCCAGTGGGCGGTGGTATTCAGCGCGGCCTCCCTTCTCATCTCCAATATCGGGCTTTCCCAGATTATCGCTTTCTCCGCGCCGGTACTTTATTTCCTCTATCCCCTGGCCATCGTCCTGATCCTGCTGGGGCTTTTTGGCCGCTTCTTCGGCCACGCCGAAAGGGTCTACCGCTGGACCATGCTGTTCACCTGGCTGGCCGCCCTTCTGGAGCTGGGCCGGGTGGTGGAGCTTTCCGCCGTGACGGACCTGGCAGGACGGTTTCTTCCCCTTTACTCCTACGGCCTGGGCTGGGTGGTCCCGGCGGCGGTGGGGTTTGCTGTGGGAATGGTGGTAGAAAAGAGGAAATAAAAATTTACGGCAGGTGATGAACGCCCCCCGGATATCCGGGGGGCGTTCACTCACTTTGTCCGCACCGCGGCGGGGTAGATCTTATTCAGACGCTGGTCTCCATAGTGCTCATCCAGATATTCCTCCACCGCGTTCTGGGGCGGAAGGCCCTGAGCGCGGGTCTCCAGGCGGCCCAGGGCAGCGGCGCTTACCAACATGTTACAGACAAAGAACACCGTCAAAAGCCAGGTAAGAGGCCTGCCCCATTTGGGGGAAATCCGCTCGATAAGTCCGGAAAGACAGGGATAGCAGACCCGGACCCATACCACCGCCGCGATCCCCCAGAAGAAACAGTAAAGCAGGTTGACCCGCCCCGCCAGGTTAAAGGGAATATGGCTGTAATCCCAGAACACCACCCCAAAGACCAGCTCGGTAAATACGCTGCATAAATACTCATAGGCGCCTCCCAGAAGGGTCCCGGCCAAAAACAGAAAGCTGTCCGACCGATCCCGGTAGCGGTGGAGCAGAAGGCTGGCAAGGGCCATGGCCAGGCCCCAGACGATGGAGAAGGGACCCCAGACTACGCTGGAACGGCTCATCCATACTCCGGCGGTAAGGCGGCAGAAAATGGTCTCCACCACATCCCCCAGAAAGGCTCCGATCAAAAAAAGCCAGAAAAGCTTATAAAATCCGCAGCCAGCGGCAAAGACGGTGCTTTTCTCCCGCCTTTTTTGAAAGTCCGCCTGGGGGTGGGCCTTCTGGATCCGCCCCTCCGTCTTTTTCAGCACCCAGCTCCCCAGCCGGACGCTTACCGCCCCCAGCCAGGTACTCAGCTCCTCCACCCGCGGCATACGGTGAAGAGTCCCTGCCAGGGTGAGGGAGGTTGCCAAACAATCCAGGGCCAGGATCGCCAGCAGAACCCACAGCAGAATATGGGCCAAGGTGGGCGGGATGGCGTTTCCCAGCCATCCCAGCATGGGAATGAGCCATCTCACCGCCACCGCGCCCAGGATCCCCCACAGCACCGAGGAAACAAAACAGATATGTCCGTCCAGATTCCACTTCCGGTCTGAGTAGTCCCACCACCGGGCCCCCGTCAGCTTCAGCAGCCAATGGCCCGCCAGCCATTCGGCCACGGTGGCGTAGACGGCGCTGCCCAGAAAGAGGAACAGCCAGTTTCCCACCAGGTCCCGAAGGGCAACGCTGATAACCACTCCCGCCGCGCCATAGACCACGCATACCGGGCCAAAAAGGAGGCTGCGGTCCACATATTTCCGCTCCCGGACAGCGGCAATGGCCGTTTCCAGCAGCCAGCCCAGGAAGGAATAGCAGAAAAAGAGCCAGATAAGACGATAGAAGGTTTCCATAGTTTGGTTCCTTTCTCTCTATATGATAGCTTCGATGAACAATGGCAAACACGCCCCAGAGGCCCTGCAAAACCATGTCTGCCCTTGTTCTTCGAAGCTAATGGAAAAGGCGGGGGCAAGCCCCCGCCCTACTTTTTTCATGGGGCGCCCCCGCCCTGCTTACAGCGTCTGGGGAAGTTGGGGAAGGGAGTCGTCCTCCTCCACCCACTCCTTCTGCACGTCCACCACCCGGTATTCGGTGGGGG
>CANRZY010000116.1 GCA_947644625.1 uncultured Pseudoflavonifractor sp.
TGCTTACGTTGGCTTCCCAGGGTGTCTCCGGGGGTGTTTGGGGCTATTTTATAAGTTGCTACGGAAGCGGCCGTAGGAAGGGAGGCGTCGCTCATGCCGTTTCAGCTTACCCCGGAGCAGCATACCGCGGTATATGACCGGGGGGGAGGCCTGCTGGTGTCCGCCGCCGCCGGTTCGGGAAAGACAAGAGTGCTGGTGGAGCGTCTTTTGGCCCAGGTGGAGGAAGGGGCGGACATCGACCGCTTCCTGGTGATTACCTACACCAAGGCCGCCGCCGCCGAGCTCCGTGGACGGATCGTGGCGGAGATCAGCGACCGGCAGACCCGGCGGCCCAACGACGCTGCCCTTCGGCGGCAGGCTACCCTGGTCTATAAGGCCCAGATCTCCACCATCGACGCCTTCTGCGCCCAGTTCCTGCGGGAGGAGGGCCACCGGCTGGACCTGGACCATGACTTCCGCCTCTGCGATGAAAATGAGGCGGCGGTCCTTATGGGGGAAGCCCTTGATGAGGTGCTGGACAAGCGTTATGAGACCATCGCTCCCGGAGACGATTTTGCCCTTCTGGTGGATACCATGTCCGCCGGACGGGACGACCGCCGCCTTATGGATATGGTGCTGGATGTGCGCGGGCGGGTCCAGAGCCATCCCGACCCGGAGCGGTGGTTGGAGGAGCAGGAGGAGAGCTTTGCCTTGAAGGGAGTCCGGGACGTGGGGGATACCCTATGGGGAAGGCTCCTGCTGGCAGACGCCCGCCGCCAAGCCGACTACTGGGTAGGGCGGATGGAGGAGCTTCTGGAGCTGACTCAAGGGGACGGGGTCCTGGTAAAGGCATACGGCCCCAGCCTTCAGGGGACGGCGGACAGCCTGCGGGACCTCTCTGCTGCCGCTGGGAAGAGTTGGGACGATGCGGCGGCCCATATCCGGGTGGAGTTTTCCCGGCTGGGACCGGCTCGCGGCGTGGAGGACGAGGCGGCCCAGGAGAGGATCAAAACGGTCCGGGACCAGTGCAAAAAGCGGATGGAAAAGCTTGCGACCCTCTTTATTGACGTCTCCTCCGGCCTGATAGAGGATATGGAGGCGGTCTATCCCGCTATCCGGGGGCTTTTCGCTTTGGTACGGGATCTTGAGACGGCCTATACCGCCATAAAGCGCCGCCGGGGGATACTGGATTTCTCCGATCTGGAGCATCTCACCGCCCGGCTGCTGGTGGGGGAAGACGGCGCTCCCTCCGAGCTGGCCCACCGCTGGGGTGAGCGGTATGAGGAGGTCATGGTGGACGAGTACCAAGACACCAACGCCGTCCAGAACGCCCTTTTTACCGCCCTGACTGACGGGGGGAAGAATCTTTTTATGGTGGGAGACGTGAAGCAGTCCATCTACCGCTTCCGCCTGGCTGATCCCACCATTTTTCTGCATAAATACCTGTCCTTCCGCCCTGTTGGGGAGGGGAAGGGGCCCCATCGGGTGCTGCTGTCCCGGAACTTCCGCTCCCGGCCCCAGGTGCTGGAGGGGGTCAACTACCTCTTTCGGGCGGTGATGAGCGAGACCTTTGGGGAGATGTCCTACGGTGACGCCGAGTCCCTGATCCCAGGCGGGAGCTTCCCGGAGGGGGAGGGGGACTACGACCTGGAGCTGGATCTGCTGGATGGCTCCGCTGTGGAGGAGGAAGGTCCCAAGACGCCCAAGGATCAGTTGGAGGCCCGGTTTGCCGCCCAACGGATCCGTGAGCTGCTGGACGAGGGCTTTCCCGTCTCCGACGGGGAGGGGGGTCTTCGGCCTGTCAGGCCGGAAGACATCGTGATCCTTTTGCGCTCTCCGGGCTCGGTGCTTCATTATTATGCCGGAGCCTTGGGGGAGCAGGATATTCCCTGGTCGGCGGATGGAGCGGGGGATTTTTTTGCCGCCACTGAGATCCAGGTAGCTCTGTCTCTACTGCGGATCGTGGACAACCCCCGTCAGGATGTGGCCCTCATTGCCGTCCTTCGCTCGGCGGTCTACGGGTTTTCCGCCGACCGGCTGGCCCGGATCAGGGCCTTCGCTCCGGGGGAGGATTTTTATACTTCCCTTACGCAGGACGAGGGAGAGGACGTTCAGAGCTTTTTGACCGAGCTACGGACTCTCCGATGCCGGGCGGGGGATCAGAGCTGCGCCGACCTTCTTTGGCAGATCTACGACGGGGCGAATCTGCTGGGGATCTATGGGGCCATGGACGAGGGAGAGACCAGAAGGGCCAACCTCCTCCTATTGGCCCAACTGGCCAGGGATTTTGAGACGGCGGGGCACAAGGGCCTCTTTGGTTTCTTGACCTACCTCCACCGTCTGGAGGAGGACGGACGCTCCCTGGCTCTCCCCAACGTGGGAAGCGTTGGGGGCGGGGTGCGCCTCATGAGCATTCACCGCTCCAAGGGGCTGGAATTTCCCGTGGTATTGCTTGCGGGCCTTTCCCGGCAGCTGAACAAGACGGACATGACCCAGCCCATGCTGTTTCACGCCCAGCTGGGGGTGGGCCCCAAGCGGCTGGATCTGGAGCGGATGGTGGAGTATCCCACCCTGGCCCGGCTGGCGGTGGGGCGGAAGATGGAATATGAGCTGGCGGCGGAGGAACTGCGGCTTCTCTATGTGGCTATGACCCGCGCCCAGGAAAAGCTGATCCTGTCCTGCGCCCTTACCAGGGGCTGGCGGGAACTGGAAAAGCTGCTTCCCTCAGCCGGGGCCCCGGTGGAGCCCCAGGCTTTGCTGGACTGTCAGACCCCTGCCCAGTGGATCCTGCTCCCCATGCTGGCAAGGCCGGAGGCGGAGGGCTATCGGGACGGGATCTTCCAGCCTTCCGTGGCCCCCGGCACTGAATTTGGGCCCAAATGGGATATTCGCTGGGTGGACGCCGCCCCCTATGTGGAAGCTCCCCGCCGGAACAGAAGCGCCGGAGGGGCGGGGGAGAAGACCGACTGGGACCCCAAAGCGCTTCTGGAGACCTTTACCTGGACCTACCCTCATGCCGGGGATGTGGAGCTTCCCTCCAAGCTTACCGCCACCCAGCTGAAGGGCCGGGATCTGGACGAGGAAATGGCCCAGGAAGCCCCTCAGGCTCCCAGGATCCCCCGGTTTGACCGGCCCCGGTTCGCCTCGGAAAAGCTGGGGCTCACCCCTGCCGAGAAGGGTACCGCCCTTCACCTGGTCATGCAGTACATCGACTTTGACCGCTGCGGCAGCGTGGAGGAGGTCCACGCCGAGATCTCCCGGATCACCGAAGAGAAATTTATCACTCCCCAGCAGGCCCAGGCGGTGGAGGCGGAAAAGGTCCGCTCCTTCTTTGCTTCGGACCTGGGACAGGAGGCTATGGCCTCCGGGAATCTTCGCCGGGAGTTCAAATTCTCCATTCTGGTCCCGGCAAGCCGCTACTATCCGGAGGCGGGAGAGGAAGAGCAGGTCCTTCTCCAGGGCGTGGTGGACTGTTACTTCGAGACGGCCGGGGGCCTTACCGTGGTGGATTTCAAAACAGACCATGTTTACGGCCAGACCCTTTCAGCCAGAGCCAAGGAATACGCCCCCCAACTGGGGGCCTATGCCGAAGCCCTGGCGGAGATCACCGGCAAGCCGGTAAACCGCCGGGTCCTTTGGTTTTTCTCCGAAGGAAGGGCTGTGGAGGTTTGAAAGGGGTAAACAAGCATTGATCTTTGGAAAATGGTCCCACTCCCGCCGCCTGAAAAAACACTTGCATTTTCCGAAAACCTGTGCTATTCTATCATAGCGTTTATAAGGCGTGGAGGTTTGCTGCGCCGCTTCAGCCCGGAACGAGAAAGAGGTGAAACAACATGAAGGAAGGAATCCATCCCGATTACAAGCAGACGACCATTACCTGTGCCTGCGGCAACGTGATCGAGACCGGCTCCACCAAGGAGAATATCCGCGTGGAAGTCTGCTCCAAGTGTCACCCCTTCTTCACCGGCAAGCAGAAGATGGTGGACACCGG
>CANRZY010000117.1 GCA_947644625.1 uncultured Pseudoflavonifractor sp.
CAGGGGCAAGCCCCCGCCGACTATCCGTTGATTAACCGATGAAAGGAGATATTTCTATGACCCCAAAAGAGACAGCCCTACTGTTGGCAAAGGCCCTGGACAGTAAGAAAGGGCTAAACATCAAAGTATTGGAGACCGGTCATCTCACCACCCTGGCCGACTATTTTGTCCTCTGCTCCGGATCCTCCACCACCCAGATCAAGGCCTTGGGCGACGCATGTGAAAAGGCCATGAAGGAGGAACTGGGGGAGGCTCCCCATCACGTGGAGGGCCACCGGGGCGGGACCTGGATCCTGCTGGACTTCTCGGCGGTGGTGGTCCATATCTTCAACGAGGAGGCCAGGGAATTTTATGACCTGGAGCGTCTGTGGAGCGACGCCACGCCTGTGGACCTGAGCGACGTCCTGACCGCCGATTAAAAATTATTGATTGCCCCAAAGAAGTGTTTGGAGAAGCAAAACCCGCCTGGCTTCCTTTTGGAAGCCAGGCGGGTTTTTTCACATTTATCCCAAAATCGTTTCGATCTGCCGCCGCTCCTGCTGGCTGAATTGGGTGTTATCCAGCATACGGATGTCGTCCAGGATCTGACTGGCACGGGAAGCGCCGATCAGAACGCTGGCGATATCTCCGTCCCGAAGGATCCAGGCCAGCGCCATCTGGGCCAGGGTCTGCCCCCGCTCCTGAGCAAGGGCGTTTAGAGCGCGGACCTTGCTCAAGGTCTCTTCGTTTATGGCGGCCTCCTTCAAAAAGCGTCCGTCCGTTTTGATCCGGCTGTCCTCCGGGATCCCGTTCAGGTAGCGGTCGGACAGCAGTCCCTGGGCCAGGGGAGAAAAGGTGATGATACCAATGCCGTTTTTGGCGGCGTAGCTTTTCAGTCCGTCCCTTTCTATGTCCCGGACCAGCATGGAATATTTCCGCTGGTTGATGATAAAGGGAGTCCCCATCTCCTTAAAAAGCTTGGAGATAGCAATGGTTTGCTCCTTGTTGTAGTTGGATATGCCGATATACAGGGCCTTTCCGCTCCTGACGATACCATCCAGAGCCCTGGCCGTTTCCTCCAAGGGAGTGTTGGGGTCGGGGCGGTGGTGATAAAAAATATCCACATACTCCAGCCCCATCCGCCGGAGGCTTTGATCCAGGCTTGCCACCAGATACTTTTTGCTGCCCCAGTTCCCATAGGGACCCGGCCACATATCATATCCGGCCTTGGTAGAGATGATCAGCTCATCCCGGTAAGCCCCCAGCCCCTCCTTCAGGATACGGCCGAAGCTTTCCTCCGCCGCCCCCGGAGGCGGGCCGTAGTTGTTGGCTAGGTCGAAGTGGGTGATCCCATGGTCAAAAGCGGTCCGGCACATGTCCGTCATGGTATCAAAGCGGCTGGAAAAGCCAAAATTATGCCACAGCCCCAGGGACAGGGCGGGAAGGAGCAAACCGCTTTCGCCGCAGCGGTTGTAGCGCATTTTTTCGTAGCGCGCCTCACTTGCCTGATAGCTCATGGGGGATCTCCTTTCTCACAAAGCCTCAAAATCGCATTCCGGACAAAAGCCGTAGATGGGGGCGCACCCCTCCCGTGCCGCCCATTGCCTTTCTCCGTAGGCATAATGCCACCACTCGCTGGAATAGTTCACCAGCCCCACCGACTCCATCAGATGATAGAGGAGCCTGCGGTTGTCCCGCGCCTCCTCCAGCCCCGGCGGACACGCGATTTCCAGAGCGTCGGTGTGGGCCAGGTCGGTAAAGTCGTCAAAGTCGACGCCCATATCCAAAAGCTGCCCGTCCCTGGAAAGGGTCAGGTCCACGGCCCCACCTGTAGCGTGGGGGGAGGGCCGGTCCAGCCGCTTTACCGGAACGGCCACAAACTCGTCAATGATCTTCTCCAGCTCGGCCGGGGAGGCCTGGGGGCGCTCCTTTCTTGCCACTGCGTAGAACTGGTCATACAAAGCCTTCTGGACCTTTAGGGACCGAAGAGAGTCAAAGATATAAATGCCATACCCCTGGGGCAGCTTGTCCGCCGCCTGACACAGGCGAAGGGCTACCCCCTGGCGGACCAGGCAGATCTCCTCGCCGGGAAGCCCCTGCCGGAGGTAGGCCGCCCCGTAGGTGATCCGGGAAGAAAGCCGGGTGGGGTCCACCAGCGGCTCCCCACATTCCACCGGGGCGGGGATGGCCTCCCAGTCAAAGTCGGGGGCGGGAGGGATGGGTTTTAGGAATCCGTCGGGAAACAACTTAGACCACCTCGAACCAATTGGAAATGATCCCGGTCTGGGCAAAGCCCTCGGACTCGTATAGGGCCAGCGCGGCGGTGTTGGCGGAGGATACCAGCAGCGAACAGGCGGAGGCCTTCCCCATGGAGTCCAGCGCGGCGCGGAGGACGGAGCGGCCCAGGCCCTGCCGCCAAAGATCGGGCTCCACCGCCAGGGTCACAAGCTCCGGGATCTTTTCTGTCAGATCCACTTCAAAGGCGCCAACGATCTTATCTGCCCGATAGACCAGAGAATACCGGTGGTTCTGCTTTCTCATATCGGTGGGCCGCTGGGTGGCGGCGTTGGGCACGTCGGCAAAGGCCCGGTTCACCAGGGACAGGTAAAGCCCCTCCTCCTGGCCCTTTTTGGGGGAGCGGAGGTTTAGCTTTACCTCCGGCTTTTCGGCGGGAAGGGAGCGCTCCATCCGGACGATATCGTGGACGTGGGTGAGCCGCCATATGCCGGTGGGTCCGTCGTGAAGAGGCTCCCCCTCAGGAAGGGAGGTGGCCCAAACCGTCTTGGCCCCGGCCCTTTTCAGCCGCTCCATGCCCTTTTTCAAGCCGTCGTCCAACCGATCCTCAGGGCAATCCCGAAGAATAAGGTAGCCGATCCCACGGGTGGGGATCTCCCGCTGAATGATTTCAATGACCATAAAAAGGTTCTCCTTCTATAGGGTGGGGCTTACCCACGCCGTCTATTCAGGGGCTTGCCCCCTCCGCTTATTTACGCGTTACAGGATGATAAGCTCCTTGGGGGACTTGGTGATAACGGTACAGCCGCCCTCATCCATCCGGACTACGTCCTCAATGCGAACGCCGAACTGTCCGGGAAGATAGATCCCCGGTTCAGCGGAGACCATGGCTCCCACGGGCATGGGAGTGTGGTCCCTGGTGTTGGCGTTGGGGCTTTCGTGGATCTCGATGCCTACGCTGTGACCGTAGCCGTGGCCAAAGTAGGGACCGTAGCCCGCTTCCTGAATGACCTGGGCGGCCGCCTTATGGATCTCCACGCCGGGGACCCCGGCACGGGACGCGGCGATCCCCGCTAGCTGCGCTTTCAGGACGGTATCATAGACCCGCCGCTTATCCTCGTTGATCTCCCCCAGGGCCACGGTACGGGTCATGTCGGAGCAATAGCCCTCATACACACAGCCGAAGTCCATGGTAATAAACTCTCCCCTCTGCACCTGCCGGGGGCCGGGGATGGCGTGGGGCTTGCTGCCGTTGGGCCCGGAGGCCACAATGGGATCAAAGGAGGTCCGCTGGGCTCCAAAGCGCATCATGTCGTAGACCAGCTTGGCGGCGATCTCCGCCTCGGTCATGCCGGGCTTGATAAACTTCAGGATCTCGGAAAAGGCCCTGTCGGTGATCTCCTGGGCCTTCACCATCCGGGCAAACTCCTCCCCGTCCTTGCTGGCGCGCAGGCCGGTAATAAGCCCGTTGGCGTTTACCAGCTTGGCGTGAAGGTCCTTGGTAAGGGCGTTATATTGCCCCAGGGACATATACCCATCCTCAATGCCCAGAGTCTTAATGCCGTGGGCGTCGATAAACTCGTTGAGGGCGGCGGCATAGTTCCTCTGTCCGTCCACCATAATGACCTGGGCGTTCTTCACAGTCTCATTGGCTACCTCAATATACCGGGAGTCGGTGATATACCGGGCGGCGTCGGCGGCGACGATGGCGTAGCCCTCCCCGTGGAGGCCCACGGCGTAGAACTCGCCGGGGGC
>CANRZY010000118.1 GCA_947644625.1 uncultured Pseudoflavonifractor sp.
CCTTCACCAGATAGCCCTGCTCCTCCAGGTCGGCCACAATGGCCTTCCGGGCCTCATACCGGTCCATACCGGAGTACCTGCCGTACCCCTCCACCACTTTTCCGTTGTCGTCCAGTACCCGGATGGTCTCCAGATTGTGGCGGAGACCCACCTCAAAGTCGTTGGGATCATGGGCGGGGGTCATTTTCACGCAGCCGGTACCAAACTCCAGATCCACATACTCGTCGGCCACAATGGGCATCTCCCGGCCCACCAAGGGAAGAACGCACTTCTTGCCTACAATATCCTTATATCGCTCGTCGGCAGGATTCACCGCCACACCGGTGTCCCCCAGCATGGTCTCAGGCCGGGTGGTGGCCACAATGACCCACTTGTCCTTCTCCCCCTGGATGGGGTAGCGGATATGCCAAAGATTGCCCGGCTTATCCTGATACTCCACCTCCACGTCGGAAAGAGCGGTGACGCAGTGGGGGCACCAGTTGATGATCCGGGACCCCTTATAGATCAGTCCCTTATTATAGAGACTCACAAACACATGCCGGACTGCCTTGGAAAGGCCCTCATCCATGGTAAACCGGGCCCGGTCCCAGTCACAGGAAACGCCCAGCTTCTTCTGCTGCTCCACGATCCGGGCGCCGTACTTGTGCTTCCAGTCCCACACCCGCTCCAGAAATTTCTCCCGGCCCAGGTCATAGCGGCTGAGGCCCTCATTCTCCCTCAGGTTCTCCTCCACCTTGGCCTGGGTGGCGATCCCGGCGTGGTCGGTGCCGGGGACCCACAGGGCAGCATAACCCTCCATCCGCTTGAATCGGATAAGGATATCCTGCAAGGTACAGTCCATGGCGTGGCCCATATGGAGCTGGCCCGTCACATTGGGGGGTGGCATGACGATGGTAAAGGGCTTCTTGTTGGGATCCCGGTGCCCCCGAAAGCAGCCGGACTTCTCCCACATTTCGTAGATACGGCCTTCCACCTCTTGGGGCTCATAGGCCTTGGGTAATTCTTTCGCCATTTGACCTTCCTCCTATTTCATCTGACTTTATTCACAAATTTCTTTTCTCAGCTTTTCCCTAAAATCGCGTTTTAACGCGGTGGGCTCTCCCCCATACAAAAAACGCCCTGAGCCGTCTGGCTCAGGGCGAATTGTGATCCGCGGTACCACCTGAATTGGTTCTCGTTGTCCCTTAACGCGGGAGACGTCAAAGCTTAAACGGCGTGCCGGGGCGTCACGCCCTACAAACCGGTTCGGCTCCACGGCTCGGGGGCGACCTTCCGTACCAGGGTCATGGAGCCTTGCACCGGCCGGCTCCTCTCTCCGCTTTCCCTGGGGCGTACTCCTCCCCGTCTGTGCCTTTGAACTCACTCAGTATACGCAATCCGGGAGAAAAAGTCAAGAGAAATCAGCCATTCGCTGGCGGCCTCCGCAGGAAAGCCAGCTTGGTCTCGGAGCAGACCACCGCCAGAAAGATGACGGCGAAGCCCAGCAGCAGCCGGAAGGTCACCGGGTCCCCATAGAAGATCACCGAGAACAGCACCCCAAACACCGACTCCAGGGACAGCAGGATGGCCGCGGAGGAGGGATCGGACCAGATCTGGCCCACGTTCTGGAACAGAAGGGCCACCGTGGTACACATAACGGTGAGATAGAGCATCTGGATCACCAGATCCGGGCTGAGAAGGTCCGCCGCTGGCGGCGTTTGAAACAGAAATCCAAGGATCCAGGCATAAAGAGCGGCAAAGGCGAATTGAAACACGGTAAGCAGGTAAATATCTTTATGGGGCGACACCTTTTCCACCGCGATGATATGGGCGGCGTAAAAGACCGCTCCCACCAGGGTCAGGCTGTCTCCGGCAGTGATAGAGAATCCCTCGTTCAGGGACACCAGCCCCACCCCCGCCACACAGAGGACCGCCGCCAGAATGTTGTAGGCGTCCGGTCTTTTTCCCATGACCGCCCAATAGAGAAAGGGCACCAGCACGCAGTAGACCGCCGTCAAAAAGGCGTTTTTGGACGGCGTGGTGAGAGCGATCCCGAAGGTCTGGACGGAATAAGCGGCAAATAGAAAGCCGCCGATGATAGCTCCCCTCCAAAGGTAGTCCGGGGTAAAAGCCCTCCACTTTTTCCAGCAAACCAGGGCCAGAAGAACGGCTCCCCCGGTAAAGCGGACCGCCAAAAGGAAAAAGGTGGGGATCACGTCCACCGCCCCCTTCATGATGAAGAAGGAGGAACCCCAGATGAGGGCGGCGGCAAAAAGCATGGGTTTGGCAAGGCGGCGCATTAGGGTATCGTTCAAGGTTGTCACGGCTCCTTAAATGTGATAAAATGTCTAAAAATGAGGTGAGACGATGAAAAAATTGCCGACGTCGTTTTATGACCGGGACACCTTGACGGTGGCCCAGGAATTGCTTGGGAAATATCTGGTCCGGGTCATAGACGGCCTTCCTCTCACCGTCCGCATCACTGAGACAGAGGCTTACATTGGGCGGCTGGACAAAGCCTGCCACGCCTATGGCTATAAGCGGACTGCCCGGACGGAAACCCTCTTTGCCCCGCCGGGAACTGTTTATATCTACCTCATCTACGGGATGTACCATTGTCTCAATTTCGTCACCGAGGCAGAAAATGAGCCTGCCGCCGTCCTGATCCGGGCTGGAGAGCCGGTCTCCCCGGCTGACAGGGACGCTATCTCCATAAGGCGGTTTGGCTGTCCGGCAGAGGCTCTGTCGGCCTATCAGAAGAAAAACTTTCTCAACGGGCCTGGGAAGCTCTGCAAAGGGTTATCCCTTACCAAGGCGCAGAACGGACTTTCTCTCACCGAAAATACCCTCTATGTATTGGACGCTGGGGAAAGCCCTCAGCATATCCAAGTAAGCAAACGCATCGGCATCGACTATGCCGAGGAGGCGGTAGATTTTCCCTGGAGGTTTACCCTATGATCTTTTTCGATTTGGATGGCACGCTCATCGACTCCAACGGAGTCTGGCTTCAGGTGGACCATACCTTTCTGGGCCGCCGGGGACTGGAGATCACCCCGGAATATACTTACACCGTCGGCCACTCCATTTTCCCAGTGGCGGCCCGGTTCACCAGGGAGTATTATCGCCTGGAGGACTCTCCCGAAGAGATCATGGCCGAATGGCGGACCCTTGCCTACGACGCCTACGCCCACACCATCCCCCTGAAGCCGGGGGCACGGGAGCTATTGGACAAGCTGCGCTCTCAAGGCGCGGATATGGCCCTCCTTACCGCCGGGCTTCCTGAGCTGGCAAAGGCAGCGGTAGTCCGGCATGGGCTGGACGAGTATTTCCGGGGTCTTTTCTTTGCCCAGGACATTGGCCTGGAAAAAAGGGATCCGGAGGTCTATCCCATTGCCGCCAAGCAATATGGGGTCTCTCCTGCCGATTGCATCCTGGTGGAGGACGCCCCCCACAACTGCGCCGCCGCCCGAAAGGCCGGGTTCCGGGTAGTGGGGATCTACGACGATTTCTACGCCAAACAGTGGGAACTGATCGTGGAAAACAGCGACCGGGCGGTGAAAAGCCTTACGGAGCTTTTGGAAAGCGTTTGGTTTTGACGTGGCGGCGGGCCGTTTGGTGCGCCCCCCCTGCGTTTAAAGATTTAACTAAAAATGGCCCCGGGGCGCAACAAAAACATTTTTGTGTCGACAGTTTGAAAACGGCAATCAATAAAGGGGGCCGTTGCCCCAAA
>CANRZY010000119.1 GCA_947644625.1 uncultured Pseudoflavonifractor sp.
AGATTGACCGAGTCCGGGTCCCCGTCTGCGGCGGGGCCCTCTTTTGCCGGCTTCTGCATCTCCTCCAGGGGGCGCAGCGACAGCATCTCCAGCCGGATCCGGCCGGAGCGTTCAAAAAGCACATCCGCAAAGTTCCAGTTGGGGACGCCGGAGAGCCGGATCCTGGCCGAACCGCCTTTTACCGCCTGCTCCAGAGGCTTTGCCGTTTCCCACCGCCATGTGGCGGAGGGGAAGGCGCCCTGCAGCTTTTCGGTGATCCGGAAATTGATATGGCGGAGCATGACTCCCTCCATCTCCGGGTCGATGAGTTGGGGCCTGGGCACGGCTGGCTTTGGCTGTTGGACAGGGGCCGCCGGGCGGCTTGCCTGTACCGGCTGGACCGCCGGAGCGGCAGCTGGCTTTGCCGGCGCCTTTCCCTTTTGGGCAGGCGGCTCCTTTTTCCGGGAACGGTGCAGCTCCAGCACCTTGGCGAACATCCAGACAAGGGCGGCCGCCATCAGGAGATACTGTCCCGCATCGCCGCAGAAGGCCATGATGATGAGAACCATCATCGCCAGACATTTGAGATCGGTAAACTTGAACCCGTTCATACTCTTTCCTCCTGTTTTGGTACTCATTGTCGATTAGAAATCGACGATACGCACGCTGCGCGTGCTGGCATCGCTGCGCGCTGCCCCGTCCCATCGAAAAACCTGCAAATTGGAATAATCGGTTTTTCGGATCGGACATAAAAAAAGAGAGGAACCATCATCCCGCCTTTGCGGGTCTGACAATTCCTCTCAGTTTTCCCTCCCGTCCATTGGACTAAAAGGGCAGCTTATCTCCGGAAACCCGGATCTCCTCGATCTCATCGTTTCCGGTATCGGGCGGCTGCTGTGCCGCCGGGGGCTGTGGCTGTACCTCCTTTTTTCCGCCGCCGGGGACATACTCCAGGTCGTACAGCGTGATTTTCGGGGCCATCCCCTCGCTGCCATCCTTGCGCTTAAACTTTTCCAGCTCCTGCGCGCCGACGACATGGACAAGGGACCCCTTGGCCGCCTTCAGCTTGAGGATACGGTCCCTGACGCTTCCGAAGGCGATGCAGCGGTACCAGTCGGTCTCCTTTCGGTCGCCGAATCCCCGGTCCACCGCAAGGTCGAACAGGATGTATTCTGTCCCCTTGAGGCTCACCTTCTGCTCCGGGTCGTTCCCAAGCCGTCCAATGGCGCTGATTGTAGTGATCATTTTCTGCTCCTTTCTTGCCTGCCGGCATATTGTATTTGCAAAACCGTGGACGCGGTGTTTACCAAAAGAAAAACGCCAACAGGGTATAAAGACCCCACTGGCGCTACACAGTATCAATCTTTAGATTGACACCTATAAAAACTCCTACCTGGATACCTCCCTCAAAGTGAGGGGATAGCCTAACAACAATTTGCTCTTTTAGTTTACCATATACTATATCTTGTTGTCAAGCAAAACAAATTACTATATTTAGTGCCCCACTTTTTATTCCCACTTCGCAACCATCCGAATAAAAGCCAGAATGTCCCCCTGCTGCTGCGGGCTGAGCTTTCCCATCTGCCGCTGCAGGTCCAACCATGCGTTTTCGTCCAGCTTGCCGGTCCGGTATTCCCGAATATCCACAAGCTCGACCAGGGACACGCCCAGCCCTTTCGCAACACGGTCAAGGGTCTGGACGGTGGCGTTGCTCTCCCCGCGCTCCAGCTTGCTGAGGGGAGCGGCATCGATGCCACAGCGGCCGGATAACTCCTCCAGGCTGAGGCCCTGCCCCATACGAATGGTGCGGATGTTGTTGCCAATCTGAACAAGAATTCCTGCCACTGTATCACCTCCATAATAAGATGATACCGTGACAGGAATTTATCCGCAAAGAAGCATATTTCAATATATAGATATAAAGTTCAAATTCATAAAGAAAAAAAGGAACTAAACATCAAATTTCATGCCGTATATATCCAAACCATCCCTCCCTGGAATATTCCTCACGCTCCAAAACCACCATTCGCTTCAGATAGAGGTTCGCGGCAGCCGGCAAAAGCTGTGGCGGAGAGAAGGAAAGCGCCGGACAAACCAGGAGCGTGTTTAAGAGCGCTTTTTCCTCATTGCTCAACCGGTCCGGTCCAAAGATATGCCGGGCGACCCGAAGGGGATACCCGTCCAGCAGAAGCCCCAGGAAGCCTTTCATCTTCTGTAAAGGGGAAAGCTGGATGGGGATCAGGCAGACCTCACGGAAAAGCTCCTGTAATGCGGCCGCTCCGGTAAAGCCCTGCCCTTTTCTGATGAGCCCACGGAAAAGCAGCCGTTCCAGGATCCGGTCAAAGTCAGCCTCTGCCATTGGGATATGAAACCGCCGCGCTTTTTGCAGGCAGTCGGTCCTCAAGGCGTCATAGTTTAGGATGTTCCAGAGCAGTGCGTTCCACAGAATATACTCCGGAATGGTGACGCCGTACTCGTTTCCGGCAATCAAGACGACCGGTCGGCTCCCGCCATCAAACTGCTCCAGCCGGTATTTCCCCATGGCGGCGTAGTATGTGATCATCAAAGTCCCTCCCTCCAAATTCAGGAGACCAATTTCAGCAATGTCTGGTCCTGTAAAAGCCGATGCTGTGCCCTGGAGATCCACGCGCTGACATGGTTGGGCTTCACACGGTAGAGCTTTGCGATCTCCGAGCCGGAAAGGCCGTCCAGCTTGAGAGCCATGGCCTGGATCCCCTTGCGTACCGTTCCCTGGTACCGCTCCTCCAGCGCCTTCAGCTCTTCGCGGTTCATCCGGTTTTCGGCCTCATAAACAACATTAGCCTCATCCGCCAGGGACTCCGAAAACGAGAGCCCGCCATCGGTCTCATATTCCATGGAAAGGGTTTTCGGATTCCGGCTCAGGTCTTTGAAGTGGTGGAGCAGCTGGTGCCAGATCACCTCCCGCGCATAGGCGGGGAAGGGGCGGACGCCGTCATAGCCCTGTGCGGCCAGGCACAGCCCCAGCCGGCCGATCTGCTGTAGATCCTCCAGGTCGTGGTCCGGGTCACAGGGGTTCCGTTTCACCCGGTAGTAGATCACTTCATTGACCAGGTTCAGGTTTTGAACCACCAGGTCCTTTTGCTCCAAGGTCATTTTCACGGTGATACCTCCTTTCCTCGCTGTCAGCTTGCAATCCGGTTTGCCCGCAATGCCTTTTGGCATTCGCGGATCAGATCGTCGCAGATATAATCCGAAAAACAGGCGATATGCGCCTGGTCCTCCCGCAGCCCGTACTTTTCCCGCAGCCACCGGTAGGCGTTGGCCCGGCTCATGATCCGATGGCGCCAGATCTGGTCGAAGGCCCGGTGCGCTTCAATCCTTTTGTGCCGCAGGTCGCCGTTGGCCAGCGTCCCCATGGGCTCCCTGGTCTTTTCGTTGGCGGATACATAGGCGTCACACTCCGGGTAATGGGAGCAGACATACAGGTAACGGCCTCTGCCCGCATCCTTATGGACAAAGCTGTCCGGGCGCAGCACTGCGGGGCTGCCGCAGTAGGGACAAATGGGATTCCTTTTTCTTTTAGACATTTCGATTACTCCTTTCTTGCGTATGATTACGGAAGGTTTGCGCTTTGATTGCGCCCTCTATCTAATATTTTACCGGTGAAAGGGCTGGAAAGATATAGGTTTGGCTTTGGTTTTTGCATAGATTTAG
>CANRZY010000120.1 GCA_947644625.1 uncultured Pseudoflavonifractor sp.
TCCAGGCTCACCGGCTCCTGGGCGATCTTCAGGATCTCCCGGATCTTCTGGACCTTGTCGGCCCTCTCCTTCTCATCTAGCTTTTCCCAGGGAATGGAGCCGCTGTGCATGGCCTTGGCCGTCTCCTCAGGAGAGGGGTCATGGCCCAGCTCCTGCAAAAGCTGACGGTTTACCCGAATGACCTTGTTGATGGTCTCCACCATATGAACAGGGATCCGAATAGTCCGGGCCTGGTCGGCAATGGCCCTGGTGATGGCCTGACGGATCCACCAGGTAGCGTAGGTGGAGAATTTAAAGCCCTTCACATAGTCGAACTTCTCCACCGCCTTGATAAGACCAAGGTTGCCCTCCTGAATCAGATCCAGAAACAGCATCCCCCGGCCCACATACCGCTTGGCGATGGAGACGACCAGGCGAAGGTTGGCCTCAGCAAGGCGCTGCTTGGCCCTCTCTCCGGCCTTTACCGCTTTTTCCAGCTCGGCCTTGGTTTCGGGATCCATGCTTTCATCCGCCTCGGCCAGGGCGGCAGCCGCCTCCGCTCCCGTACCCATAGCCTGGGCCAGGGCGATCTCCTCATCGCTGGTAAGCAGATCTACCTTTCCGATCTCCTTCAGGTACATCCGCACCGGATCGTCTACTCCGAAGCTGTCCGCCAGGGCGGTGGGATCCACCACCTCTTCCTCGCCGACCTCCTCGGTCTCCTCCAACGCCTCAGGCGGGGGCTCCAGGTCCACGTCCGCCAGGTCGTCCAGGTCGGGCAGCTCCTCCTCGTCTCCGGCAGCGTCGATCCCCAGGTTCTCCATGATGTCATAGAGCTTGTCCATCTGGTCGCTCTCCAGATTGAGTTCGTCCAGGACCTCCATCATCTCCACAGCGGAGAGCTTCCCCTTTTTCTTCCCCTTGTTGAGAAGCTCCGCCACCTTTTCAGCGCCGGGGACTCCCTCCAAAAGCTTCATCAGCTCCTGCTTCCCCGCCTCCATCTGCTCCTGGGTAACGGCTCCGGTCTCTTTTCCCTTGCCGGCCTTTTCGGCGGCCTTGCCGTTCTTCTTCTCGCTCATTGTCCATCCTCCATCGTTTTCTTTTCTCTTTGCCGCTCCCGAAGCTCCAGCAGGGCGTCCGCGCTCTTGGGCTCCTTGCGCAGCCTGGCCTCGGTCTCTATGGTCTTTATGTAATCCGCCATGGCTCTAGCTGCGTATGCCATGGATTCCGGCTGATTGGCAACCTCCACCAAATGATCCATTTCCTCCGAGGTAAACTCCCCCGCCAGGGCGGGTAGCTGTACGCTGAGTTCCCGGTCATGGCGGTCTCTCAACAATCGGAACGCCCGGCCCAAAAGAGCGGAGGAAAATTGCTCCGGGTCCACCTTCGCGGCGGAAAAAAGGACCGGATCCATAAGCACCAGACGGATCACGCCCTCCTCAGCCAAGGCGGAGCGAATATTCTCGTACCGAAGCTGGCGGGACTTTGGTTGCCGGGAAACAGCAGGGGTCAAATCCCTGCGCTCCTCCTTTTTTCGCTCCTGGCGGGCTTGTCCCTTCCGCCAGCGCTCTACCTCCTGGGCAAAGGCGGCTCCGGTGACCCCCGCCGCCTGGGCGGCCTTGTTGCCGTATATCTCCCGCTCGATGGGGCTCTGGAGCCGTCCCACCGTCTCCACCGCCGAACGGAGAAAAACCATTTTCCCTTCGTCGGTGGTAAGGTCCGCCCTTTGCAGCAGGGAGTCCAGCTTGTAATCGTTCTGACCCGCGCTGCCGTTGAGGCACTTTTCAAAGGCGGCAGGACCGAATTTCTTCACAAAATCGTCCGGATCCTGCTTTACTGGCTTTCCATCCTCCCCAAAGGCGTTGGGAAGCTGGAGGACCCGCACAGAAAGATCGGCGTTCTTCAGAATGCCCAGCACCCGGTCGGTGGACTTTTTCCCCGCCTCGTCATTGTCATAACAGAGGACCAGTTCTTTGGTGTACCGGGACAGGATCCGGGCGTGGTCAGAGGTGAGGGCGGTCCCCATGGTAGCCACCACATTGTCAAAGCCCGCCTGATGGAGGGTGATAACGTCAATGTTGCCCTCTACCAATATCAGGTTCGGCCTCTTGGTGGACTTGGCAAAGTTGAGGGCGTAGACAAGCTGGCTTTTTTTAAAGCAGACCGTATCGGGGCTGTTGAGATACTTGGCCCCTTCCAGCCCCGGAAGGATCCGGCTGGTAAAGCCCACCACGTCTCCCCGCACGTCAATAACGGGAAGCATGAGCCGGGAGCGGAATTTATCGTAGATCCCGCCGTTTTTTCCCGCCACCGCCAGCCCTGCGTCAATGAGCTCCATTTTACTGAAGCCCTTGGCGGTAAGGGCCTTTGTCAGCTCGTCCCACTCTCCCGGCGCCGCCCCCAAGCCAAAGCGGGTGGCAAACTTGGGGCTGATGCGCCGCCGGGCGATATACTCCCGGACGGCGGCACCTCCGGGGGAGCCCAAGTAACTATAATAGAACCTGGCGGCCTCCCGGTTGGCCTCCTGGGCCCGGCGGTATTTTTTCCGCCCCTCCTCGCTGCCTCCGGTCTCAGGGACCTCCATCCCCACCCGCTTAGCCAGGTGGCGTACCGCATCGGGAAAGGACAGGTGCTCCATCTCCATCACAAAGGAGATGGCCCCTCCTCCCTTACCACAGCCAAAGCAGTGGTAGATCTGCTTGTCTCTGGAAACGGAAAAGGAAGGGGTCTTTTCCGTATGGAAGGGACACAGGCCCCACAGGTTGCCCCCCCTGGGAGTCAGGTGGACGTACTCTCCCACCACATCGGCAATATCGCTGCGTGAGACAAGCTCGTCGATGAATTGCTCAGGTATGGGCATGGCGTCCAGCCTCCTTCCCTATGATTTCCAAAATCTGACAAGGTTATACCATTGTCGGCGGACCGTCGAGGACGGCGGTCCCTATGCGGGGCAACCCGCCGGGGACGGACCCCCTGACGGGGCATAGGTTCCCTTCACATCACGGTCCAGGCTTTGGGGATAAACAGCTCCTGATAGCGCTCCACAGCGTAAGCGTCAGTCATACCAGCGATATAATCGCATACCGCCCGTTCCTTTCCCTCCGTCTCCCGAATATCCAGAAACTCCTGGGGCAGCTCATCCAAATGACCCATATAGTAGCCAAAGAGCTGGCGGATCATCTCCTGGGCCTTGCCCTCCTCCCCCTTCGCCGCAGAGTTGAGGTAGACCGAATCAAACATAAACTCCCGGAGAAGCGCCATGGCCTCCTTCTTTTCCGGAGATTGGAGGATATCCTCTTTTCCCCGGCTGGTCTCAATGATATCGGTGACCAGGGTATTGATCCGCTGGGAATGGGTCACCCCCAGCCGCTGCCCTACCTCGGCGGGAATATCCAGGGGGTAAATAACCCCGCCCCGAAGGGCGTCGTCGATATCGGCGCTGAGATAGGCGATCTTGTCGGCCAGACGCACCGCCCGGCCCTCCAGGGTCTCGGCGCGCTCGCCGCCGGAATGGCACAGGATCCCCCGGCGCACCTCGTAGGTCAGGTTCAGTCCCTCCCCCTCGTTCTCCAACCGGTCCGCCACCCGAAGGGACTGCTCATAATGGCGGAAGCCTCCCGGCATGATCTCGTTCAAAAGCCGCTCCCCCGCATGTCCGAAGGGGGTGTGGCCCAGGTCGTGGCCCAGGGCGGCG
>CANRZY010000121.1 GCA_947644625.1 uncultured Pseudoflavonifractor sp.
CTCTACGAGGAGGTCAGCCAGACCTTTATCACCTGCGACATCTTCTCCGTAAAATTCGTCACCTTCTTCCTTCCCGGCCACCGGCCCTGGCAGGCCAATCAACCCCTGTTTCCCACCAGCGGAATGCGCGGCATAGCCGCCACCCCCTCCGCCGGAGCCTCCGGCGGCTGCATAGGCGCCGGAGGCGGCGGTTATCCCGGAGGGATGGGATAAAGAAGAGCCTCATTCAACAAGGCTCAGCCCCCGCCCGGTCCATCGGCGCGGGCCGGACTGAAAAAAGGCCAACGGGAACTTTTTGTTCCCGTTGGCCTTTTCGGTTTCTTTTTATGGGAAAGCTCAGCCAAGGACCTTGATGAGGAAGCCCGCAGCAATGGCCGAACCAATGACGCCCGCCACATTGGGACCCATGGCGTGCATCAGCAGGAAGTTGTTGGGATCGGCCTCCCGGCCCACATCCTGGCTGACCCGGGCCGCCATGGGGACAGCGGATACACCGGCGGAGCCAATGAGGGGGTTGATCTTGCCCCCAGAGAGCTTATACATAAGCTTGCCTATCAGCAGTCCGCCGATGGTGGAGCACATGAAAGCGATAACGCCCAGCACCACGATCTTGATGGTCTCCAGGCTCAGGAACCGGGAGGCTACTGTGGTAGCGCCCACGCTGATGCCCAAGAACAGGGTCACAATGTTCATCAGGGCATTCTGGGCAGTGTCGCTCAAACGGTCGGTAACTCCCGTCTCCTTCAGCAGGTTGCCAAACATCAAACAACCGATGAGGGGGGCGGTGGAGGGGATCAGCAGGATCACGAAGACAGCCACTACGATGGGGAAGACGATCTTCTCCGTCTTGGACACGGCCCGGGCCTGCTCCATCTTCACCTTCCGCTCCTTCTCGGTGGTCAGAGCCCGCATAAGGGGCTTCTGGATCATGGGAATAAGAGCCATGTAGGAGTAGGCCGCAATGGCAATGGGGCCAAGAAGATGGGGCGCCAATAATGACGTGGTTAATATGGCCGTTGGCCCGTCCGCGCCGCCAATAATACCGATGGAGCCAGCCTCCGGCCCGGAGAAGCCCAGCAGAATGGCCACAAAGAAAGCCAGGAATACGCCCAGCTGAGCGGCGGCCCCCAAAAGCAGAGAGGAGGGCCGGGCAATCAGCGGTCCGAAATCAGTCATGGCGCCGATGCCGATGAAGATGAGGCAAGGATAGATACCCGCCTTGACCCCGATATACAGCACATCCAGCAATCCGCCGTGGTGGGCGATATCGGTGAAGGTCACCTTTTCCAGGATCTCAGGCTCCTTGAGGACACCCTCCTCCATCAGCTCCAAAGCGACCATCACACTCTCCTGCATGGACATAGCGCCCGCCTCGGAGTGACCGGCGGAGGCCAGCAGGGCGTTGATATACTCCTCATCCGTCATGACCCGGTCCTCCTCCACGTTGTAGAGGACGATTTGGTTGGCGGCGTCATAAGGAGCATTATAAATGTAGGCGTCCCACATCTCCATGTGGTACAGTCCGCCTCCCGGAATGTTGGTGAGCAGGGCGCCAAAGGCGATGCCCACCAGCAACAGAGGCTCAAATTTCTTGTGAATGCCCAGGTAGAGCAGGACACAGGCCACGGCGATCATAATAAGGTTCTTCCAGCCGCCGCCGGCGAAGAACCCGGCAAAGCCGGAGTCCTGTACCAGTCCACCCAGGGTCCCTAAAATATCCATGGGTGCCCCTCCTTATGCCAGAATGATGAGGGGGGAACCGGTCTCCACGGTGGAACCCTTGGGGGCCACGATCTGGGCCACGGTGCCGTCCTTGGGGGCCAGGATCTCGTTCTCCATCTTCATGGCCTCCAGCACCACCAGAAGCTGGCCCGCCTTAACGGCGGCGCCCTGGGCCACCTCCACCCGGAGCACCGTGCCAGGCATGGGGGCGTTCACCGGCTCACCGGCAGTGGTGACAGCGGCAGCAGCAGGGGCGGCAGGAGCAGCGGCGGGAGTGGGAACCGCGGCGGGGACCGCCGGACTGGCGGGAGCAGGAGCGTACGCCTCGTACTCGTCCACCAGCATAGCCTTTCCGGCCTCTACCTCCACTTCGTAGGTACGGCCGTTCAGGGTCACTTTGTATTTCATCTTATTTGACCTCCTTGATGGACTTGAAGCGCAGCTCGTTCAGGGGCTTACCCATTTTATCCGCCACGATCGCCATGACCATGGCGGCTTCCTTGTCAGGCACATCGAAGAGCTTGACCTCTCCGGCCGAGCCGGGGGCGGCGGGCAGATCCGCCTTGCCCGCAGGGGCCGGGGCGGGGGCCGCCCCGACGACAGCGGGAGCCTTGCTCTTGGAGGCCATCACCTTGCCCATGAGCAGAATGACGCACATGAGCAGGACAAGCCCGAAAAAGACCACGGCATAGCCCAAAACGGCGGTGACCGCCGCATCTGTGATAGGCATTTTCATCTCGCGGCCTCCCTTACGCTTCCTCGATGGTATAGGTGGCGACGTTCTCTTCCTTGGCCTTCCGGTCCTGGAGGAACTTCATAGCCTGGTCGGGGAAGCAGATATAACTCATCACGTCCTCCTCGCTCCGGCACAGGTCTCCCAGGGCCTCCCTGGCTTTAGCGAACTCCTCGCCGGTGCGCTTGGCGTCCTCGATCCGGCAATCGGTGGGCTTGCCCCCCGCTCCCAGGATCTTCTCCTCCAGCTCCTTGCTCACGGGGCCGGGAGCAATGCCGTACTCGCCCTTGAAGTAGTTCTTCACCTCATTGGAGATCTGCTTATACCGCTCGCCCATGAGGACGTTGACCACCGCCTGGTTGCCCACCATCTGGGAAAGAGGAGTCACCAGGGGAGGATAGCCCAGGTCCTTCCGGACCGAGGGGATCTCCGCCAGGGCCTCGTCAAACTTATCCATGGCACCCATGTCCTTCAGGTTGGCGATCATGTTGGAGAGCATACCGCCGGGGACCTTGTATACCAGGGCCTGGGCGTCGGTGCCCATGCTCTTGGGAGACTGGGTCCCGTTGTCAATATACTTTTGCTTCACGGGCTTGAAGAAATCGTTGACCTTGTTGATCACGTCCTCCTTCAGGTCCATGGGATAGCCATACTGCTGGAGCGCGTAATAAAGACTCTCGGTGGCGGGCTGGCTGGTGCCGTTGGAGAAGCAGGAGGCAGCGGTGTCGATCACATCCACCCCGGACTCAATGGCCTTGAGAATGGTCATATAGGCCATACCGGTGGTGCAGTGGGTGTGGAGGATAATGGGCATCTCCCCGATGGCGTCCTTGATGCCCTTGATAAGGCCCTCGGCCTCAAAGGGGCTCATGGTGCCCGCCATATCCTTTAGGCAGATGGTATCAAAGCCCATGTTCTTGAGCTCCTTGCACATCTCCACGTACTTCTCTACAGTGTGGACAGGGCTTTGGGTGTAGGAGATACAGCCCGAAGCCACCGTATTTTTGGTGGCGTACTTCTTGGTGGCCTCCAGAGCGGTCTTGATGTTGCGGAAGTCGTTGAGGGCGTCAAAGATCCGGATCACATCGATGCCGTTCTTAATGGAAAGCTCCACGAACTTCTCCACCACATCGTCATGGTAGTGCTTATAGCCCAGCAGGTTCTGGCC
>CANRZY010000122.1 GCA_947644625.1 uncultured Pseudoflavonifractor sp.
CAAAATCGTTGTGCCGCAACGGGTTCGGAGTTTCAAAAACTCACTCCCACTCGATAGTCCCAACAGGCTTTGGCGTGAGATCATAGAGAACGCGGCAGACACCGGGAACCTCACTCAGAATCCGGTCGGTGACAGTCTTCAAAACAGGCCAGGCGATCTCGGGCACTGTGGCGGTCATGGCGTCCACTGTATTCACCGCACGGATGATGACAGGCCAGTCGTAGGCCCGCTTCCCTTCCCGCACTCCGGTAGCCCGCATATCGGGAACTACGGTGAAAAACTGCCAGATCTGATCGGCAAGGCCAGAGTTGCCAAACTCCTCCCGAAGGATGGCGTCGGATTCCCGCAGCGCGGCCAGACGATCCCGGGTAATCGCCCCCAGGCAACGCACTCCCAAACCGGGGCCAGGGAAGGGCTGGCGCTCTACCATGGAAACAGGCAATCCAAGAGCCTTGCCCACCACCCGAACCTCATCCTTAAAGAGCAGGCGAACGGGCTCTACCAGCTCAAATTGCATGTCCTCAGGGAGCCCACCCACATTATGGTGGGCTTTTACTCCATCACTTTCCAAAATATCAGGGTAAATGGTTCCCTGGGCCAGAAAGTCGATACCTTCCAGCTTCCGGGCTTCTTCGTCAAAGACCTTGATGAACTCCCCGCCGATGATCTTCCGCTTCCGCTCCGGCTCGTCCACGCCGGAAAGCAGGTCCAAAAACCGGTCGGTGGCATCCACATAGATGAGGTTGGCGTCCAACTGATTCCTGAACACCTCGACAACCTGCTCGCTCTCTCCCTTACGCATCAAACCGTGGTTTACATGAACGCACACCAGCTGCTTACCGATGGCCTTGATGAGCAGAGCTGCCACCACCGAGGAATCCACGCCGCCAGAGAGGGCCAGGAGGACCTTCTTGTCCCCCACCTGTTCCCGGACTTCCTTGACCTGTTGGGCAATAAATGCCTCCGCCAGGGCCGGGGTGCTGATCCGTTTCATATCCGTGGGACGTACATTGTTTTGCATGCTTTCCATCCTCCCAAATTTTGATTTTCCTGATTATACACCAAGAAAACCGTCGACGCAAGTGCCGCCGACGGTTTTCTCCTCATTCAAATTCCACAGTGGCCGGGGGCTTGGAGGTAATATCGTACAAGACCCGGTTAATGTGGGGCGCCTCATTGACGATCCGAACGCTGACCCGGTCCAGCACATCATAGGGGATCCGGGTCCAATCCGCTGTCATAAAATCGCTGGTGGTCACGCTGCGAAGGGCAATGGCATACTCATAGGTCCGCCCATCCCCCATGACCCCAACCGAGCGCAAGTTGGTAAGAACAGCAAAATATTGGTCCATACTGTCTTCCAGATGGGCTTTGGCTATCTCATCCCGGAAGATAAAGTCAGCCAGACGCAGTATATCCAGCTTTTCCCGGGTGATCTCTCCAATGACCCGTATGGCCAGGCCAGGCCCCGGAAAGGGTTGACGCCTCACCAGATACTCGGGAAGACCAAGCTCCCGTCCCAACTGTCGGACCTCGTCCTTAAACAACAGCCTCAAAGGCTCAATGATTTCCCGAAAGTCCACATGAGCGGGAAGCCCTCCCACATTATGATGACTTTTGATTACCGCAGCGTCTCCTGTTCCCGATTCAATGACATCGGGATAGATGGTCCCCTGGACCAGATAATCCACCCGACCGATCTTTTTTGCCTCCGCCTCAAAGACCCGGATGAACTCCTCCCCAATGATCTTCCTCTTTTGTTCCGGCTCCGTGATCCCTGCCAACTTGGACAGAAACAATTCCTCCGCATTGGCGCGAACAAAGTTGACCTTCCATTTCCCGAAGGCCTCCTCCACCTCGTCGCCTTCATGGAGACGCATCAAACCGTGATCCACAAATACGCAGGTCAGCTGGTTTCCCACCGCCTCGGCCATCAGCGCAGCGGCTACAGAAGAATCCACACCGCCGGAAAGAGCCAAAAGCACCCGGCCGGAACCAACTTTCTCCCGAAGCAACCGGATCGCCGACTCCTTATAGTCCTCCATGGTCCAATCGCCCTTAGCCTTACAGACCTTGTAGAGAAAGCTTCGGATCATTTCGGTCCCGTTTTCTGTATGGTTTACTTCAGGGTGAAACTGGACGCCATAAAAACCGCGCTTTTCGTCGCAGATGGCCACATTAGGACAGGCTTTGGAATGGGCGACAAGGGAAAACCCTTCCGGGACCTTCTCCATATAATCTCCATGGCTCATCCAGGACACGCCCTCCACTGGAAGGTTTTGGAACAGCTTACAGGATGTATCGTAGAAGGTCTCCGTTTTGCCATACTCCCTGGCACTGTCACCCTGGGCGGCTGTCACCTTCCCTCCCAAGCTATGGGCCAGAAGCTGGCAGCCGTAACAGATCCCCAGGATCGGCACTCCCCAGTCAAAAATGGCGAGATCCACGCGGGGAGAGTTGGGGGCGTAAACACTGTTGGGCCCTCCGGTAAAAATGATCCCGATGGGATCCATCGCCTTCAGGTTGTCCAGTGGGGTCGTATAGGGCTTTACCTCGCAGTATACTCCGCACTCCCGCACCCGGCGTGCGATCAATTGATTGTATTGACCGCCAAAGTCCAGAACCAAGACCTTTTGGTGTGCCATAACCAAGGACCTCCTGACTCTTAATAGGGACCGCGGATCACATTTTTACCGTCCATTTTGCTTGAACTGCGTCCGCCGGACAATCCCCTTCCCCGGTCCTCCGACCAAAGAAAGTCGTCCATTTCACCATGCTCAAAGTACAAGCCCTGCTCCGGCTTTTCTACGTCTCGTACCGGCAGGAACACTCCCAGCTTCACCGCCCGGTGTCCGCATTGGGGACACCGATAGGCGGTAATACCGCAGGCATACATTCCGGTAGGGATCTCGGCTTTGCAGTTTACAGGAACCAGATGCTTTTTGTAGTATTCCGGCTCCTCATGGCTTACATAGTGCCCTACCGTCATGGTGGGCAGAGCATAAAGCTGGCGGCGGATAACCTCCATTTCGCTGGTACACTCGCTGCACCAGTCGTCGTGGAACTTCTCCCGCAGCTTTCTCAGCAAGCCCATCTCAGCCCTTCGCCGCCCCGGCTCCAGCGGCCTTGAGGGCCTCTACCATCACGTCGGCCTTGGAGATCCCGTTGAGAATATAATCACTATCCATCCTCCAACGCTTGTTGGAGGTAAAGGTGTTGACCCGAATGGTCATGCCGTCTACAGTGAAAAGGAAGCTGACCCGGCTGCTCCCCTCCAGGAAACCGGCGCCACCCCGGCCGTCATCTACCCATACCTTGGTAATCTGAGCGGCGGGACGGACGTAGACTTTGCCGGGATTCCAACGGAATAGGATGGCGACCTGCCCCTTGTTCAGATCCACCACCACCGTACATCCGTCGGCGTCAAAGGTGCGGTTCCGGGTAAAGCCCTGACCGTCCAGCTCCGTCAGCTTCTTCTCTTTTGTCTTTTCATAGACCTTCCGCCCCAGGAAGGACCACCAGAGAACAGGCAAAATGAAACCCACCGCCGCAAAGATCATTGTAAACTGTTCCGGCAGCAGGACGCCCAACGCAACAGCCAAAA
>CANRZY010000123.1 GCA_947644625.1 uncultured Pseudoflavonifractor sp.
AGGATATGAAATACTTCTATCCCACCGACGTGCTGGTGACGGGCTATGACATTATCTTTTTCTGGGTGGCCCGGATGATCTTCTCCGCCTGCGAGCATACGGGTAAGCCTCCCTTCCACACGGTGCTGATCCACGGTCTGGTCCGGGACGACAAGGGCCGGAAGATGTCCAAGAGCCTGGGTAACGGCGTAGACCCCCTGGTGGTGGCCGAGCAGTACGGCGCCGACGCCCTCCGGTTCAATCTGGTGACGGGCAACTCCCCTGGAAACGACATGCGCTTCCTCCCTGAGCGGTGCGAGGCCATGCGGAACTTTGCCAACAAGATCTGGAACGCCAGCCGCTTTGTCCAGATGAACTTGACCATCGACCATGTGGAGCTTCCTGGGGAGCTGACCCAGGAGGACAAGTGGATCCTCTCCAAGCTCAACGCCCTTATACCCGGCGTCACCGAGAATATGGACGCCTATGAGCTGGGCGTGGCGGCCCAGAAGGTCTATGATTTCATTTGGGACGATTTCTGTGACTGGTATATTGAGTTTACCAAAGCCCGGCTTCAGGGGGAGGACCCAAAAGCCAAGGAGAATGCCCAGAATGTGCTGTGCTATGTGCTTACCGAGACTCTGAAGCTGCTCCATCCCTTTATGCCCTTCCTCACCGAGGAGATCTGGCAGTCCCTGCCCCACGAGGGGGAGTATCTGATGCTTCAAAGGTGGCCGGAGCAGAAGGCGGAGCTGAACTTTCCGGGGGAGGAAAAGGCGGTGGACCTGCTCATTGACGCTACCCGGGCGGTCCGGGGCAAGCGGGCGGAGCTGAATGTTCCTCCCTCCAAAAAGGCGCGTCTGACCATTTCTACCCAGGAGACCCATGTATTTACCCAGGGCATTCCTCTGCTCAAGCGGTTGGCCTACGCCAGCGATGTGACGGTGGTGGGCGTGTCCGACGCTCCTACCAGCGCCCAGGCTACCACCCAGGGCCTGGTGGAGGTCATTACCCATGCCGCTCGGATCTTTGTGCCTCTTCGGGAGTTGGTAGATTTGGAGAAGGAGAAGGCTCGGATCCAAAAGGAGCTAGGGCAGAAGAAGGGGCAGCTGTCCGGATTGGAGGCCAAACTTCAGAATCCGGGATTCCTCTCCAAGGCTCCCGAGCAGGTGGTAGCCGCTGAAAAGCAGCGCTGTGAGGAATTGAAGGCTCTCATTGCCAAACTGGAAGAATCTGCCGCCGCAATGGGCTAGGATGTAACCTTTTGAGAGCTTTTGTCATAATTTTGTTGTTGTGTCTTTGAGAAAGAGCGGATAGAATAGGGAGAGGAGAGAGGTTATTCGCCCAAAGGAGGGGCGTATCCATATGAAGAAATATCTCATATTTTTATCTGCTGCTTTGACGTTGTGCCTGACGGCCTGCGGTCAACGGACGGAGGAGGTCGCCTCCACTGCCGAGCCTACCCAGACGCCCAAGCCTGCGGTCATGGTGACGGCTACACCTATCCCTACCACAACGGTTACCGCTGTGCCGACTCCGACGCCTACTGCGGTGGAAGCTACAACGGTTCCTAAACCGCCCGTCACGCCTCTGCCGACGCTTAAGCCGGTCCCCACGCCAAGTCCTGTTCCCGTCCCCACCGCTTCTCCGACGCCGATCCCGACTCTGGAACCTACGTCGCTTCCGACTTCGGAACCAACGGCGGAGCCCACCGGGGAGGCAGGACCGGAGTCCACTCCGGAACTGTCGGATGTGCCCAATGATGAGGCGGTGCTGGAGGCTTACCGGACGGCGGCGGAAATATACAGTTGGTTTGCCGGGTACAATGACGGCGGCCTGATGCTGGATATGGAGGATACAGCGCTCCAGTCCGATCTGACCTATTTCCGGGTGACCCGGCCGGGGCTTGGTACGATGGACGAACTGCGGGGACTGCTGAAAAGTATTTTTTCCGACGAGATCGTAGATCCTTTGTTGTCCCAGGGACATTTTGTTGAGACGGAGAAGGGCCTTTACGCCTTGCCGGCGGGAAGGGGAAGCGATGTCACCAAGGGAAGTGTGGTCCTCTCGGTGCTCCGGCTCCAGGATAATCCGTCCCTGTGCCTGATCCAGGCAGAGGTGGAATTGTTGGAATGGGCGGAGGAAGCCCAGGCCCCGGCGGTGGCCGGTACGCAGCTTTATCAGTTTCCCTATCAAAGGGTGGGGGACAAATGGGTCTTTACCCAATTTGAATCCATATTCTGACAAAAAATGTAGATAAGACAAGCTATAATCACGGTATACCAAATTTTGGTATACCGTGATTTTTTATGCGAAGGAGAGGGAAATCCTATGCCGGTAGACTGTTTGGAAATGGGGCAGACCCTGACGGCCAGGATCGCTGGGGAGGTGGACCATCACGCCGCAAGGGACCTGATGGCGCGGCTGGGGCGGGAGATCGATGCGGCGCTGCCTCAGAAGCTGGAGCTGGATCTGGGTTCGGTCAGTTTTATGGATTCCTCCGGGATCGCTGTGGTGCTGCGGAGCTGGAAACGGATGGAGCAGCTGGGAGGGAGCGTATCCCTTCGCAAGGTGCCGCCCCAGTGCGCCAAGGTTCTGCGGGCCGCTGGAGTAGATAAGCTCATACCTTTTGTAGATTAAAGGAGGACATACATATGAAGCCTACCAACGAGGCAAAATTGACCTTCCTGAGCCGTAGCGCCAACGAGGGCTTTGCCCGGACGGCGGCAGCCTGCTTTGCCGCCCAGTTGGATCCCACCCTGGACGAGGTAAACGATATCAAAACTGCTGTCAGCGAGGCGGTGACGAACTGCATCGTTCATGCCTACCCGGAACGGTTGGGGATGGTGTCTATGCGTCTGCGGCTTTTTGAGGACAACACACTGGAGATCGTTATCAAGGATTCCGGCGTAGGGATACCTGACGTGGAGAGGGCGCGAAAGCCTTTGTATACTACCGGAGGGGATGACCGTTCCGGCATGGGCTTTACCATTATGGAAAGCTTTATGGATACCCTGAAGGTTCGCTCCGTGCCGGGAAAGGGGACCACCGTTACCATGCGCCGCCAGGTCTCCCGGCGGCTGAACGCTTGAGCGCCGAGACTCTGCCGCTGTTGGAGGCCGCCAGGGAGGGGGATAACGACGCTTGCGGAAGACTTTTGGAGGAAAACTCCGGTCTGGTGTGGAGCGTGGTGCGCCGTTATTTCGGCCGGGGTGTGGATCCAGAGGATCTGTATCAGCTGGGTTGCCTGGGGTTTGTGAAGGCGGTCCGGGGCTTTGATCCGGAGTTTGGCTGCCAATTCTCCACCTATGCCGTACCCAAGATCGCCGGGGAGATCAGGCGGTTTCTTCGGGATGATGGGGCGGTAAAGGTGAGCCGGGGACTCCGGGAGCGGGGGGGAAGCATTCAGAGAGCCAGGGATAAGCTACAGGCGGAACTGGGGCGGGAGCCTACTCTTTCCGAACTGGCGACGGAGACTGGCCTGGAACCGGAAGAAATCGCCGCTGCTGAGACGGCAAACGCTCCCGTCTCCTCTCTTCAGATGGAGCTGGGGGATGGTCTTACCCTGGAACAGATGATGGGGG
>CANRZY010000124.1 GCA_947644625.1 uncultured Pseudoflavonifractor sp.
GGCGGAAAGGCTGAGGTGATCTGATTTGATCCAGACACTAAAGAACGCCTGGAAGGTGCCTGAGTTGAAGAACAAGATCCTCTTTACCATCTTTGCTCTTCTGGTTTTCCGTCTTGGTTCCGCGGTCCCCACTCCCTTCGTGGATACGGCGGCCATGGGGACCTATATGGAATCCATGTCCGGCACCATCTTCGGCCTTTTGAGCACCATGAACGGTACGGCCTTCTCCATGGCAGCCGTTTTTGCTCTGGGCGTACAGCCCTATATCAACAGCTCCATTATCATCGAACTGCTCACCGTGGCTATCCCCGCTCTGGAGCGGCTGGCCAAGGAGGGCGGCGAGGAAGGGCGGAAGAAGATCGCCGCCATCACCCGGTATACCACCGTGGCCATCGCCCTTCTTCAAGGCTTTGGTTACTACACCATCATGCGGACCAACAATCTGCTGAATGTGGGTGATGTCAATTCCATCTGGGCCGGCTTTGTCATCGTTATTACCTTTGTGGCCGGTTCCGCCTTTGTCATGTGGCTGGGTGAGCAGATCACCGAAAAGGGGATCGGAAACGGGATTTCCATGATCCTGTTTGCCGGTATCCTTTCCCGGATGCCCTCCCTGATCCAGACTCTGTACCGGGGTGTTTACAACTCCTTCCATCCCCTGCCTGAGGGCACGGTCATTGAAGGATACTTCTCCCTTCCCATCTGGGGGCTGATCCTGGTCCTGGCGGGCGCGCTGGCGATGATCCTGTTTGTGGTCTATATCCAGAACGCCGAGCGGCGGATCCCCGTGCAGTACGCCAAGCGGGTGGTGGGCCGGAAGATGTACGGCGGCCAATCCAGCCATATTCCCCTGAAGGTGAATATGTCCGGCGTTCTGCCCATCATCTTTGCTCAATCCATTGCCTCTCTGCCTGCTACCGTCTGCGCCTTCGCGGGCGTGACGGCGGAAAGCGAGGGCTTCTGGGGTGGATTCCTGCGGGTCTTTGACGCCAACGGTCTTATTTACGCCGTGGTCTATTTCCTGCTGATCCTGGCCTTCAGCTATTTCTATTCCACCATGCAGTTTGATCCCACCGAGGTTGCCAACAACCTGAAGAAGAACGGCGGCTTTGTGCCTGGCTTCCGGCCCGGCAAGCCCACCGCTGACTTCATCCGGCGGGTGCTGAGCAAGATCACTTTCTTTGGCGCCATGTTCCTGTCCGTTATTGCCATCGCCCCCATTATTACGGGCAATGTGATCGGACAGTCCAGTCTTTCCATCGGCGGCACCTCCATCATCATCGTGGTGGGCGTAGCCCTGGAGACCAGCAAGGCCCTGGAGGCCCAGCTGATGATGCGCCACTATAAGGGTTTCCTGGAGTAAGCGGGTGAGCGGGGAATGAAACTGATTTTTCTGGGCCCTCCGGGGGCAGGTAAAGGTACGCAAGCCGCGCTTATCAGTGAAAAACTATCTGTCCCTACAATCTCTACCGGAGACATGCTCCGCGCCGCCGTTAAGGCGGGGACGGAGGTGGGCAAGAAGGCAAAAGCCCTTATTGACGCTGGTAAGCTGGTTCCTGACGAGGTCATCATTCCCATTGTAGCGGAGCGGGTGGCCCAACCCGATTGTGCCAAGGGTTATATTCTGGACGGGGTACCCCGTACCCAGGCCCAGGCCCAAGCTCTGGAGGATGCGGGGATCCATTTCGACCATGTGATCTCCATTGAGGTCTCGGACGACGAGGTGGCCCAACGTATTATGGGCCGCCGGGTTTGTCTGGATTGCGGCGCTACCTACCATGTAGCAGTCCAGCCACCCAAGAAGGAAGGGATCTGTGACCACTGCGGAAGCGAGCTGGTCCACCGGAAGGATGACACAGAGGAGACGATTCGAGGCCGTCTTGCCGTTTATCACAAGGAGACGGAGCCTCTGAAAGGGTTTTACCGTCAGAGGGGACTTCTGCGGCTGGTAGAAAATGTAGGCGGCATTGAGAATGTGAACAAGGCCATTCTGGATATTCTGGGGGTCTGAGACATGGAAATGATCTCTATCAAGTCACCCAGAGAGATCGAGAAAATGCGCGCGGCCGGACGTCTTACCGCCCAAGCCCGCAAGTTGGCCGGGTCTCTGGTCCGCCCCGGTATCAGCACAGGTGAGATCGACCGGGAGGTACGCCGGTTTATTGAAAGCCATGGAGGAAAGCCTTCCTTTCTGGGGCTTTACGGATTTCCCGCCTCCACCTGTATCTCGGTGAACGAGGTGGTCATTCACGGCATACCTGGTTCCCGAAAGCTGAAGGAGGGCGACATTGTCAGCGTTGACGTGGGCGCCTATCTGGACGGCTTTCACGGGGATTGCGCCGCCACCTACCCCTGTGGAGAGGTCTCTGAGGAGGCCAGGAAGCTGATCGAGGTGACGAGACAAAGCTTTTTTGAGGGGATCCGAAACGCCCGTGTAGGCGGAAGGGTCTCTGATGTGGGCCATGGGGTCCAGCAGTATGTGGAAAGCTTTGGCTACAGCGTGGTCCGGGAATTTGTAGGCCACGGAGTAGGACGAAAGATGCATGAGGCGCCGGAGGTCCCCAACTATGGCCCTGCCGGCCACGGTCCCCGGTTCCAACCGGGCATGACTCTGGCGGTGGAGCCCATGGTATGCGTGGGCGACTGGCATGTAAAAAATCTGGACGGACAGTGGACCACAGTGTCTGCTGACGGAAGCCTTACCGCCCACTACGAGAACACCATCCTCATTACCGATGGGGAGCCTGAGCTTCTGACGGTGGACGAGAATGGAGAGCCGGCCTGATGTATGATTACACGGGGCAGATCGTCCGGGCTGCCGCCGGACGGGATAGGGATGGTCTTTTCTGTGTAGTGGGTGTGGACCAGGAACAAGACAGACTGCTTTTGGCCGATGGGAAACAGCGTAAGCTGGCAAAGCCCAAACGGAAAAAGCTGGGACATGTGGAGATCCTGACCGACCAGGAGCATATGTACGACCATCCCGCCATCGAAAAGCTGAAGCAGGGCCAAGCCCTGACGGACAAAGAGCTACGGAGGGCCTTAGCCGCTTTCCGGGCCAAGGAGGTTTGACGCTTTGGCAAAAGACGATATGATCGAGGTGGAGGGCGTCGTTGTTGAGTCCCTCCCCAACACCACCTTCCGGGTGGATATCGGAAACGGACACATCATTCTGGCCCATATTTCCGGCAAGCTGCGGATGAACTTCATTCGGATCCTTCCCGGAGACAAGGTGACCGTCCAGATGTCTCCCTACGACCTTACCCGGGGCCGCATTACCTGGCGGACAAAGTAATTTGCCGCCGCAACAATGTATTTCCGGCGGGGGATCCCGCCATGTAAACTATCAACGACCGAGTTGTCGCAGACCTTGCCCTTTGCTCTTGCCCTTGACCTTAAATGGGGTCCTCGCGAAAGCGGTCCCCAGCTTTCGTGGGGAGAGGAGGAGCA
>CANRZY010000125.1 GCA_947644625.1 uncultured Pseudoflavonifractor sp.
GGGAGGCGGGCAGCCGCACCAAGCTGGCGGTCTGGTCCGCCGACCCCAACGTGGATCCCATTGGCGCTTGCGTAGGCCCCAAGGGACAGCGGGTCAACAATATCGTCGATGAGCTCAAGGGCGAGAAGGTGGATATCATCAAGTGGTCGGAGGACCCGGCGGAATATATCGCCGCCGCCCTGGCCCCCTCCGATGTGATCTCTGTCACCACCATGGGCGAGAAGGACTGCCGGGTCATTGTCCCCGACGACCAGCTCTCCCTGGCCATCGGCAAGGAGGGCCAGAACGCCCGTCTGGCCGCCCGGCTCACCGGCTTCAAGATCGACATCAAACCCGCCTCCGCTCCTCTGGATGAACCGGAGGAAGAGGATCTGATCGCGGAAGAGGAATAATTCCGTTTGCCCCATGCCCTGTAAGCCCCCACGAAAGCGGTCCTCAACTTTTGTGGGGAGAGGAGCAATGGAATGAACGGGCCCTGACGCCTGCGTCAGGGTGAGCGATATGAAATTTACGACGACGAAGGGAGGTCTTCCCCATGCCCAAAAAGATACCCGTCCGCCAATGCCTTGGCTGCCGGGAGCATAAGCCCAAGCCGGAGCTGATCCGGGTGGTTCGTTCCCCGGAGGGGGAGGTCTCCCTGGACTTCCGGGGAAAAAAACCGGGCCGGGGCGCCTATGTGTGTCCCAATCCTGAGTGCCTGAAAAAAGTCCGCAAGTCCCGGGCTTTGGAACGGGCCTTCTCCGCCCCTCTTCCCGATGAGGTCTGGGAGCAGCTGGAGGAGCAGATGAAAGCGGGTGACACCGGTGGATAACGGTCTCATCGGCCTTCTGGGGTTGGCACAGAAAGCGGGCAAGGTTCAATCGGGAGAGGAAAGCGTCTCCGCCGCCGCTAAGGACCACAAGGCCCGGCTCCTTCTTCTCTCCTCCGACGCCGGGGAGCGGACCCAACGCCACGCCCGACAGCTGGGCATAGAGGGAAATAGTCCCGTTCTCTCCGTTCCCTTTACCAGGACGGAGCTGGGGCAGGCCATAGGCCGGGGCGAATGCGTCCTTTTGGCCTTTACAGATGTGGGGCTGGCCGCCGCAGCAGCCAAAAAGCTCTCTCTTGCAGACCCGGAGGGCTGTCAAGAGGTTTTGGAGCGGCTGGAATATAAGGCAGAAAAGACCCTGCGCCGCCGTCGGGAGACCCAAGCGAGAAAAAAGGCGGCCCAGGCGGGTCAGCGGAAGCCCTGGGCGTCTCCCCCCAACCCCAAACAGGAAACAGAATAAGAGAAAACGTTCAATCGACCGGGCTTGTTCCAATCAGAAAGGGGGAGACCCCTCTCCCCTTTTCTCATTGGCGCAGGCCTACACATGGAGGTGGCTCATTTGCTGAATATCAAGTATCGCGTCCACGAGGTAGCCAAGGACTTCGGGATCAATTCCAAGATCATCACCGACATCCTTACCAAATACGACACGACTCCCAAAAACCATATGCAGGCTCTGGACGAGCGGCAGCTTTCCCTCATTTTTGAGTATCTTACCCAGCATAACCAGGTGGAAAGCATCGAGAGTATTTTTGCCGACGTATACCACGAGCCCCAGACTCCTGAGGCCCCCAAGGCAGCGGAGAAGGCTCCCGTAGAGCATGAGGCCCCGGCGCGCCAAACCGCCCAGGCTCCTGAAGCGCCCAAGGCCCAGGCTCCCGCCGCAAGCCAACCCAAGGCCGCCCCTGTAGGGCGCGACGCCTCGGCGCATCAACCCGCCCCCATCCAGCGCCCCACCACCAAGGTCCCTGAGAAGCGGGTGGTGGACACCCGGAAGGGCGGCAGCGTCAACCTGGACAAGTACGACGAGAAGCTGGAGCGTATTGCCTCCTCCAAAACCAAGCAGATGGACGCAGGCCGGGAAAAATTCCGGAACCGGGGCGCCCAACAGCGCCGCGCCAGCGGCTTTGGCGGCAACAAGCGCCGTCAGGAGGAGCAGGAAAAGCTGCGTAAGCTTCAGTTGGAAATTGCCAAAAAGGCTCCCGTCACCGTGAAGATCCCCGACGAGATCGCGGTGAGCGAGCTGGCCTCCCGGATGAAGAAGACGGGGGCCGAGGTGGTCAAGACCCTGATGAAAAATGGGGTCATGGCCTCTATGAGCGACGTCATTGACTTTGACACCGCCGCCATCATCGCTGAGGAGATGGGCTGCAAGGTGGAGAAGGAGATCATCGTCACCATTGAGGAGCGGCTCATTGACACTGCCGAGGACCGGGAGGAGGATCTGAAGCCCCGTGCCCCCGTGGTGGTGGTCATGGGCCACGTGGACCACGGCAAGACCTCCCTTCTGGATTATATCCGCTCTGCCCACGTCACCGCGGGCGAGGCGGGCGGCATTACCCAGCACATCGGCGCTTACCAGGTGGAGGTGAAGGGCAAGCCCATCACCTTCCTGGATACCCCCGGCCACGAGGCCTTCACCGCCATGCGGGCCAGAGGCGCCATGATTACCGATATCGCCATTCTGGTGGTTGCCGCCGACGACGGCATTATGCCCCAGACGGTGGAGTCCATCAACCACGCCAAGGCTGCCGGGATCCCGGTGATCGTAGCCATCAACAAGATGGATAAGCCCGAAGCCAACCCCGAGCGGATCAAGCAGCAGCTCACCGAATACGAGCTGGTGCCTGAGGAGTGGGGCGGCGAGACCATCATTTGCCCCATCTCCGCCAAGACCGGTCAGGGCGTTGACAACCTTCTGGAGATGGTCACCCTCACCGCCGACGTGAAGGAGCTGAAGGCCAACCCCGACCGCACCGCCCATGGCGCTGTGGTGGAGGCCCGGCTGGACAAGGGCCGGGGCCCGGTGGCTACCCTGCTGGTCCAGAACGGCACCCTGAAGCAGGGGGACGTCATCATTGCCGGCACCGCCGTGGGCCGTGTCCGGGCCATGACCACCGCCTCCGGCGAGAAGGTCACCGAGGCCGGTCCCTCCGTCCCCGTGGAGATCATCGGCATGGCTGAGGTCCCCTCCGCCGGAGACGACTTCCACGCCGTAGCCGACGAGCGCATGGCCCGTGAGCTGGCCGAGCAGAGAAAGGCCGACCAAAAGCTCTCCGCCGCCGGACCTCAGGGCAAGGTGACTCTGGAGGACCTGTTCAGCCAGATCCAGCAGGGAGAAATGAAAACCCTGAACATCATTGTCAAGGCCGACGTCCAGGGCTCCGCCGAGGCGGTGAAGGCCAGCCTGGAAAAGATCTCCAACGAGGAGGTCCGGGTGAAGGTTATCCACTGCGCCGTAGGCGCCATCAACGAATCCGACGTAATGTTGGCCAGCACCTCCAGCGCCATCATCGTGGGCTTTAACGTCCGGCCCGACAACAACGCCAAGGCCTCCGCCCAGCGGGACCACGTGGATATGCGGATGTACCGGGTCATTTACGACGCCATCGAGGAGATCCAGACCG
>CANRZY010000126.1 GCA_947644625.1 uncultured Pseudoflavonifractor sp.
GTATCTCGGATGGGGCCTTACTGCTATCCTCAAGTTCTTCTCCTTCAAAATATCCTTGACAACCCGCTCGGAGTCGGCGGTGTCGTAGATGGTGAAGGAGGTAGAGTAGCCCAGCTTGTCAATGTCCCGGCGAAGGATCCGGGCGCAGCAGGAGTGGAAGGTGGAGGCCCAAATGTCGTTGGCGCTGGGGCCCAACATCCGCTCCAACCGCTCCTTCAACTCCCCCGCCGCCTTGTTGGTAAAGGTGATGGCCAGAATGGACCAGGGAGCGGCGGGATCTAACCGGCACAGCCGCTCGGCACGCTCCTTCCCCTCCGGAGAGGGCTGGGCGGCATAGTGTTCCAGAAAGCTCAGTTCCTCCGGAGTAATGAACTCGGATACTTCGGTACAGTCAGAGCCTCTTCCATATTTCATCAGATTGGCCACACGGTTAATAAGAACGGTGGTCTTTCCGCTGCCCGCCCCCGCCAAAAGGAGCAATGGCCCCTCAGTAGCCAGCACCGCGACACGCTGTTGGGGATTCAGGTGGTCAAATTCCCGTTCAATGGCCTCCCGTCGGGCCTTACAGAACCGGGTCTGTTCGCTTGCATTCAGCATAAGGTCTCTCCTACTCTCTTTTTTCGCAATGGGTCTATTGTAATACAAATGGTCCTCATGGTCAACGCCCGGTTTGTGTAGCAGGACCGGCGGAGCGATTCCGCCGGTCCTGCCTTTCGCTTTTAGAAAAGGGTGATCTGGCTGGTCTCGGGAAGACCGTCAAAGGCTCCCGCCGCCTTCAGCTGCTCAATGTGGGATTTGGAGACCTTGGGGCAGGCGTCGGAAAATTCCTCGATGGAGACAAATTCCTTGCCCACCCGCTGCTCCACGATGGACTGGGCTGCCGATTCCCCCAGCCCCGGAATAGAGGTGAAGGGCGGGATAAGGGCGTTATCTCCATCCATAAGGAAATGGGTGGAATCGGAGCGATAGATATCTACATTACGGAAGGTCAGGCCCCGAAGATAAAATTCATACACCACCTCCAGGGTGGTATAAGTATCCTCCTCCACTGCCGCCGCTGTTTTTTCGTCCATCTTGGCCTTGATCTCCTTTAGCTTGGCCTTCGCCACATCCATGCCCTGGAACATGATGGTGGCGTCAAGGGCCTTGGCACGGATGGAAAAATAAGCGGCATAGAAGGCCAGGGGCCGATGAACCTTAAACCAGGCGATACGGAAGGCCATCATTACATAGGCCACGGCATGGGCCTTAGGGAAAAGGTAGCCGATCTTGGCAAGGGAGTCAATATACCAGTCGGGTACATTGTGGGCCTTCATATCGTCCACCCACCCCGGCTCAAACCCCGCCTTCTTTACCTTCCCTTTTCGCACCGCCTCCATGATCTTGAAGGACTTTTTGGGTTCCAACCCCATCCGCATCAGATAGAGCATGATATCATCCCGGCAGCCCACCGTCTCCAGAACGGAAGCTGTTCCGTTGACGATCAGATCCCGTGCGTTGCCTAACCACACGTCGGTACCGTGGGAAAAGCCGGACAAGCGCACCAGGGTATTGAAGTCCTGGGGCTGGGTATCCATCAGCATCTGCCGGGTAAAGCGGGTGTTGAATTCTGGAATAGCCACCGCTCCGGTGGGACCCAGAATGGGATCATTAACAAAACCCAGATTCTCCGAGGTGGTAAAGAGACTCATGGTATCGGGATCGTCCAGAGAGATATCGGTCCGCACATTCACTCCCGTCAGATCCTCCAGCATTCGGATCATGGTAGGATCCTGGTGCCCCAGCATATCCAGCTTCAAAAGATTGGATTCCATGGAGTGGTATTCAAAATGGGTAGTAACGATATCGCTGGTGGGGTCGTCGGCGGGATGCTGAACAGGACAGAAATCATAGATCTCCCGGTCCTGGGGAATGACCACCATGCCGCCCGGATGCTGGCCTGTGGTTCGTTTGGCGCCGGTACAACCTACCGCCAAACGGTTTTCCTCCGCAGAGTTGGCTTTCTGTCCCCGCTTTTCCAGATATTTTTTCACATATCCATAAGCTGTCTTGGAGGCCACCGTCCCGATGGTCCCTGCCCGAAACACATGGGTCTCCCCAAACAGCTCAAAGGTATAACGGTGAGCCCTGGACTGGTATTCATCGGAAAAATTCAGGTCGATATCGGGCACCTTGTCACCGCCAAAGCCCAGGAAGGTCTCAAAGGGAATATTGAAGCCGTCCTTTTGGTAAGGCGTTCCACAGACAGGGCAGACAGCGTCCGGCATATCCGCACCGCAGTCCAGACCATGGGCAGAACCATATTCAAAATCGGAATGCTTGCACTTGGGGCAACGGTAGTGGGCCGGCAGGGAGTTGACCTCCGTAATTCCCGAAAGGAACGCTACCAGAGAGGAACCCACCGAACCACGGGAGCCTACCAGATAGCCGTGCTCCAGAGAATTCTGAACCAGCTTCTGAGCCGACATATAAATGACGTCATACTTTCGCATGATAATACCAGGAAGCTCCAGGTCGATCCGGTCCTGCACGATCTTGGGAAGCTCTGCCCCATAAAGCTCATGGGCCTTGTTGTAAACCAGGCTCTCCAGCTCCTTATCGGAGTTTTCCAGCTTGGGGGCGAAGAGGCCCTTGGGCAGAGGATCCATCCGCTCACACCAGTCCGCGATCCGGTTGGGGTCGGTAATGACTACCTTACGGCAGTCCTCCTCCCCCAGGTAGGCAAACTCCTCCAGCATTTCATCCGTGCTTTTGAAATAGATGGGCAAAGGCTCGTCGCAGTCCTCAAAGCCCTTGGAGTCCAGCAGAATATGGCGGTACTGTTCGTCCTCCGGCTCCAGAAAATGGACGTCTCCCGTAGCGCAGACAGGCTTGTCCAGTTCCTTTCCAAGGGCTACAATGGTCCGGTTGAACTCCCGCAACTCCTCCTGGTCCTCCACCTGGGGCCGTCCGGTCCTCCGGTCCGGCCGGAGCATGAAGGCGTTGTTGCACAGGGGCTGGATCTCCAGATAATCATACCAGGAGGCCAACCGCTTCAGCTCCTCCCACTCCTTCCGGGCGGCTACCGCCTGGTAAAGCTCCCCCGCCTCGCAGGCTGAACCGATAATAAGGCCCTCCCGGTACTTCTCCAGCTCGCTCTTAGGAATAATGGGGTTGCGTTTATAGTGCTTAAGAAAGGAATCCGAGATCAAATGATACAGGTTCCGAAGTCCCAGCTGATTTTTCGCCAAAACGATCAGGTGCTTGGGCTGCCGCCGGGCCTTTCCTTCTCCCCGCAGGGGGATCATGGCTGGGTTGATGGCCTGAAGGGTAGTTACCCCCATCCCTTCCAGCGTTTGG
>CANRZY010000127.1 GCA_947644625.1 uncultured Pseudoflavonifractor sp.
TCTTAGCCTCCCCAACTGACCTGTTCTCCGCCCTTCTTTTGTAAATTTTTATTTATCCTTCCATACCACAGCTTTTTGACAGACTAAAACAGATGGCAGGCAAAAAATGCCTGCCATCTGTTTTTTATTTTAATCGCTTGCTTTGGCTTTCTTATAACTGGAAATCCTCCGGAGAAAGCTTGCTGGTATCCAGTATGGCGGGCTTGGGGGGGACCCGCTTCAGAGGATCGTACCGGAACCTTCCGCAGCGGCCGGCCGCGGGCATGACGCCTTTTTTGGCGCAGAGGACCCGCCCCTCCTCCAAAGGGGCGCCCTTTGCGCAGTATGCGCAGCGCGGCTCTATGTTTTCCTGGAACAGGCTTTTCTTTCCAAACATGGCCCTTCTCCTTTGTGTGCGGTCTCACTTTATTTTAACACATCTTTTCGTTGATTTCTACTGGTTTTTCACGGCAGGGGCAGTTATGTCCGACGAAAGACAGGACGGCGTCCTTTTCCCTTGCGCGCGCCCAGGGCCGCTAAAAAGAAGAACAGTAGGAAGACCCCCCAGGCTGCGGCTGTGGAGACAGCCAGGGCGGAGTAAAAATCCGTACCCGCAATCCCTTCCACTTGCTGGGCCAGATAAGAGGAGACGCTTTCCTTCAACGGAAATACCCGTAGGGCAAGGCCGGTAAGGGCGGCGGAGAAAAGGCCGTGGAGGAGTTTACCGCCGATATAGGTCCGGGTGTTGAGGCCGCTTTCCCCCAAAAAGGAGAGGACCTGGCAGTGGACCGAGATTCCGGCCCATCCCAGAAGAAAAGCGGCCATAGAGACCCGCCCTGTAAGGGAGCCTTCCCCGGTGAGGGCCGCTACGCCGGAGGAGAGCTCCAAAAGTCCGGTGAGAAGCCGCCGGGCCCATTCCTCCGTAAAACCAAAAGGAGCAAAGACCCGGCCCAAAAAACCTGCCATGGCGGGCAAAAGTCCGGAAAGGAAGCAGAGCCGAAGAAGAACGGTAAAGCATACTACAAAGGCGCAAATGTTCAGGGTGGAGGTCACGGACCCCTTCACCGCGGCCGTAAAGGCAGTGGAAAACCGCTGGGCCGCAATGGGGGAAACGGTAGGAGGGTCTGAGGCCCGGTTCCCGGCGTGGTAAAAGCGAAAGACAAGCCCTACCAGAAAAGAGGCGGCGGCATGGACCAGGCACAGGAGAAAACCGACCCGGCTGTCGGCAAAAACGCTGGCGCCTACCACTCCAAGGATAAAGGCGGGGCCGGAATTGTTGCAGAAGGCCAGCAGCCGTTCACATTCCGTTTTGGAGCATTGTCCCTGCTCGTAGAGGGTGAGGGCGGCCCGGGCTCCTACGGGATACCCTCCTACAAAGCCCAGGGCCAAGGCGGCGGCGCAGGATCCGCCCACATGGAACAGGGGATGCATGACCGGCTCTAAAAGCCGCCCCAGGTATCCCGCCAAGCCCAGAGAGATCACCAGTGAGGTAAGGATAAAGAAGGGAAAAAGGGAGGGGAGGATCACATTGTAGCATAGGCCCAGTCCCTCCCGAACAGCGGCGGACACGTCCTTGGGCCAGCATATGAGGGCCAGGGCGCAGAGAAGAAGGACACAGCCGGCAACGGCGTCCCGAACGCCCTGCTTCCTTAAGATATGGCTCAAAACACGATCACCCCCGCCGAACAGCATATTCGGCGGGGGCAAAAGATATGTTCAGGCTCGAAAAGCTTGGTCAAAAAGGACATAGTCCTGATTCAATTTGTCCCACAGGGAATAGCGTCCCTGATGAAGGATCCAGTCAATGACCGTGCCGCGGAAGTGGCGAAAGAAAAATTCCGCCGTCCACTCCGGGGAGTAGGAGGGAGAAAGGACTCCGGTCTGGGCCAGGGCGGTGAGGCATTCCAGCATAGTGCGCAGGGTGTAGCGTTCGGGAGCCAGGGAGGCGGAGGCGGTTGGATGAGCAAGACGTTGTCCGTAGTAGAGGGCGACCGTCTCCCAGCCCAGGTCCTCCATGTATTGGGCGTAGAAGGTAATCAGGGCCTTCAGCCGTTTCAACGGAGATTCTTCCTGGTAAGGGGCCAGCTTTTCCAGTAAAAAGGAATCCAGAGAGGCAAAGCCCTGGGTCAAAAGGTCCTCCTTGGAGGAAAAGTGGTGGTAGAAGGCCCCTGTGGTGACTCCGGCGGCGGAGCAAATGTCCCGGATGGTCATTTTATCAAAGCCGCCCTGCCGGGAAAGCCGGGCCGCAGTCTCCAGAATGGCCTTGCGGGTCTCCTCGGCTTGAAGATGGCGGCGCTGCTGATAATTCATGGATATTCCCTCCTTGACAGGCAGGCTCCAAGTGGTATAATAAGTCACATAACCTGTTATTTTACTATTATACGGGACAGGGCTACGCCTGTCAACCGATGGAGGGATTTTGTTGAACCCGGAAAAGATCGCGTTTTTGGTGGACTCCTGTGCCGAGCTGGAGCCCCGGCACCGGAAGGGACTGCCCGTCTATGTGGTGCCTCTGCGGATCGCCTGCAAGGATAAGGATTACAGCGACGGGGAGGATATCTTCGCCAAGGATATCTATAAGCGTCTGGAAAAGGGGGAGCTTCCCAAGACCTCTCTGCCCGACATGATGCGGGTGGACCGGACCCTGGAAAATATTAAGAAGGACGGGTATGAGAAGGTCATTGTTCTGCCTTTGTCGTCGGGGTTATCCGGGACCCACAATATGTTCCGCCTGGCCTGCGGGGAGCGCAAGGACCTGGAGACGGCAGTCTTTGAGACCTACAGCGGCGCCATTCCCATTGGAGGGATCGTTCTTCAGCTTTGGGAGGACATCAAGGCCGGCATGACCTGGGAGGCCCTGACAGGCGGTCGGGTGGAGCAGCTTCTGCGGGGCTCCCACGCCTTTTTCTCGGTGGACACCCTGGAGTATCTCCAGAAGGGGGGGCGCATCGGAAAGATCACCGCTCTGGCGGGAACGGTACTGAACATCAAGCCTATTTTGACCTTTGCCCCTGACGGGCAGTTGGTGAATGTGGCCAAGGTCCGGGGCCGGAAGCAGGTCCAGGGAAAGCTCATTGAGCTGGTTAAGGAGCATGTGGGGGACCATAAGGCCTTTAACCTGCTGGTGGCCAACGGCGGCGCTCAGGAGGAGATGGAGCAGCTGAAAAAGGACCTGATGGCGGCCATCCCCGGTTGCCGGCACATCTGGGATTCTCACATTGATGGGACCCTCAGCGTATACATTGGTAAGGGTGTTCTGGGAGCGGCCATTCAGCTTCTGGATTAAAGCAATATCAATTGTTAAGTAGCGGCGGCAGGGAGAATTTTATACCGG
>CANRZY010000128.1 GCA_947644625.1 uncultured Pseudoflavonifractor sp.
CCAGGGTGATCTTCTCCAGCAGCTTCCGCCGGGCGGTGGCCTGCTTGCTCTTGGACTTGTTGGCGGAGAAGCGGGAGATAAATTCCTTCAGCTCCTGAGCCTTCTCCTCGTTCTTCTTGTTCTGGTTCTTCTGAAGCTGCTGCATGAGCTGGCTGGCGTCATACCAGAAATCATAGTTGCCCACATAGAGCTTGACCTTATTATAGTCGATGTCCACGATATGGGTGCAGATGGTATTGAGGAAGTGCCGGTCATGGCTGACCACGATAACGGTGCCCTCAAAGTCCAGCAGGAAGTCCTCCAGCCAGTTGGTGGCGGCAATGTCCAGGTTGTTGGTGGGCTCGTCCATCATCAGGATATCGGGATTGCCGAAGAGAGCCTGAGCCAGCAGCACCTTCACCTTCAGCCGGGGATCCATGTTCTCCATAAGGGTATCGTGATACTGGGTGCCCACACCCAACCCCTGAAGGATCCGGGATGCGTCGGACTCGGACTCGTAGCCCCCCAGCTCGGCGTACTCCGCCTGAAGCTCGGCGGCCTTGATGCCGTCCTCATCCGTAAAATCCTCTTTCTCGTAAAGGGCGTTCATCTCCTTGCCGATGTTATAGAGATGGAGGTTGCCCATCAGCACCGTATCCATAACGGTGTAGGCGTTATATTGGTTCTGATCCTGCTTGAGCACCGACATGCGCACATTGGGCAGGATGGACACCTCTCCTGAGGTGGAATCCAGCTCCCCGGAGAGGATCTTTAAAAAGGTAGACTTACCCGCTCCATTGGCCCCAATAATGCCATAGCAGTTGCCCTTCACAAATTGAAGGTCCACGTGGGAAAAGAGGGGCGTACCGGAATAGTTGAGAGAAAGATCGGTAACGGTAATCATAGCGGTCTCCTTTGGATATAATATTCAGCTTTTCTATTTTATCAGCAAGGGACGGGAAAGGCAAGGAAAATATCCCCATAGCCTTGTCCTTCCAGCTTAGATCTCATATAATAGGACTCAAAGGATAAAAAATGCGTTACCGAGGAGATCGATCACATGAAAAGGCGGAAACACTTTTGGTTGGATCTGATAGCCTGTTTTCTCATCCCTGGGTATACCCTGCTCTTTGCCGGAAGCCTGCGGTGGTTCAGCTCCAATTTTTCCGTCATTGCGGTAACGGGAGCAGACCATTATCGCGGATTTGTATACTGGGGCCTTTTGACAGGAGGATATTTTTTGTTTATGCTGGCCCGGCTGGCAGGACTACCGCCCCAGCCGGGGGCCAGGGCCGGAATCCTGGCGCTGACCACCCTGGCTATCCTCTGTTTAGGCTACGCCATCGTCATTCCTTATCTGCCCGCTTTTTTCCCCCGGTACGCCGCCCTCCATGTGCTGCTGGCCGCTCTGGCCTGCGCGCTGCTCATGGCCGCCTTGCTGATCCTTCTTCTCTCCCTGCGCCGGGAGGATCCGGAGTGTTGGCGCGCCCCCCTGAGGGCCTGGTGGGCCATCGTGGCCGTCTCCGCCCTCCTTTTTTTGATCCCCCAAATGGTATCCACCGCCCTGGAGGTGTTTTTCACCATCTCCGCCACCCTGCTGGCCCGGGACATATGGCTGCGGGGGCGGAAGGGGTAAATGCAGCTTCGATGGACAAGGGCAAACACGCCTCCGGCGGGAGATTCCCGCCGGGGGCGTGTTTTCTTACTGGGTCAGGACGTGGTTGACATTGAGGACGGTCTTGCTGGCGTAGAGGGGCTGGCGCCAGAGGGTATGGGCCTTGTAGAAGTCGTCGTAGTTCATATTGAAGTAGCTGCCGAATATGCTGCGCTGGGCCTGGGGTTCCAGGTGATCCTTGGGGGCGCGGACCTCAAAGATAAGCTCCGGATGGTCATAGGAGCACATATAGCCCTCCCCCGGGTTCTTCTCGTAGGTCAGGGAGCTGTCCCAGGTGTTGTCAATGACCACCCACTTCCCGTCCAGGAAGGCCACGTTCCATCCATGGGTCATGCGGTTGCCCTGGCCCGTCTCATCATAGCACTCCAGACCGGCGGCCCGGAGCATGGCCAGAGTCAGGGCGGAGTAGCCGTCGCAGATGGCGGTACGGCGCTCCAGCACGGCGGCGGCGCTCTGATCCTTGATATCGTCGATATGGGCCTTGAAATCCACATAGTCGTAATAAATGTGGGTGGCGATCCACTCACACAGGGCGTCCGCCTTCTCCAGCTCGGTCTTCTTCCCCGCGGTGAGCTGATCGGTCAGGGCCTGGATCTCAGGGGTGATCTCCTCTCCCCAGTCTTGCCGGCGGAGGGCCTCCCAGTGATCGTCGCTGCGGTAAGCATAGATGTAGGCGTAGTCGGGGGCGTAGTTCTCCTCATCCCACTTGGATAGGAACCACTCCCCATCGGCGTAGGTCACGGTAAATTTTTCATTATAGCCCTTGGCGCCGTAGAGAGGGTCCCCATCCTCATCATAGCCGGCCAGGAAGCGGTCCCGGTAATGGAGGGCGGAGTTAAAGGTCTCCTTAGGCAGGGTGATAGGGCTGCCGGCGGAGACGCTGCCCGAGGGAAGATCCACCGACATGTCCCCCTTGCGGCTGTCGTCCACGGTGAGCTTGCCCTTCTGAATGGAGAGGGTCACATCCTTGCCATCCCCGGTGAAGTTCCACAGCTTCAGGCTGGTGGCCCCCCGCATATCATAGGCGGTGCGGCGGACATAGTGGTCGTAGAGGAGCACGTCGGACATGCCGTACTCGGAGGCCAAAATGTCGCCCAGGCTCTCCTTCTCAGGGCCGGCGTTGAAGTTGAGCATCAGGTACATCACGTCGGCGGTGACCTCCCGGGTGAAGGGGCCGTCCTGGTCAAACCAGCTTTTCAGCCCCGTGGCAAAGTTTTCCGGCGCAAAGGGCAGGGACCAGCCGTTGTTCCGGAGATCCCGCAGTTCCTTTACACCGGAGACAAAGTCCTCCAGAGCGGAGGCCCAGGAGTAGTCCTCCCCCTCGGTGAGGTGGGTCAGCCGGTAGAGCATGGTGATGAACTCCCGGGCGCCGCACACCCCGCCGGGGTCGAAGCGGCCATCCCCCACCCCCTTGGCGATCCCCTTCTCCTGGGCCAGATTCACATAGCCCTTGGCCCAGTCGGGGACGTCGGTGAAGGGACAGGGCTTGGAGGCGGCGGCCTGAGCCTCCTCGTCCAGGCCCATGAGGCGGATGAT
>CANRZY010000129.1 GCA_947644625.1 uncultured Pseudoflavonifractor sp.
TTACCCAGCCCCCCTGTTACCATCGCCATGGATCAGCTGGTAACCGGCTCTTTGCTTCCCTTTGAATCAGTCGCCTTTGAGGCTGGTGTGCGGCTGGAGGAAAACGTCATTCCCGGTATCACGGTACAGGGAGACGAGGCTCAGCTTCGTCGTCTGGTGGTCATTTTGCTGGATAACGCGGTAAAATACGCCGGGAAGGGCGGCGCCGTCTCCCTTCGGCTGGACTTGCTTCAGGACCATCCCCGGCTTTCTGTTCACAATACCGGCCCCGCTATTTCCCCGGAACATCTGCCCCATCTTTTTGAACGCTTTTACCGCTCCGATGCCTCCCGGGACCGTACGCAAGGTGGGTATGGTCTGGGGCTGGCCATTGCGAAAAGCATTGCGGACAGTCACAGCGCCAAAATCTCCGCCTCCAGCTCCGCAGAGAATGGAACCACCTTCGCGGTGGTATTTCCCAAGAAATAGGGCTGGAATACTTGACAAACCCCTTTCCTCCCGCTATAATGTTCAAGTGCCCCAAATGGGGCGCAAACGCGGATGTGCTGGAATTGGTAGACTGGCCAGCTTGAGGTGCTGGTGTCCACTGGACGTGCGGGTTCAAGTCCCGCCATCCGCACCAAGAGAGCCGACTTCTTTGGAAGTCGGCTCTCTTTTTATGCCAAAGGCAGATCCCCGGAATATAGGCTCCGGGGGATCTGTGTCTATTTGTAATTTTAAAGGACCCCGATCTCCTTATAGTACTTCTCAGCGCCGGGATGCAGGGGCAGGTCGGCGATGTCCTTTACCGCCTCCCCGGCTGTCAATCCCTTCAGATTGGCCTGGGCCTCGCCCAGCTCGTCGATGCTTTCCCACAGAGTCTTGGTCAGGTCATAGACGGTCTGCTCGTCCAGATCTCCACGGCAGAACATGACCATCTTGATGGCAGAGGTCTGCACATCCTTGTCCTGATTCGGATAGGTACCGGCGGGAATGATAAAGGGAGCGTACCAGGGATAGTCCTTCTGTAGATTCGCAATGATCTCATCACTGATATCCAGCAGCTTACACTCGGAAGACATGGCCTGGGAAACAGCACCGGCAGGAGCGCCGGACATGATCCAAGCGCCGTCGATGGTGCCGTTCTGAAGCATATCGGCCGCGTCACCGAAAGCAATGTATTCGCAGTTGATGTCGTCAGGATAATTCAGTCCGGCAGCGGTGAAGTGGTTGCTGCACTCCCCCTCCACGCTGGAGCCGGCGGCTGCTACGGCAAAGTGTTTTCCCTTTACATCAGTCAGGGACTCTATCCCGGACCCGTTGGTGACCACTACCTGGTTGGGGTTAAAATACAGCCCGGCAATGACCTTCAGGTCCCCGTAGGCATGGCCTTCAAAACTGTCGGTACCGTTGAGGCACTGATAGCAGTTGGAGCTGATGGCGATGGACACCTGACTCTCCCCCTCGGAGATCTGGTTCAAGTTGTCGATACCACCGTTGGAAGCCTGACTGGAGGCGCTCACATAGTCGATCTTGGTGTCCCACACATTGGTGATAGCGGCGCCTACGGCATACAAAGCGCCGGTGGCTGTAGCGGTGGGAAAATTGATGGTTACGGGATCATGGGAAGTCCCGGCGGTCTTCTTGTCTCCGCCGCAGCCGGACAAGGCGCCGACCAGCAGGCTGGCAGCCAGGACCATGGACAAGGTTTTTTTCATTTCATCTCTACTCCTTTGCTTCGATAGGTTATTGTCAGGCGTTTTCCTTTACGGAAGCCGCGGGACGATGGGTAAAATATTGGAACAGAGCTATAGCGGACAGGAACGCAAAACCGATCCCATCTGTCAAATGTCCCGGATAAAGCATGAGAGGGGCAACCACGATCAGAACCAACCGCTCCGGCCAAGAAGTCTTTCGCAAAAACCATCCCTCCAAACCGCCCACCAGGGCTACCGTACCGATACAAGCGGTGAACACCGCCCAAACCGTCCCCAACACGGTGGCAGAGGGATCGATTCCAATAAGGAGGATGTGGTTATCCAGAAAGAAGAACGGGATCAGAAAGCCGATCAGGCCAAGCCTTACCGACAGAAGTCCTGTTTTGGTCTGGTCAGAACCCGCGATCCCTGAGGCTACATAGCTGCTCATGGCCACCGGCGGGGTGATGTTGGAAAGGCAGGCATAAATGAGACAGAAGAGATGGGCGGAAATATCCAACACTCCCACCTTGATAAGCACCGGAACCGCCACCGCCTGCACGATCACATAGGCCGCCACGCCGGGAACTCCCATACCCAGAATGGTGGACATGATCATCACCAGGAAGCCGGTAAGGTAGATGCTGGCGTTATCCACGATGGACAGAATCAGATAGCCCATATTGAGTCCCAGGCTGGTAAGAGTCACGGTGCCGATAATGACACCGATAATAACGCAGCACACACCTACCGAGACAGCCCCCCGGGCCCCCTCCACTGTAGCCGCCACGATTTTGTCCCAGGTCATCCGGGTATCCTTTCGCAGCCAGCTGGCGGCAATGGTGGCAAAAATGGAGATCACGGCGGCATAGAGAGGCGTATACCCCATCGCCATCAAGCCGATCAATACCACCAGAGGAATGACCAGATGCCCCTGCTCCTTCAGCACCTTCATGGCGTCGGGAATATTCTCCCTGGAAAGACCACTAAGCCCCAGCCGCTTTGCCTCAAAATGGACCGCAAAAAGAAGTCCCAGATAATAAAGAAGCGCCGGTACAATGGCGGCCATCATAACCGCTGTATAGCTCATGCCCAAAAATTCCGCCATAACAAATCCCACCGCTCCCATGATGGGGGGACAAAACTGACCTCCGGTGGAGGCAACGGCTTCTACCGCTCCCGCAAATTCTTTGCGATAGCCCGTCTGCTTCATCAAAGGGATCGTGATGGTACCCGTCGTCGCCACATTGGCGATGGCAGAACCGTTTATCATCCCCATCAAGGCTGAGGCCAGCACCGCCACCTTGGCGGGACCACCAGGGGTTTGACCTACCAAGGTCAAGGAAAAGTCATTGATAAACTTAGAGAAACCGCTATACTTCAAAAACGCGCCGAAGAGCACAAACAGAAAAATGTAGGTTGCCGACACTCCTACTCCCGTTCCCAAGAGGCCCTGGGTGCCCCAGAACTGGGTGGACAGCACCCTTTTCAGAGTAAAGCCG
>CANRZY010000130.1 GCA_947644625.1 uncultured Pseudoflavonifractor sp.
CGTCTTTCGGGGACGCATACTACTCCGAGAGGTGATTTTTATGGAAAGCGGCTGCTCCCTGTGGCAGATGGAGACGGATCTGCCCCGGTTTCCGGTGCAGGAGAGAGACCGGAATACCGATGTGCTCATTATTGGCGGCGGCCTGGCAGGGCTGTTGTGCGCGTATCAGTTGAAACAGGCCGGGGTGGAGTGCCTGGTGGCGGAGGCTGACCGGATCTGCGGCGGAGTTACCGGAAATACCACCGCCAAGCTTACCGTCCAGCATGGGCTTATTTATGACAAGCTTACCAACTGGATGGGCCGGGAGGGAGCGGCGGAATACTTCCGGGCCAATAAAAGGGCCCTGGAGGAATACCGGAGGCTGTGCAAGGATATAGATTGCGGCTTTGAGGAGGTATCTGCTTACGTCTATGCTCTGGACGCCCCGCAAAAGCTTCGCCGGGAGCAGGAGGCATTGAAGGCCATCGGTTGTCAAACCTTTTGGCATGAAAGCACAGAGCTGCCCTTCCCGGTGGCGGCGGCGCTGAAAATGCCGGATCAGGCCCATTTTCAGCCCCTGCAATTTGTGCGGGGCATTCTGCCGGGGCTGGATATTGTAGAGAATACCCCGGTCCGCCGGGTGGACGATACGGTGGCCTATACGGACCGGGGAGTGATCCGGGCCAAGAGGGTGGTATTCTGTACCCATTTCCCATTTATTGACCGGAGGGGCTGCTATTTTATGAAAATGTACCAGGACCGCTCTTATGTGTTGGCCCTGGAGGGGGCTCAGCCAGTCCGGGGAATGTATATTGACCAGTCGGGCCGTGGACTTTCCTTCCGAAGGGCGGGGGAGCTGCTGCTTTTGGGGGGCGGTAGCCACCGCACCGGAAAGAAGGGAGGAGGCTGGGAGGAGCTGCGCCGGGCGGCCCGCCGCTATTGGCCTCAGAGCCGGGAGGTGGCCCACTGGGCCACTCAGGACTGTGTGACCCTGGACGGAGCGCCTTATATCGGCCTTTATTCTCCGGCGGAGCCCAACTGGTATGTGGCGACCGGTTTTAATAAATGGGGTATGACAGGGGCCATGGCGGCGTCTTTGTTGCTTCGGGATCTTTTGGAGAAGGGAACGGCGGACTGGGGAAGGGTTTTTGATCCTGCCAGGGCTATGAAGCCTCTTCCTCTGGCGGCCAATATTGTCTCCTCCACAGTGGGGCTGCTGACCCCCAGTTTACGCCGCTGTCCCCATTTGGGCTGTGCTCTCAAATGGAACAGCAGTGAGCATACCTGGGATTGCCCCTGTCATGGTTCGCGCTTTGACGGGGACGGGAGGCTCCTCAACACTCCTGCGGCCAAGGACTGGAAAAGCCCGCCTTCCGGGCGGAGGGAGAGAAAGTAAAAGAGAAACGTCGGACGGATACATTCCTCCGGCGTTCTCTTTTTTCTCTAAAACGAAAGGAGATGGCAAAAGGAACCAAAAGGGACTAAAAAGAACGTACCTCAAAATTTTTAAGGCCCTCCAGGGTGCAAGTCCTTATAAATCAAAGGAGGATGATATAAAATTAACAAAAACCGTACAAAGAGAAAGAAATTTTTCTTGCACTTTTTATAGCATGGTGTTAAAATAAATGCAGGAAGCAAAAAGGATGCTTCTAAAATTTAGGGAGAGGCGGTTGCCTGAGCGGTCTCTTTACAGCTTGCCGATAAAGGGAAGGGCAGGTCCGAAGCTCCCGCAATTATTGAGGAGGACGAAATATGAAGATGAAAAGAATTCTCTCGCTGGGTCTGGCTGTGGCCATGACCCTCACGCTTGCCGCCTGCGGCGGCAAGAAAGTGGAAACCACTCCCGCTCCCGGAGGCAATGATCCCGCTCCCGTCGGAACCGAGCTGAATGTGGGTGTTTTCTACTACAACTTTGCCGACGCTTACATCTCCACCGTGCGCAACTACATGGACGAGCAGCTGAAGGCTGCCGGCATCAATTTCACCAACTACGACGGCAACACCAACCAGGGCGAGCAGATCAACCAGATCAACACCGCCATCACCAACGGCGCTAACCTGCTGATCGTCAACGTGGTAGAGAACTCTTCTCCCGACGCCGCTCAGCAGATCGCTGACCTGGCCAAGGATAAGGACATTCCCGTGATCTTCTTCAACCGGGACTTTGACGCTTCCGTGGTGCAGAGCTACGGCAAGTCTGCCTTCGTGGGCACCGATCCTCCTGAGGCCGGCCACATGCAGGGCGAGATGATCGGCGACTACCTGCTTGCCAACTATGACACGGTGGACCTGAACGGCGACGGCAAGATCAGCTACGTCATGTTCAAGGGCCAGGAGGGCAACGTGGAGGCCGACGCCCGCACCCAGTTCGGTGTGGAGGACGCCAACGCCAAGCTCACCGCCGCCGGCAAGCCTGAGCTGGAGTTCTATGACGCCAACAACCCCTCCAAGTATCTGGTGGATACCACCGGCGCCTGGTCTTCTCAGGCCGCTACCGACTACATGACCACCATTCTGGCTTCCTGCTCCGAGAGCAGCGGCAACATGATCGAGCTGGTCATCGCCAACAACGACGGCATGGCCGAAGGCGCTATCTCCGCTCTCCAGACTGCCGGCTACAACACTGGTAAGGACGGCGACACCACCATTCCTGTCTACGGCGTTGACGCTCTGGACTCCATGGTCCAGAAGATCGAGGAGGGTCAGGCCACCGGTACCGTCAAGCAGGACGGCGAGGGCATGGCTACCACCATCATGGCTCTGGTCAACAACGTAAAGGAAGGCAAGGAACTGATGGCTGGCACCGAGAGCTACAACGTGGACGCCGACGCCGCCAAGATCCGTGTGCCTTACGCCAAGGTTCAGTAATTGACTGCTTGCTTTTTGTCTCAGACACGCCCCAAAATCTGAAGCTTTAAAGCACAGAGGAGCGGGGGTATAGAAAAATAAAGTTATCCCCGCGTTTTTTTTTTTCCATGAAGGATGGGGGGCTTCTTGCTGATCCCCG
>CANRZY010000131.1 GCA_947644625.1 uncultured Pseudoflavonifractor sp.
GCGCTGGACGCAAGTCCGGCTGAGATGCAGGGGCGTAACGCCGCCCCCGGTCCCTCGAACCTGATCCGGGTAATGCCGGCGTAGGAAGCGATTTCAGACAATCTCCTTGTCTCTTTTCGTACCGCAGCGCATGGTCCCGGTTTGCGCCTGCGGTACTTTTTTAAAAAGAGAGGCAAAAAGTATGAGAAACAAAACGGTACGAATGCTCTGTGAGGGAGCGCTCTGTGTGGCCATGTCGGCGGTCCTGAGCTATGTGAAGCTGGATGTAGGCCCCAGTGGCGGTTCCATCAACGCCACCATGATCCCCCTGATCCTTTTTGCCATCCGCTGGGGCTGGGGCTGGGGCGTGGGAGTCGGACTGGTGTTCGGTACCCTCAAGTATTTCCTCGGCGAGGGCTTTGTGCTCAACTGGATCTCCATCGTCTTTGACTACTCGGTGGCCTATGCCTTTGTGGGGTTTGCCGGGGTGCTGAAGCGGAAGGCGGATCTGGCATGGCTGGCGGCTCTCATCGGCAGCGCGGCCCGGTTCGTGATCCACTATCTCAGCGGCGTCACGGTCTATGCCGAGTGGATGCCGGAGGAATTTTTGGGGCTGACCATGACCACCCCGTTTTTTTACTCCGCGCTCTATAATCTCTTTTACATGCTCCCCAGCACGGTGATCTCTGTTGTGGGGGTTTTCGCGCTGAGCAAGTCCGCTCCCATCCGCAGCTGGCTGGAGGGGGCCGATCTGAAATAACCAAAGAGAAAGAAGGGACCCGCTTGGGAAAATTTGACGGCGTGCTGCTGGCTTCGGACTACGACGCCACCTTTGCCATTGGGAACAACGTTCCCCCGGCAAACCTGGAAAAGCTGGAATATTTCAAGGCCCAGGGAGGCCGGTTCACCATTGCCACAGGCCGGTCCCTCCTTACCTTCAAGCAGGTGCGTCCCTTTATTCCCTTTAACGCCCCGGTGCTGCTGGCCAACGGCTCCGTCATCTATGACTTTCAGCGGGACAAGGCCCTTTTTGAAAAGCCCCTGCCCCCCTCGGTGGTGGCGGACATGGCCCTGCTTGCCCGGCTGCGGCCTGAAATGAGTCTGGAGGCCTATGTGGGAGCCAATGACCTTTATATCTGGAATACCAACCCCTATGTGGAGCGGCACATGGCCTATGTGAACGCCACGGGACATTTCAGCCCTGTCGAGGAGATGCCCTACCCCTGGGACAAGGCCATTCTGGAGCATGAGCATGGGGTGCTGCTGGAGCTTCAGCGGGAGATCCTTTCCCGGTGGGGAGACCGGTATGAAGCCATTTTTTCCGCCGAGCATATGCTGGAGCTGAACGCCAAGGGCTGTACCAAGGGTAGCGGTGTGCAGCGGCTGGCCCAGCTTCTGGGGATCAAGGAGGAAAACGTCTACTGCGTGGGAGACAACGAGAACGACATCTCCATGCTGGAGGTTTCCGCCCTTCCCTTCGCGCCGGAAAACGCCATTCCCGCGGTAAAGGCGGTGCCGGGGATCCATGTCCTGCCTCCCTGCGAGGAGGGTGCCATTGGGGCTCTCATTGACGTGCTGGACCAGAGATACTAAAAACAAGGAGTATTTCTCGCTATGAGAGATACTCCTTGTTTTTAATTGCCGGGGCCTTTTTGGGGACCAAAAAGGCCCCAGATAAATTCTGATTACTCGGTTCCAAAAGGCTGAAGGAGAGCGCTCAGCCTCTTTTGCAGCTTCGCCGCACATAGATAATCCGGATCAAGTTTATGACTTTCAATTTGCAGATGGTAGTCCAAGTGTCCCTCCAAAGTGGCGGACAAAAGTTTATCCAATACAATAGCTTCCCCACGGCTTAAGGAAAAGGATAAAATGACTTGATTTTCTGGAAGCAGCAACGCTTGCCGCTTAGCAGTTCTTCGCTTACGCTGTACCAAATGATAAATTCGGGAGGCTCGGCTGGCAGAGATACCGAAATGTTTTCCGATCACCTTAAAGGTTTGTTTTTCTTTTTCCCGCAGCTTGGCAATTTCCAATTCTCGTTTCGTCAAGGTCATGGCGCTCCCCCTTATTAGATTACCCTGATATAAGGATATCCTATAATAGGGGTAATGTCAAATGGGGAACCCTTTGATAAAATAAACCTATCAAGGGGGGTGAGCCTGTGGGCGAATTGAGAAGTATTGTCAGTCAGGAGATACACGAGTATGGACGTGTAAAGGTAAAGCTGGCGGAAGTAATGGAGAAAAGGAAAATCACACGAAATGGCTTGCGGGTACTCATCAATGTAAAATATGATGTTATCACTCGTTACTATAAAGGCGTGGACATTGAGATGGTGGATTTAAACTTTTTGGCGAAAGTATGTTTTGCTCTGAATTGTAAAATTGAAGATTTGCTGGAATATGAAATGCCTAGAAAATGACTGGGCCGGAAAATCACCGGCCCAGTCATTTTTTACAGAAATTGAAACTCTGCCGTTTCTACCTGCCGTTCCACCTGGTCTCCCCAAAGGCCTGCGCCGTCCACCGTCATTTCCCCCAGCTGGTTGTCGTAGGGGTCGTTGCGGTAGCAGGGATCGGGGGGAGCAAGAGGGGCCTGGAACACCGAATTTGCCACCATGCGGCAGGGATCCAGGTTGCCGAAGTAGTGCTTTCTCCGGGAAGCCTCTCCATTCCTCCGGGCCCCGGAGCCGAAGGAGGGGTCGGCGTAGAGCCAACCATAGGGAGCGATGTAAAACATGGCCCAGTCGTGGGCTCCGGACTCCTGGGGGCGGGCGAAAAGGCCGCTCTGCCACCGGGCGGGGATCCCGGCGATGCGGCATAGGGTAATAAAGAGAAGGGCCATGACCCCGCAGTCCCCCCGCAGCTCCTTGGCGCAGGAGTCGGCAATGCTGTCCAGAAGCGCATAGGCGGGC
>CANRZY010000132.1 GCA_947644625.1 uncultured Pseudoflavonifractor sp.
CCTGACGGGCCTCATCGTCGTCGGCGTTGACGATCTTGCCGTGCTTATCCCGCTTAGGGGCCTCAAAATTCTGCATGGGGAAGGGGTGCCCCTCCACCACGGGAATGGATTTTTTCAGCAGCTTTTCAATGGGAGCCAAAAGTTCCTTTTCCCCAAATTCGCAGAAGGAGACGGCGACGCCCCCGTGGCCTGCCCGGCCTGTCCGGCCGATCCGGTGAACGTAGGTCTCTGGCACGTCGGGAAGATTATAATTAAAGACGTGGCTCAGTTCTTCAATGTCAATGCCCCGGGCGGCAATATCGGTGGCCACCAGGGCCTTGACCCGCCCGGACTTGAAATCGGCAAGGGCCTGCTGGCGGGCGGTCTGGCTCTTGTTTCCGTGGATGGCCGCCGAGGGGATCCCCGCCTTGGAAAGGTCCCCGGCCACCTTGTTTGCTCCATGCTTGGTCCGGGTGAAAATGAGGGCGTTTTTTACGTCCGGGTGCTTCACCAGCATGGCCAGCAGCTTGGACTTGTTTCCCCGGTCCACATAGAAAAGCCTCTGGTCGATGACTTCCACCGGAGAGGACACCGGGTCCACCGCCACCTTGACAGGATCGACCAGCAGCGAGTCCACCAGTCCCTGGACCTCCTGGGGCATGGTGGCGGAGAAAAAGAGGGTCTGCTTCTTTTGAGGGAGCCAGGTAAGGATCTTTTTGACGTCGTGGATAAAGCCCATATCCAGCATTCGGTCGGCCTCGTCCAGCACAAAGATCTCCAGCTTTTCCACATGGACAAAGCCCTGGTTATGAAGATCCTCCAGTCGTCCGGGAGTGGCCACCAGGATATCCACCCCTGCCTTCAGCCGGTCCACCTGGGGCTGCTGGCCCACCCCGCCGAAGATAACGGCGGAGCGGAGGGGCAGATTTTTTCCGTAGGCCTCAAAGCTTTCCTGGATCTGAAGGGCCAGCTCACGGGTAGGGGTGAGGATCAGGGCCCGGATGGGCCGCACCCCCCGGAGGGGTTCCGGCGTTCGTCCGTTCAGCTGCTGTAAAATAGGGGTGGCAAAGGCGCAGGTCTTTCCCGTTCCCGTCTGGGCGCAGCCCAGCACGTCCCGGCCTTGAAGGGCGGGGGGAATGGCCTTTTCCTGAATGGGGGAGGGCTTTTCATAGCCCAGCTTTTTCAGGGCGGAGAGGATGGGGGGGCACAGCCCCAGGTCTTGAAAGGTCATAAAAACGTTCCTTTTTGTCGAATATCCCATCCATAACAAAATGAGGGCGCGCCCTATGGCGCGTCCCGGATGGGAAAGCGGAACATATAGCGGCGCCGCAAGCGCCGGGCCCCGCCTTCCGCTGGCGGGGGCCATACACGGCCAGGCCGTGAAACCTAACAAAAGATGTGGCGGGATAACCTGCCGGCAGGGCGCGACGACCTGGGTGCGCCCACTACTTTCCTATCATACCACAAACCGGGAAAAATTACAACTCCAATGCGGTGAGGATCTGATCCACCGTATCCCGGATTCTGGGCTGGTCGGCGTCCACGGTCACGTCGGCATACGTTTCATAGAAAGGAGCCCGTAGGTCGTAAAGCTGCGCCAGTGTCTGGCCGGGGGCCAGGGGAACGCCCCGGCTTTTCAGATTCCAAAGCCGTTTTTCCAGAACAGGGCAGGGAAGCTTTAGATAGACCACCGGGCCAAGCGCCTTTAGGTGCAGGGCCCCCTTCTTCCGCAGGACGGCGGAGCCGCCGGGGGCCAGAACGGTATTTTCACACAGGAGGGAGGAGACGACCTCCGCCTCGGCGTCCAAAAACCCTTGAGGGCCCAACGAGTCCAGGACCTCTTGTAGAGAGGCCTTTCCGTAAGCGTCCACAATGAGGGGGTCTACGTCCAAAAAGGCATACCCCAGCCGCCGGGCCAGGACGCGGCCTACGGAGGACTTCCCGGAGCCGGGCATTCCGATGAGCGTAATATTCATGCCGGCCGCCTTATTCCTCGATCTCCGCCCGCCCTACCGCGTCGCGGAGGAGCAGATTGATGATCTCGTTCCGGGAACGGTTGCTTTGGGCGGCCAGAAAATCAAGCTGTCCAAGCAGGTCTTCCTTAATACGGATGGAAATGACTTTGTTTCCATCCTCTCCCCGCAGGGAAGGACGTATTTTAATTGTGATCCTGTCGCTCATACTCTCACCTCGTTGAAATTGTATGTTGACAGATTTTATAAATATATGCTACACTTCACAATAGTTGAATGTATTCTATTCAAGAATACATATAAAAATACAAAGAGACGAAGGAACGAAGCCATGGACGATATCCAACCCTGCCGGGAGGCCCCTTTGGCGCAAGTGCAGGAGCTAAAGGAGCTGAAGCGAAGGTACAGCGTGTATAACAATGATATTCTGCTTCGGTGGATGGCGGCGGTGACGGGCAGCCACCGGGAGGCTATGGAGGAGATCTTAAAGGAAAGGGGGGCGTTGTAGCCCCCCTTTCCTTTTCGCATGAAGGGCCGCCCCCGGACATATACATGGCCCAGAAAGGGAGGATCGGCCATGGATATGAATGTAAAGGTATTTCACCTTAAGAGAAAGCCCCTAACGGTACTGGGCTGCGTTCTGGCGGCGGCTGTCATGCTGGGGGCGGTAAACGCTCCGGCGGTGGTGGGGGCCTCGGCAGCCCAGCGGCAGCTTCCCATTTATTGCGTTCAGCGGGACCAGAAGATGGTCTCCATCTCCTTTGACGCGGCCTGGGGCAACGAGGATACCCAGCAGCTCATTGATATTTTGGGCAAATACAACATCAAGGCCACCTTTTTTGTGGTGGGGGAGTGGGTGGATAAATACCCTGAGTCGGTGAAGG
>CANRZY010000133.1 GCA_947644625.1 uncultured Pseudoflavonifractor sp.
AGCGACCAAATAGAAGTTTTGGCCGCTTTTTTTACCGTGCTGGGCGACAACCTACTCTTGCTCGCCGCCCCGCCCTGCTGTGAAAGCTTTGGAGCTCAGACAGACCGCAGCGAGGATGCATAGCCGCTTGCGTACTCCTATAAAAAAGCTGGTGAGGCCTATGCCTCACCAGCTTTTTTCATAGAATAATACAGATCAGTCCTCCGGAACCTTCGTTGATTACCCTTTGCAGGGTCTCACGAAGCTTATCCCTGGCGTCTTCCGGCATCCGCTTCAGCTTGGTGTTCAGATCCTCGCTAACCAGATCATGGAAGGATTTTCCAAAGATGTTGGATTCCCAGATACGAGCCGTGTCCCCTTCAAATTCTTGCAGAAGGTAGCTCACCATCTCCTCTGACTGCTTTTCGCTTCCCATCAGAGGCGAGACCTCCGTCTCAATATCAGCCCGGATCATATGGATACTGGGGGCCGACGCCTTCAAACGTACGCCATAGCGGCCACCCTGCTTGACGATTTCAGGCTCCTCCAGCTTCAGTTCCTCGAAGCTGGGAGCCACAATGCCATAGCCCGTCTCCCGGACCTGAGCCAGAGCCTCGGCCACCTTGTCATACTCCCGCTTGACCCCCGCTAAGCTGGTAAGAAGACTCATCAAATCCCCATCATCGGAAATGGTAAAACCCGATTGGGTGGAAATGGTCTCATAGAAAAGGCTTCTGGGCAGCTCTAACGCAGCCGTTGCCGTTCCGGAGCCCAGGTCAATGGCGGTCACGCGGGCAGCGCTTACCGTCTCACAGGCTCCGATGGCGGTCATGGCCTCCTCCACCTCCCGGATCCGGCGCATTTCACAGGCGCCCTCCCGAATGGCGGCGTAGAGCCCACTCTTGATGGGGTGGTCATAAGGAAGGGCGTCCACCCAAGCCGGCAGGAACAGGTCCAGCTCTTTTACCGGGAACTCATAGAGAACTCCCCGGATCATGGCCGTCACATCCTCCTCCCCCAGCTCCAGGCAATTACAGCGCATACAGGTCACATCATAGCGGTCCATGATATCCGCCTGAATGGCCTTGGCCCGGTCAGAGTCGGGATCGGCAGAGTTCAGCACCACCAGAAAGGGCTTTCCCAGCTCCTTCAGCTCGGTAATGACCCGGTTCTCCGCTTCCAGATACTCTTCCCTGGGGATATCGGTCACCGTGCCATCCGTGGTGACAACGATACCGATGGTGGAATGCTCCGCGATCACCTTTCGGGTCCCCACCTCGGCGGCCTCGGTCATGGGAATGGGATGATCAAACCAGGGCGTGGTCACCATCCTGGGCGCGTCCTCCTCCATCTGTCCCACCGCCCCGGGAACCATGTAGCCCACACAGTCGATGAGCCGCACGGAAAAGGCAGCCCCATCCTCCATGTCCACCAGGACGGCCTCCTCAGGAACAAATTTCGGCTCCGCCGTCATGACCGTCCTGCCGGAGCCGCTTTGAGGCAGCTCATCGCGGGCCCGTTCCCGGCGGTAAACATTTTCGATATTGGGGATCACCAGGGTCTCCATAAACCGTTTGATGAAGGTGGATTTTCCTGTTCGGACAGGGCCTACCACTCCAATATAAATGTCCCCGCCGGTACGCTGGGCGATATCGTCATAGATCTTGTTCTCTTCCATTTTCCACTCCCCCTTTACCGTCCGCGCGGGATGAGCAGCAGCCGTCCGACTGCGGCAGTCTCACTCTCCAGCTCGTTGGCGCTGATAATATCGGCAATGGTGGTACCGTAGTTTTTCGCCACATCCCAAAGCCGCTCCCCCTGTCCCAGCATCCTGAGGACCAGCGAGGGTTGTTCCCCCGTATTTTCGGGCGCCTGACCCGGATACAGATCCGACAGGGCTACGATCTGCCCCCGTGACAGAGCGCAATAACGGAAGTCCAACGCAAACCGCACCTCAACCCCTCCAGGAGCGGGAGCGGCGTATATATCCCCCACTCCCTCACACTGGCAGAAACAGCGGCAACCCTCAGGGAGCTCCAGGGCACAGGGGACAGACACCGGATACCGGGCCCCAAAAAGGCTTCCCTCCTCGTCCATATAGAGAAGCTGCACCTCCACCTGGGCGGTAAGCACAAGCCGGTCCCCCTCCCGGCTTTGGGTCACCTCCGTCACCGCCATCTGGCTGTCTACCAGTTCCCTCACCGCAGTCGGCGTTTCCCACACCTGCCGCACATTCTGACTTCGGGCCCCACGGTCCAGCCGTGCGTCCACAGGGCACTCAGCCAACTCCACCCCCATCGGCTCCTGGGTGCTGTAAGCGTCAGTCAGGACTTGAAGGCTCCTGTTTTCTCGTACTACCGCCTGGGCCAAAGCTTCCAGCTTTACCGAAACGCTCCTGCCGTCGTCCTCCATATTGAGCGCACACTCCGCCCCGGTAAGGGCCAGAGTCATATCACACTCGGCATCCTCCGCCACTCCGGTGATCTCCAAGATCTGAGAAAAAGGCAGTTCTCCCCCGGCGGCGTATACGCCGTCGTCCTGGCCTCGGTAGAGAAGGCTCATAACGGCGTTTCCCTTGAAGATCAGCTTGTTTCCAATGACTTTGGATTCCCCTCTTGCCAGCTCGACCCTGCTTTTCAGAAGCTCCACAGCTGCGGGCTTACCGGAGGAAAGAGTCATCTCGTCTGAGAAGGAGAAAGGCTTTTCCTGAACGCAGGCGGTAAGATATACCTCCCGGGTCTCGGTAAGCTGTTCCACCCTCTTTTCCTCCGCCTCC
>CANRZY010000134.1 GCA_947644625.1 uncultured Pseudoflavonifractor sp.
CTGGGCCTGTTCATGCTCCGGGACGAGGGTCCCGGCTTCCCCTTCTTCCTGCCCAAGGGCATGACCCTGAAAAACACCCTGCTGGACTACTGGCGGAAGGTCCACAAGAAGTACGGCTATGTGGAGATCTCCACCCCCATCATGCTCAACCGCCAGCTGTGGGAGCGGTCCGGCCACTGGGACCACTATAAGAACAACATGTACACCACCGTCATCGACGAGGTGGATTTCGCCGTCAAGCCCATGAACTGCCCCGGCGGCATGCTGGTCTACGCCAGCGAGCCCCACTCCTACCGGGAGCTGCCCCTGCGGGTGGGGGAGATCGGTCTGGTCCACCGCCATGAGCTGTCCGGCGCCCTCCACGGCCTGTTCCGGGTGCGCTGCTTCAACCAGGACGACGCCCACGTCTTCATGACCCGGGAGCAGATGCAGGACGTGATCCAGGAGACGGTGCGGCTGTTCGACGAGGTCTATTCCACCTTCGGCCTAAGCTACACCATCGAGCTTTCCACCATGCCGGAGGACCACATCGGCACCGTGGAGGAGTGGGAGAAAAACCAGGAGATCCTGAAGGCCGCCATCACCGCCATGGGCAAGGACTTTGTCATTAACGAGGGGGACGGCGCCTTCTACGGCCCCAAGCTGGACTTCCATCTGGCCGACTCCCTGGGCCGCACCTGGCAGTGCGGCACCATCCAGCTGGACAGCCAGCTCCCCGAGCGGTTTGAGCTGGAGTATGTGGGGGAGGACGGCCAGAAGCACCGCCCCGTTATGATCCATCGGGTGGTGCTGGGCTCCATCGAGCGGTTCATCGGCGTCATTACCGAGCACTTTGCCGGCTCCTTCCCCGCCTGGCTCTCCCCCGTGCAGGTGAAGCTGCTCACCGTTACTGACCGGGCCGACGAGTATGCCAGAGAGGTTGCCGCCAGGCTGGATGAGCAAGGCTTCCGGGTGGAGATCGACGACCGGAACGAGAAGATCGGCAAGAAGATCCGGGAGGCCACCCTTCAGAAGGCCCCCTATATGCTGGTCATGGGAGACCGGGACATCGAGAACAAGACCGTCTCCGTCCGCCACCGCAGCGGAGAGGATCTGGGGGCCATGACCCTGGAGCAGTTCTCCGCCCTTCTGAAGGCGGAAGTGGAGAGCATGGAAATCAAATAGGACGATCAAAACCGCCGGGAAAATTCCCGGCGGTTTTTTTATGGAAAAAGAGGTAAACTGGAAGGGAACAGAAAAGGAGGCGCGGGCCTATGAAAAATGAAAACGCCATGTATGCCTTGACCTATGGGCTTTTTATCCTGACCGCCCGGCAGGGGAAGCAGGACAACGGCTGCATCATCAATACGGTGGGGCAGGTCACCATCACCCCCAACCGGGTGACTGTGGCGGTGGACAAGGCCAACCTGACCCATGATATGATCGCCGCTACGGGAATATTTACCGTCTCCATCCTGTCAGAGGCGGCTGGCTTTGACCTGTTCCGCCGCTTCGGCTTCCAATCGGGACGGGATCAGGACAAGTTTGCCGGATTTGACGGGGCAAGACGGGGGGACAACGGGCTCCTCTACGTGACGGAGGGGACCAATGCCTGGATCAGCTGCAAGGTGGTCTCCCAAACCGATCTGGGGACCCATACCCTTTTCCTGGCCGACGTTTTGGACGGCGATATGCTCTCCACCGCTCCCAGCCTCACCTACGCCTACTACCACGCCCACATCAAGCCCAAGCCCCAGGCTCCCAAGGAGCCCAGGGAAAAGAAGCGCTGGGTGTGCAAGGTGTGCGGGTATATCTACGAGGGCGACGCCCTCCCGGCGGATTTTATCTGCCCCATCTGCAAGCATCCGGCCAGCGACTTTGAGGAACTGAAATAAAAAACCGCCGCCGGGGTAGAGATCCCCGGCGGCGGTTTTTTTCTTTTTATGATTCTTCCGTTTCCTTTTCCAGCACCACTACTTTGATCTCCAATACCCTCCGGTGGTCCACCCTTGTCACCGTCACATCCAGCCCATCGGACTGGAACCGGTCCCCCTCTTCGGGGACCCTCCCGATCTGCTCCATGACCCAGCCGGAGACGGTGTTGGCCTCGCACTCTCCTGTAAGGGCAAAGAGGTCGTACAGGTCGCTGAGGGCGGCGTGACAGGCAATAAGATAACTGCCGTCGGGCTGCTTTTTAAATTCCTCAATGACCTCGTCATGTTCATCCCAGATCTCCCCCACCAATTCCTCCACAATATCCTCCAGGGTACAAAGCCCCTCTGTTCCTCCGTACTCATCCACCACCACGACCATGTGGGCCTTTTTCCGCTGGAGGATGCGCATAAGGTCGGAGATCTTGGTATTGCCCGTGGTGTAGAGGATGGGGGTAATGAGGGCGGCGGGATCGGTCTGACCCCGGTAGCGGGCAATTTGAAAGTCCTTTTCATGGATCACGCCCAGAATATCGTCCATGTCCTCATGGTAGACAGGCAGACGGGAATATCCGCTCTCCACAAAGGCGGCGGCAATCTCCTCCATGGTGGCGGTATCCTCCACGGCGGTAATGTCCACCCGGGGGGTCAGGATCTCCTGGACCTCCATGTCGCCAAACTCGATGGCGGAGCGGATCAGCTCGC
>CANRZY010000135.1 GCA_947644625.1 uncultured Pseudoflavonifractor sp.
CTGTGACCTCCCGCACGTCAAGCGGATGCTCATACCAGCTGAGCTAATCGTCCGAAAAGGCAAGAGTTATTATACCCAAATATGTCTCCCTTGTCAACTCTTTTTTCATTTGTGGCTCTTTTTTCATTTTTGCATAGGATGGGCAAAGGAGGAGATTGCCTATGAATGAGACTGTTATGGAATTGGACCAGGCTGCTTTTCAGAGAGTTTGGGAACGTGTCATGCCTCAGGACCGGCCCGATTGTCCCTTTACTCTGGCCCCCCCCGACGACGACCTTTCCCCGGCCCCCCAGCCCTTGATCCGCTCGCCCCTGTTGCCCCAACCGCTCCAGGAAATGCCCCAAAGCGTCCCCTGTCTGGGGGAGGCCAGCATGGGGGAGCTGCCCCGGCTGGAGGAGTTGGCCGGAGAGTGGGCGGAGGCCCGGCATACATACAGGGCCCTGGCCGGGCGGATGGGCTCCCGTGGGATCTTTTCCACCCTGGCTGCCGAAAAGGATCGGCAGCTTCGCCGTCTTTTGGCCGCTTATTTTCTTATTTCAGGGCGGGAGTATGTACCCTCTGTTCCCGGCGCTCCGACCCTCCCCAAGACCAGGGCCCTGGCCCTTCGGGAAGGGTTTCGGGGGGAACAGAAGAGGGCGGTTGTGTTGATGGATGCTGCCCAGCTTACCGCCGATCCCTGCCTCGCTCAGATGTACCGGGCCCTGGCGGAGGAAAACCGGGAGCACGCCGACCGGCTGCGGGCCGCCCTGGAACGGGGGCAAGCCCCCGCCCTACGTTCCTAACGCACGTTGGTACACTAAATTTCTATTCACAAACTCCTTGACGCTCTGAGAGGACCTGGTATCAGGTCCTCTTTTCCTATGCGGCGTCCGGCTCCAATCTTTGGGGAAGGGCGGGGCCTGCCTCGTCCAGTATCAGGATCTCCAGTGGGAAGCTGACTTGCTCCACGCCGGGAAGCCCTTCCGGATTCAGCCGGAATTCCAAAAGGTGCTCTCCGGGGGCCAGTTCTCCCCCTATAAGGTTATAGCCGGAGCTTCTACCTTCTGGGCCTACCCGAAAGGCAGCGTTTTGAAAGAAGGGAATAGGCTCCCCATCCAGATACCAGCCTGCCGGGATCACGGAGGATACCTCCTGGTCACAGCGGACCTGGAAGGGGATGCGAAGGGAGGTTTCCGGGTAAAGCTCCAACCTGCGGGCTCCCATCCGCCCGGTAAAGGTGACGCTGTTTTCCTCCTGGGGCAATTCCTTCTCCTGCCGGAGAATGGTCCCGTCGGGCAGGGTGACAATCAGGGCCAGGGAAAGAGGACCCTCTCCGGCGGGGACCAGTACGGTGGTTTCCGCCGCGGCGCCGTTCATCAGCCAGAAAGGCTCTTCGGAGCCCTCCACAGGAAGACCGTCCAGTTCCCAGTGGATCCGCCCGCCCGCCCGCCTCTGTTGTAAGTCCGGAGAGGGTGGCGGTAAGGGTGGCCTCCGTCCGCGCCCAGAGGGGACCACGGGCGGTAATGTCCGCGTGCAGGCTTTCCCCGATGGCGTGCCAGGCATCCTCACGGGCCTGGCGGCAGGCAAAGCCGTATTCCAGGAGGGATTGGCTTTCCAACATCCGGATGGTGTGGCTGGCCGCGCCCATGACCACCGAGATGATCCGGCGGCCCTCCCGTTGGGCCGTTCCCGTAAAGCAGTAACCGGCTCCGTCGGTGGTGCCGGTTTTGAGCCCGTCGATCCCCTCCACCATGTTCTCCCGAAGCAGGGTATTGGTGGAGAGGAAGCTCCTGCCCTGAAAGGTGGACTCAGGCAGGGAGGAGTAATCCAGGATCTGGGGATAGTCCGTAATGATCCGTTGGGCCAGAAGAGCCATGGCACGGGGGGAGACGGCGTTTCCGTCGTCCTTAAATCCAAAGCTGTCGGCAAAGTGAGCGTTAAGCCCCCACCGGGCCGCCGTTTCGTTCATCCGCGCTACAAAGCCCTCCTCCGTTCCCCCGATATGCTCCGCCAACACCAGAACAGAGCCGTTACAGGATTTGGTCATAATGATCCGAAGAAGATCCTCCACCCGGTAGTTCTCCCCTGCCCGGAGCCGTTCCAGCCCGGAGTACAGAGAGTTGTTGGAGATGGCTGCTGCCCTGGCCCCTGCGGTGACATAGCTGTCCGGGGACAGAGTCCCGGCCTCCATCTCCTCAAAAACCAGGTAAAGACTCATCAGCTTTGTCATGCTGGCCACGGGTCGGGAAAGATCGGCGTTCTTTTCGTAGTAAAATTCCCCGGTATCAAAGTCCATGACCACAGCTCCCGCAGCGCTGACGGAAGGTTCCTGAGCGGCCATGGCTCCGGGAAGGGCCGCCGACAGGAAAAGGACCGCCGTAAAAATACCCAGCAATGTCCCGGTGCTTCTCGTTTTTTTCATGGTTCATTCCTCCGAAGGGGATAGTTGGCAGAAAAATTATAGTAAAAGATCCTCCCAAATGCAAGCCTATATGTCTTTTTCCGTCTTTTTCCACTGTAGGACTACAATACATATTGGACAGTAGGGAGAAAAAATAATAGAAGGATG